>NZ_LCWX01000001.1:0-10207 GCF_001431305.1 Pseudovibrio sp. POLY-S9
CTGCCGATCCCACGGCGCACACTCTCTCCAAAGTCTTCATCTGGGAAAGTATGAAAACGGCGTGCCCTGGCTTGCAAGCCCTTCACGGGACCAGCAGATCCCACTTCGAACTTACAATCCAGCTCACTCATGTTTGTTGAAGGGCTGGAAGCTGGCAAGCGATGGCCGCACCCAGCACATGCCAGCTTCCAGCAAGCAGCACTTCTGATCATTCTTTTCTGTCGTTTTGACCTGAGGGACAGCTTTAAGGGCTTTGCCCTCACGTGACCTAGATCGTCGCTTGCCTGACCACAATCTTCCTCGCCCTTAGGGCTGCGGGAGACTATGGACAGCCTCTCTTCTCGCTAGCTCCCGCACACCCGTTTGTTTGGCAAGGGAAATGAAACGGACCTCAACGAGACGGAATGAACATCATGGTTTTTGTAAGCCGTTCAAGTCTCTTGATCACAAGGGAGCACAACATGAATGCCAAGATCCTCACATTTCCAACAAAGCAGACAGCAATTAACCGCGCTGAAGTCCTCTCATTTTCTGAGGTGCTGGAGGCAGCTTGGGATGCTTCATTGGAAGCCACACTGGAGTTTGTTGAACAGAACGGCGATTATTTTGAGGAAGGTGGAGCTCATGTTGTGTTTGCTGATCTCAATGCCCCGTTCGTGCGCCTTCTAAAAGTCAAAGGAGTAGGAGAGGCCATGAGCACAGGAGAATGGAAAGTCTCGCTGTTGCTGGGACTGCCTTACAAATCGCGGTGTGTCTATGAAGCGGGTTGCAAGGCTTTTGTCGAAGAGTTGAAGCTTCGCAATATCTCAGCTCGTGTTGTCACGTTTGCTAAGGATGAAGAGCGGTTTTAAGTGGAATCGTGCTGCTTGAGAATGCCATATATTAGCGTCTCTGATCAGGAGCCTGCATCCTGACGAGTGCCCGCAAGAAAAGACCAGAGGCATGAAGCAACCTTGCGATGCTTTTCGCAACGGGTTTTCTTATGTTCAACCCGCACTGTTCAGGCTTGCTCTTGGGCTACAAGAAAAACGTAGGATTTTCTTGTTCAGCGCTGGTGTGAGCCTACAGTCGAACCGCAATTTTGACCAACACCGGCCATTCAGCCTGCTGTTGGAGACAGCCAAGCAGCCCGATGTTTCAACTCTAGGTTATTCTGGTTTGACTTACTATAGAGAGAGGAAAGTTAGATTTTTCCGTTGAATTTCCTCTCTAGCTAGCCGACCCCAATTAACCGAATGACTTCCCTAAGGGAAGGAGCAAATTTAGATCGTTGATACCAGTTTCAAAGGTTGGCCCAACTCTCATTGCGGTTTTGGCCTGCAAATAGAGCACGACAGGCCCGACTAAAAGCAGGACTGAAAACACTCATATGAGATTCTCCTTTTAAGATTTTGTGGTACAATATTAGCCCAGAAATTGAGCGGGAATCCATCTGGTTCGCCAGTTTAACGAGATTGGATACCATTTTAGCATGTGCGTCAGCAGCTTCCTCAAACTCACCGACAGCCATGAATATATCCATTTTGACATTCTGCCTTTTCGTACTCGTTTGCTCTTCTAGCGCAATGAGAAAGCTATCAGCCCACCAGATGGCTGGGCTAATAGCCACATATCGTTGAAATGCTTCTGGCTGAGTAAAGGCCGTATTGAGTACGAATAGCCCTCCCATGGAAATACCCGTTAGCGTGGTTTGGGTCAGATCTAAATCGAAACGACTAGCAAGCCATGGAGATAGTTCTTCTAGAATAAAAGCTAAGAAAGAAGTTGCGCCACCTGCCAGAATTTCATCTTGCCAAGTAAACGGTGCTGGTGCGCGACGCATCATGGCTTCAAATCGCTTGTCCTCACATGGGGAAAGATCACGTGTGCGAATTGCTAGGTGTTCTGCTTTTTCACCTCTCCCAGAAACATCATACCCGATGCCAACAATGCAGTGTGGTGGAGGCCCATCTGGTTCCATCGCCAACGAGTTCAGTAAGGTCGACGCAGCACCAAAGCATATGTTGCCATCGGTCACAAACATTACTGGTACAGGACCACTTTTAGAAAACATCGGATTTGGCATCGCGACGTCAATAATGAAATATGCACTAACATTCTCAGACCAAATTCTGAAACGGTTTGACCCTAGAATTGGTGTCGGACCAAGATCAGTAAACTCGTTGGTACAGCTGCTCATATGGTATCTCCTTGCTAGAGATAGCAATACTAAGGTTTTGCCCTGCCCACCATTCTTGATTTGCAAATGTTTCGCACTATATATTAATGGGTACAAAGAGTTACCGTCATTTACCCTGAATAACTTCAGTAAAGCGGCACCGCGTAAACAATGCATTCTCCGTTATGCAGATACGACAGGGAGTAACACCTCCACTGGAAGTGCTCGAGCAGATGACGGAATTACCAGATGTAATTCCGTCATCTGCTCAGCAAGACTTGTTTGACCAATACCGGCCATTCAACCCAGATCTAGGTGCTTCTAGTCAGCGCTGCTTCTCAACTACAGGTCAATCTCTTTCAGCTTGTTGCTTAGTGCGGAAAGCGGAAGTTCGATGCAAGTGCGAGAACTCAGGTAAGTGAGAGGCCGTTGCTAGTGTCGAGGGCCATGAGCGGGCCTTCGGACGTTTCCATCAAGGGTTGAGTACAGCCTAGGTAAAGTGTTGCGCAATCTCTGAAACGAGATTTCTTCAATAGTGAGTCCTCAATATGAGGCAACAACATCTCTAATTTTAACTCGATCAATTAACTGGGGGATTACCGTTTCTCTCTCAGCCTGCGAGAGGTGGAAGAAATGCTGCTGAAGCGCGGCATTATGGTCTCGTATAAAACCATTCGCCGCTGTCGGAATTTCTTCGTTCCATCTCGCAACCAACGCTCCGTGATCAACACCCACCTTCACCGCATCAACGCTTTTGTCCAATGGAAACGCGTAACCCAAACTCCGGCCTGAAATATGTCTACTGCAGGCTTTTGCGTTCATCGTCAGGTTAATGTGAAAGCACCCTAATAGGTTCTCAAACCCGGGCTTAAAAGCCCACGCTACTCAACACCCAGCGCCTTAAACACCGCATCCGTGGGATCGGCGTAAAAGCTGGTTTGGAACTTGGCAAAGAGCTCACCCGGGATTGAAGGAATATCTACCACCGAGGCCATAGGCAACAATATGCGTTTCGCACCGCTGTCAAAGGCTACCTGTAGACACTCTGATAGGTTCTCAACGGGCACAATGCTACCACCAAGGCTCATATCACCCAAGACAACCATTTTTGCCTGGACGGGCTTTTGCAGTACGCCAGAACAAAGCGCAACAAAACCGGCCAAGGTCATAACCTTGCTTGCGCCGGTATTGTGCATTTCCACATTATGGAGATGGAAATCACTTTCGCCCGCTCTGATATTGGCGCTAACCCGATGAGCGTTGGCTTTAAAATAATCAAACGCGATCTTTAAAGATTCTTTGGCGGCAGAATTGGAACCAAAACCTGGTGTTGTCAATTTGCCATTACCGGCGGTTGTTTGGGTTTCCAAACGAAACAGTTCCAAATGACCGCCGCTGCCTCTGGAGATGGTATGAAGTACGCCAGGGTTCATTTGTTCAGCAGAAATCAGCTTATCGCCGCCTTGTTCAGGAATGCCGATAAACTTCTCTTCCAAGCTTTCCTGGTCGATATAGGAAAAATGAACGTCATAGAATTCCATGCCACCGATTTTTTTCAGCTGTTCTTTGATGCGTCGACGTGCTTCCAAAGCATATTCAAGACATTTTGCCACCGCTTCCTTGTCATAGGCCCCGTGGGGGTGAAGCAGCTTCAACAGACCTGATGTGGTGCGTTTTACGGCAATAGTATCACGCTGGTTCAAATCACGGCCGAGCTTAAAGAACCGGTCAATGGCATCGCTGAAATTCTGTTTGCGCATCTCGCGCATATATTCGGCTAGGTAGTCGGTGATAAGGCCATATTGATTGGTGAAGAACTCCGGCCGCATTTTCGGCACTTCCCAGCCGGGAATATATGCATGGAAGCGGTCGAAAAAGGCTGAATCAATCATCACTTCAGGAAACGGAGCGAGCAGGTGACTCGTTTTAACCATGGTATCGACAGGCTGATTAATATTGCCAACAAACACCATGGAAGCGGAGGCGGTTATGGCATCACGCCCGCGGGCAAACGAGCCTGAAGCCATGAAATCCTTCATGATCTGGATGCCGTCTTTGTCTTTGAAGGTAATGCCGGCAACCTCGTCAAAAGCAACAATATCCCACATGCCTACCAGACCAACGGTGCGACTACCAAGGTTATAAAACAGGTTGGCAACTGTAGTTTGACCGCCCGAAATCAAAATACTGTTGGGACTGCATTCCTTGTAAACGTGGCTCTTGCCGGTACCACGAGGTCCGAGTTCGCAAACATTATAGTTGTTTTCAACGAACGGAATTAGACGGGCAAGCAGGTGCCATTTGGCTCGCTCTTCGAAATTGGATGGCTCCATCCCAGTGGAGCGCAGCAGAACATCGATCCGTTGCTCTTCACTAAAGCTTTTACGGGCCTCAAACAGCTCTTCCATATCCATATTCGGCATCTGAATTGGTTTGAGATCAGAGACTGTTCCCCATCGAAGCCTTATGGACAGATCGGTTAATTTGAATAAGGGAGTGTTTTGGCTCATGATCATGAGATTAGGAGTGAACAATGGGGCACAACACACGGACCGCCAGCGCTGCAGCTGAGAAGGCGGTTAAAGATATCCGGCGCAAGACCTTAAGGAAGTTGTCGCCGAGCAGGCTCTGGAACTGCGGCTTCTTAAAAAAAGCGTTCTCGAGGATGGGGGAGACGACGAATGAGGTACCCCGCTCACGAGAAGTTGGAGATTATCCGGCTGATTGAAGGATCACATCAGCCAATCAAGCGCACGTTGGAGCTGCTGAGTATTCCACGCTCAACGTTCTATGTTTGGTATGATCGCTATCTGGAAGGCGGTGTTGAAGCGTTGGAGGACAGAGTTTCACGTCCCGCCAAGATCTGGAGAACCGTATTCCCGATGAGATCAGAGAGCAGATTATTGAACTGGCGCTAGAAGAACCAGATCTATCACCACGAGAGCTCGCGGTTCACTTTATAGACACGAAAGGCTATTTTGTTTCAGAGGCTTCTGTTTACAGGCTGCTGAAGGCGCAGGACCTGATTACATCTCCAGCCTATGTGATCATCAAGGCTGCTGATGAGTTCAAGGATAAGACCACAGCACCGAACCAGCAGTGGCAAACTGATTTTACCTATTTCAAGATCATCGGCTGGGGTTGGTTTTATCTCTCAACCGTGCTCGACGACTATTCCCGCTACATCATTGCCTGGAAGCTGTGCACCACGATGAAAGCCAAGGATGTCACCGACACCCTTCAACTGGCACTCGATGCCTCGGGCTGTGAACAACCCACCGTGCTGCATCGTCCACGCCTACTTTCTGACAATGGCAGCTCTTACGTGTCGTCGGATTTGGCCGATTGGCTGGAGACAAAGGGCATGAAGCATGTGCGCGGAGCGCCGTATCATCCGCAAACCCAAGGTAAGATCGAGCGCTGGCACCAGACCATGAAGAACCGCATTCTGCTCGAAAACTATTACATGTCAGAGGACTTGGAAGCACAGATCGGCCACTTTGTCGATTACTACAACAATCACCGCTATCACGAGAGTATTGGCAATGTGACGCCAGCCGACGCCTATTGCGGGAGGGATAAAAAGATCCAGCAACACAGGCAAATGATTAAACGCAGAACTATTCAAAACCGACGCTTGCGCTACCACGCACAAGCCGCTTAACATCAACACGCAATTGGGCCAGACACTCCACTAATCGAAAGCCAATTTTGTCCAACTATCTTTGACGACGGACAGTGAAGAGCTAAATCGACAGTTAATTCGGCAGCTTGAAATAATTGAGCCACACAGCAAAGAATGAGAAAGAAGTGGCCATCAGTGTCAAGCTGATCAGATCAGTCCTATGTTAATGTCTCGCTCAGGCTGAAGCTGATCCATAATAAGCCGAATGGCAACAAAGATTAGCCAGCAGTTTTACAGCATCTGCGAACGATTGCGCTCCGGCTAACGTCCGTTAAGAGGCTCGAAAAGTCTCAGGATTCCTGAGACTTTTTTCCTCTCCTACAAGGAGCAAAGCGACGTCAGCTTTGGATGTTAGCCCGTGCGATCATCGCCTTGTTCAATTGACGGAGTTCCTCAAGCATCTGGATGGTTTCGAAAGTTTCATCGTTGTACACTTCTACAGATGTTCCTTCGCCACGCACTGACGAAAGAGCTGCTAAAGGTGCGGCTATCGCTTGCCAGGCAGCTGCACCGACTTCATCCATTGCACCACCACCAAGGCCATATTGGAATACGTCCTTGTACATGTCATCTACCGGACCCTCGCCATTTTTGATGCTAGCGTTCAATGACAAGAGCGTATTCCTAAGGCCTTTCTTGGTAAACCGCCCGCGCGCCTCAAGATAGGTTTGAATGAGAGACGCACCATCAGGATCCATAGGATCGATGAACGGCAGAAGGCCATCATCTATCATGTGAAAGATGCTATCGGCTTCATCCAGAAGATCTTCGATTTCAGGGCTGTTGATGATTTCCTCGGCTAAGTCACTGATCAGAGCGTTTCGTTTGGATTGATAGGCAGAGTCATGATTGATGCTGTCAGGCGTTGCTTCAATCATTTGTCGGAAGTCTTCTATCGATGTGTTTTCCAGATGCTTAGTGACTTTTTCCGCAAATAAACCCGCAAGTCGCGGCACATCACGATCATAGTGATGGTTGATTGTTCCGCTAAGGTAGTCGGCCTCAATCTTGAACTCTTGCCTAGCTAGGGCGAAAGAAAGTGCGGATGATAGAACCGTTGCCCCCTCAAGGTTGGTAAGGACAAGTTTGATGGCTATGGTTCCGCTTAATTCTTGTTTGGCCCAACGGCTGTTTATTGATCTACCATTACGCATGTACTCGCCATTCCATGCTCTGCTTACTGGGCCATTGGGAGGAGTCCAGCTATTCCTTTCTATCCGTGCGTGGTACTTTACATTGCCCCATTGAACTGGAAAGTCAGGCTCATACCAATGCTCTTTCAACTGCGAAGGATCGTATTCGGCCTGCAAGGTCAGTTGACCTGAGAGTAGCATCAGTACGTAAGTTGTTGGAAGACGTTCAAACCATGCGATGGGGATCTGGATATATTGCGGACGCGGGCCATCGTAGCCGGTTGGCATTGCTTGGAACTCGCTCAACCTTTGATGTAAGCGCTGGAGTTGAAGGACAGGGAGCTGTGCGGCGTTGCGCACTGTGTCAACTTTCGTCTGGCGATCTGGAGCCTCAAAGTGATGTTGGACCGATGAGAACGCTTGCTTGTATTCCGTTTTTCCAGACCCAGCAACACCCCTGATGGCGTCGCGCAACGGTTCCAAAGGTGCGGTTGCACCATATAGCGCTAACGTTGCATCGCGAGAACTATTGTCAGCCGGTTTGCCCGGCAAGGCTATCTCGCTAACTGGACCAAGAAGGAAGGGATCAAATCCATTCATTTCCCCACTTCGTTCAGTGACGATATGCATATGCAGCCGTGTGATTTCTGACCGGATTTCGTTCGAGATGCGCAGCAAAATATCAAAGAGAGCAATGGCGTAATCTACGTCGACTTCAGCTTGTCCCAAGTTGTAGCGAAGATCAAAGATCGCTGTTCGGTAGCGAATGATCTCTCTTCCGTTACCGATCAATTCGATAAGGTCGGCTTCGGTATTCACTGCGCTGGAGGCTGCACCGGGCAGGGGATAGTGAAACTCAGGGAAAAGCAAGACAAGGTTGCGATACGATAAAGCGCACATCTGGAATACTTCTGGCGCAAGGATTGTTGGTGTTACCGTATCGGTAGCATCCAATGTAAAAAAACTTACAAAGCTAGGATTTAGCGGGCGTCCGTCCGGCCAATGATCACGTCCACGATAGTTTGTGCTGGCTGCTAGCGAAACCGCGTTTGTTGGTGTGCTGCGATCCTGTTCAAGGTAGAAACGACTAACGATGCGTCCATTTCTATTGATCCAAGGCAATAGGTTTCGTGGTCCGCGTTCGCGATATGTATTGGCGTCGTAATCGTCTGCGCCATCTCTTTGACGTTCGATGATCAACTTATCAACTTCACCAAGAACGCTGCCCTCGGCGAGATTGATAATATCGCGCCGTATAGCCCGCTGGCCCTCGAGGATGTTGCGTAAATCTCGTCTCAGAATTTCCTCGACCCGTCGCAGGATCCTGCGCTGCTGTGTGGCGGAAATGGCAGTTTGTCGTTGAAGTAGGCCAAGCTGGATGGAGATGTCTGTGAGATGATCGTCCAGGCGGTCGAAGCGTTGATGCATTTCCCGGCGGATTTTTCGAACTTCGCCATAGACTTCGCTTAAAGACTTCATGATTTGTTCGAGTGCCTTGGCAACTGGGTCAGGCTTGCTTGAAGAAAAAAGTGAAGCCGCGGCCGAAAGTACGCTTGTATAGGCAGCAAACGCAGACATCGCGCCGATTTGAGAGAATTGAAGGGCGATAGTTGTCGAGCGGATCATGCCAATCAACTCAATGGCCTGAAACATCTTGGCAGTTGCTTCCGATTGCATGCCAAAAGCATCAAAGATATTGCTGAGCCCACGGAAGAAGGAATGCTGTTCTTGAATTGCGGTGTTTCGAATTTTGAAAACTTCATCGCGGGAGAGCTTAGCTGACAGTTCAGCGCCCAAGGTCTGGCCCAGTTTGCCATTGGCCAGGTCGCTTTCGTGCCCCCAATCAAGGTCGGTCAGATCGAACTCTAACTGAGTGCCCTCATCAAATAAGGACCAGTGTTCGACCTGCTCGTTCGAGAACGTGACGCTGTTAGCATCGATCGCGCTCTCTCCGGAAATGTTGATCCCTAAGGTGGCTTGACCATGGCGGCGTTTCATTTCGGCAGCGTTCTGCTCCCACTGATCAAGCAGTTCAGTGGGAAGCTCCATGCTGGCATATCGTTCAGTATAGTCGAACCAGTCGGCTATGCTATCAAACACATTCTGGGCAAGAGTTGGGTTTTGTTGGCTTGTTTGCTGTTCGAAGAATGTTGAAACTCCGAACCGGTCGAGTGCCCCGGTGAATGAGCCCATTCCCTTTTCCGGCATTTTAGATGAGATCTGGGCGAAGGCAGCACCTTGCATCGTGAACTCCGCATCGACGGGGTCAAAACCGACCTGATGCGGCTTGAGGTGTCCACCAGCGCTTATACTGTCAAGAAATATATTGGAGTACCGCTTGACCTGGTCATAAGCCTCTCCTGCAACTCCAGCTGCCAATCCAGCCTGCCGGCCAAACAAGCCCTGGGTTAATGCCGTGATTTCTGCTCCGACAATGAAATGCTGGAACTTATCAAATCCTGGCCAGTTGGTCGTTCCGGGGTTGTCATGGACGAAGTTTTTAACCTTCCGCCAGCGTTCCCGATCTTTAGCGCCCTCGATGCTGCCCACGTTGCGCCCCAAGAGCCTGGCAATAGGATTTATAACGCGATGTTGGAAGGATCCGCGCCATTGCAGCGGATCTTGTCGATCAGCCAATGCCATTTCTGCCATTAAGCGATCAGGTTCCAGAACACCGGCATCAATAAGATCTCGCAGTTTTTGATTTGCAGTTTGAGTTACAGGTACAGACATTTCCCACCTTCAATGGATGCAATCAAAGCTTCCTATACGTTAGTAACTTTAAGGGGGGAGCGGCAAGTCATTTGTCGTACATCAAGGCCGAACAAGTTCGACAAAGGGGATAAACGAAGTTGCTAGTTATGGTGACTGCTAAGCCAGATTTCGTAGATAGATCAGTTGTGGGAGAGTAACGAGCTTTCATACTGACAAGCACCTCTAGCAGTGCAACCCAGCTGATATGAGATATCTGCCATAAAATAGAGTTACATGTTGGCCGAAACGCATTTGCTTTCAGTCGCAACGCTCATCTGGCTTTAGGTCTGCGCCATTGTTTGCAGGATGCGCAGTAGGAATTGGACTTCTTTCACTCAATCTGACGATGAACTGCTGACATCTCCTGGGCGCCCACACATGCATGTGTGGACGCCCCTGGAAATGCAAGCGGTTTTTCGTCAGATTGAGTGAATGCGGTCGAGTTCCTACGTGTGTCCGGCCTCTGTATGCAGCATT
>NZ_LCWX01000002.1:0-9943 GCF_001431305.1 Pseudovibrio sp. POLY-S9
CGGCAGTGTGCGAAAGCAGCCGGTCAACAGCTACTCCCCTCATCTACCGCAGGGCGCGTCTCTCCCCGACTCTACCGACCAGCCTGCAATCATAAGTCCCGACCCACTTTAAGTGCGAATGGCAGAAGAGCAGGCACAGTCCTCGCAAACATCCATTGTTTTTCTGACGTGACATTGATAGCAGCTTATTGTTTCTGCATTAGTTTTTGCTTCTGAGCTCTTTGAAGGTTTTTGTGAACCCCTTTAGGGAGATATCGAAACTTGCTTGATTGCCCTGAATATCCCTGATGCTGAAGATTGCGGTTTTCCCACGCTTGAAGCTATTCAGAAGAGACTTCGGCAGCGGAATACCAGCGTAGCAGCCATCAAGGTTACAAAACTCATAGGCAAATGCGTAACTCTTTCCTTTATCCACCTGTACGACAACTCCGGCCTTTAAAAACACCTGAAGCGGGGCCTGCACGAGCAGCGAGGGTTGTTTTCCAGCGAATACGCGCGCGACCAGCAGAGATCTTTTTTGCTCCCCATCCATCAGCGTTTGTGACATTCGGCAATTCTGCCCGTTACCTGCGGTTTCAGTGACTGCCTCACATAAAATCTGCCAGTCACTTTGCGGGCCAGCTGGTTCGGTAGTTACTTCTTTCGCTGTTGCGGACGTACAAAGCAGCATCAGAGCAATCAAATACGGAGTTGATTGCAATCGACTAAAGCTATGTTGGAAAAAAGAGCGCACGAACTGTCCTTCAGAAAAAGGTGGTTATTAGAGGCAGGTTTTCCTATGAATTGCGCTGCTAGGTAATTATTACAAGCGCATATTTCTAGATTTACCCGGTTTGGTGCACTTCATGACTTTGCGGAAATGGCTTTTGACAACCGCTGCCCTGCTGTCCGGCTGTTCTGTATCCCTGGCGGGATCCATCAGCATTGATGGGAAGACAGCCACATCTGTGAGCGTAGGCAGCGGCGGCAAACTGCACGTGGACATTGCTCCCGCAGATGGGAATGGCTACTCCCATAACACTTATAGCGACTTCAATGTTCCAAAGGTTGGCGCTGAGCTTGATAACACCGGCGTTGGTGCGCGCACGATCATCAATGAGGTCACCTCGCAGAACCGGTCTCTGATTGAAGGGCAGATTGAGGTCTTAGGCGCAAAGGCAGATGTGATACTTGCCAATCCCAACGGGGTCACGGTGAACGGTGGCGGATTTGTCAATACAGGACGCGCGTTGATCCTTGGCGGGGCAAGTGCCGGGGCTTTGGGTACCAAGTGGCGTTTTAACCTCAGTGATACCGATATTGAAGTTGGTCCAGAAGGCTTAACCGGAGCACTCGATGCGCTGGCTTTGATTGCAAAACGCGTTTCCATTTCAGGAGACATAGATGCAGGCCCTGGCGCTTTAACCGTAAAATCAGCTTTGGGACAGGTTGACGTTGATGCCAGTACTGAAAACTGGTTGTCACACCATAAAAAGGCTGATGCGACAGATGTACGACTGTTGATCTCTGCAGGGGCGCATTTGTCTGGTGGCCAGATTACGGTAAGTGCCGATGGTTCTGGAGCTGCAGTCAACATGGCGGGCAGCGGGCTGGCAAGAGCCGGCCACTTCATCTTAAGTGCAGATGGCAAGATCTCAACAACAGGGACTGTTGAGGCACAAAAAAGCGTTATTGTGACTGCCCGGGACATTGAAGTTGCCGGTCAAGAACAAGGCAAAGCCAGGATAAGCTCAACGGAGGAGGCTGTTTGGTTGCACGCCGGAAAAGACCTTTCGATCTCGCAGGCAGAGCTTGAAGGTGCGCATCAGTCCAGCTTTGGCATTGCCAGTGGTGGTGCCTTATCGCTTCTTGGAGAGCAAACCACAATCAGCAATGGACAGCTTCGCAGCTCTGGCAGCTACACCGAGCTCAAAGCGACAAACCGGTTAGAGCTTACTGGTACTACGGTTGAAAGTGAGAAAGAGCTGATCCTTGCAGCTGGTAGCATTTCTGGCAAGGATCTTACCTTGTCCACCCGGGAGCGTCTCAGTGTTCTGGCAACTGGTGCCATAAGCTTGAGCCAGACAATTGTAGCAGCAGATCTTGGACAAAGTTATGAGGGGGCAAGTTTCACCCTTGCCAGCAGCAGTGATTTTCGCTCGCAACTGACCTCCAAAACAGCAGGGCTCAGTTTCAAGGTCAGCGGTGATTTTGCCAATTACGGCGGATTGATTGAAGGTGAAAGTCAGACCTTTGGCGACCTGAACGCAAATGGCACTGTGTCAATTGATGCTGGTGGAGATGTTCTGAACGCCACGATTTCTGAAACCAGTATTGGTGCTGTGTTTGCCAAGAACGGGCAACTTTATGTGAACGCTGGTGGTGACATTCGCAACGACAGTGGTCGGTTACTTTCCAATAATGACATTTCTTTAAGCGCTGAGAACGGCCAGATTGCAAACCTGTTAAAAGGCACTCGGTCCGTCTCAGAGCAAAGAGAAACTTCCCGTGGTTCAAAACTGTTCGTGAGTTCCCAAAAGCGCTGGCAAGACCATGGCACATATGCAGCGGGCCGGGAAATCGGCCAGATCATTGGCCTTGGCGATGTAAGTCTGCAGGCCAATCAGATCCGCAACATCGGCGGCCAGATTAATGGTGCCGATGTAACTCTCACCGCCGGAGGAGTTGAAAACTCTGCCCGCCAGTTGGGAAGTGCCCGGTTTAAGCAATCCTGCCTCTGGTTTATCTGTCGGACTAAGGCAAAGTCCTCGCTTACGTTTGACGGTGGCCAGGTGAGCGCAACCGGGATGCTTAAGATCACAGCAACTGAACATTTTTTATCTCGCGCAGGTGTTTTAAACGGTGCGGAAGGTATTCAGATCAGCGCGCCTGAGATCACCTTTCAGCCCATCAATTATGTCGAATACTTCAATCTTCCTGGCGGGCCGCACAATATGTTTGCCGGCGCATCGCCTGTGACCTTGCACCAACAGCAACAGGCCCTTGTGTTCAGCAGTAAAGGCAAGATCCGGTTTGTCTCAGGTGGTGTTCTTACACTTGAAGACACAAACGTATTTGGCGATCAAGGCGTGGAATGGCCGGATAATGTGGTTCGTATCACCAGTGATCGCATAGCGCTTGATCCGACCCGGGCAGACATTGGCTGGCTTGGTGAGGTGCTTTAAGATGAGCTGCAATCTCAAAACGCGCCTTGCCCAGTCTGCAATATGCTTGCTGGGCTGTGCCATCCTAACCACGTTTACAGGCTCAGCACTTGCTCAGTTTGCAGAAAACCAGCCGGACCGGCTGCTGCGCGAGCGCGAGGAGCAGCAGATCCGCACACGGGCCAATGAAGCTGAGGAAGGCGTTAAGCTTGGCGCCACGCCGGACTTGCAGCCACACGTGTCCGGAGCCCCCTGTTTTCCTATCGATGCGATCAACGTTGAGGGTGCCACGCAACTGTCTAAACAGGGGGTCGAACGACTGATTGCTCCCTATGCCAATTCCTGTATGGGATTGGCAGATATTGACAATCTGCTGGTGACGATCTCGCAGGCTTATGTAGCGAAAGGCCTGATCACCAGCCGGGCTTATCTGCCCGATCAGGACATTAAAAGCCGCAAGCTCCATGTGGTTGTGGTCGAAGGGATTGTTGAAGACATTGCCTACGCTGAGGTGCGTGGTGAGGTCTTAACGGACGGACCAAAACGCAAAATCAAGCTGGCCCTGCCGATTAAACAGGGAGAGCTGCTCCAACTCCGTGACATTGAGCAGGGCGTGGACCAGATGAATAAATTGGCCTCTGCCAATGTGCAGCTTGATATTGCACCTGGTCAACAGATCGGCGGCTCGCAGTTACGTCTTGTAAACCAGATCGAAGATGAAACCCGGCTGACGGTGCGTACCAATTATGACCGCAGTCTGGGCTTTACCAACAAAACAGTTGATGTGCTGTTTGAGCAGGATGATCTGCTCGGGCTCAACGAAGCGTGGTTTGTTGGTTATTCGGGTAGCAACTCATCTAACTCATTGTCTGCCAGCCTGCGGGTTCCTTATGGCTACTGGGATACCTCAGCGTCGTTAAGCTACAGCGACAATGCACAAGTGCTAACCAGTTCCAGCTTGCTGTATTCTCCCACGCTTGCCGCCTCCTTGTCCGTAGACAGATTGGTGAAGCGCTCAGCAACACGCAAGCTTTATGTCAAGACGCAAGCGGATTATTCCAAGCTTCGCCGGTTCATCAACACCAGTGAGCTCAACGCTCAGGAGCTGGTCGGCTTTAGGACAGGCGTTGCCAGCGAGTTCTTTGCCAGTGGTTCTTATCTGCTTTTAGAGGCAGGAGCTAAAGTTGGCCATCAGCTCGAATTTGCTGGTAAAAGCCCAGGCGCTGTCCATCGTGAGTTCGCTATCTTCGATGCCCAGGCGGTGTACCGCAAAGGTCTGAATAAAAACCTGGCGCTGTTTGCCCATCTGCGGGGCCAATATGCCAGTTCGCCATTATTTTCCAGGGATCAGTTGTCGCTCGGTGGGATTGCCAGCATGCGCGGCCTCGGCGGGCTCAGCGTCAGTGGTGAGCAAGGCATGACTGGTACTATTGAACTGAGCATAGCCAACCCACTTGGTCCTGAAGATCTGGACTGGAAAAGCCAGTTTGGCAAAGCGCTACAGGATGTACTGATCACCACAAGGCCGTCCCTGTTTGCAGAAGGCGGCGTAGTGCGCAACATAGCTAGTGCTCAAACGGATTATGGTCTGTCAGCGGGCGTGAGCCTGAGCACCCGCTACAATGATCTGGCGTTGAGTTTTTATGCTGCAACGCCGGTGTTCCGATCAAAGCGTCTGGAAGATAACCATTATCAGCTTGGCCTGACAGTGAGCGCAAAACTTTTCTAGGTGTAAATTTCTCTTCATAAGATGCAACGATCCTACATTTATCGTTGCAATTTCGAGTTGAGGATAGGTAACAAATACTCGGTTCTTTGATTCAAGTTTAGGTTTGCCTATGTTTATCCGCGCTGCGTCGTTCCTTGGTCACACCCTCACCGGCTTCGCTTCGGTCATGATGATCATGCATCCGGTGATTTCTTACGGACAGGGGATCGTACCGAACCCTTCTGCGCCAAGAAGCTATCAGCCAGGCATAACAACCTCCGGAGGCGGCAAACCGACGATCAACATTGTCGCACCCAATGCTGGTGTCTCACACAACAAGTATCAGAGCCTGAATGCGACAGCAGGTGCGATCTTTAACAACGCTATCAGTTCCGGTACGTCTCAGACCGGCGGAACGGTTCAGGCCAACCCAAACCTGACCACATCCGGAAGCGCGTCTACCATTGTCAATGAAGTCAATGGCTCGGCCAGCTCACTGGCGGGCACCCTGGAAGTGTTTGGTCAAAAGGCCGATGTGATCATCGCCAACCAGAACGGCATTACCTGTAACGGCTGTTCATTCATCAACACCGGCACGGCAACACTTTCCAGTGGTGCAGTTGAAATCAACGGTGCTGATGTGGCCTTGCGGGTCAGCAAAGGTCAGGTGAAGGTCGGCCGCGGCGGCCTTACTAACACCGGTGGCAATGTGGCTCTGGTGGGCCGACACGTGGTTGTTGATGGCACTGTCAAGGCAGGTGGCAATATCACCGCTTCTGGTGGAGCGCAGCTCTACCAGCACGGTAGCCAGCAATCTGCGACAGCGCCAAGCACGCAAGCTCGCAGCAGTGAATACGCCGTCAGCGCCACCAGTTTTGGTGCCATGGAAGGCAGTAATATCCGCATCATAGGCAATGAAAGCGGACTGGGCGTAAAACTGGATAATGCAATCAAAAGTTCTGCCAGTCTTGGGGTTCACAGCAAGGGCAATCTCGATCTTGCCAATACAGCGACAGCACTTGCAGCTCAGATTACAGCAACAGGTGTAGCCCAGCTCAATGCGGCCAAACTGTTCATTGACGCAGGCCAAACCACAATTCAGTCTGGGCAGATTGAAATTGTCGCAGGTGAAACGGGAGCGCGGAAATCTGATGTAAACTTTGACGGTGATCTGAACATCAATGTTGCCGGTGATTTTGCTAATACCGCTGTGTTCCGAGTTGCCGGGGAGCTGAAAGTAACAACCGGTGGCAATATCACCAACACAGCCAAGCGAAAGAACGTTACCCTGACCGCCGAGCATGACTGCACGGAAGAGACCTGCGGCAAGCAAGGCGCCATACTTGAGCAGGCGGTTCTGTCAGCTGGTAAAGGTATGGCTCTCAAAAGTAGCGGTAAATTTGCAACCCTGGGAGCCAACATTACCGCCAACAACGACATTTCGATATCGGCTCAGGGCGATGTTGAGATTGCGTCAGCGTTTGACAAATATTCAATAAAGAGCCATTCAGAGGTCTATACAGAGAACCCGCCAAGTCAAATAATTCCGACTTGGAATGTAATTACCGATTCTCAAAGAGATTTTCTAATCCAAAAAGAGACCAGTATCAGTTCCAGTGCTGGTAATTTATCCATTCACGCAGATGGCGATCTGAGAATTTCGCCAGCAGATCTTTCTTCTGAAGGCGAGCTCTTATTGAGCACCGAAAGAACCATCGAACTTCAAGATAGTGAATTTGCAGATATCTACCTAACCGAGGACATTAAAGAAGATTTTAAACTACTTTCTATAGAGGGTGATATATTACAAGGCAGTACGAAAGAGTACACGAAAAAGACTAAGTTAAATGACAATTATGAAGTACCCAATATTATTAATATTAATACTTCCCAACTATCTATTTCATCGCAATATGACATTGTAATTAGTAACGCATCTTTGGCGTTGAATAAAAGCAATGCTACACTTATTGCTGAAAATGATTTCGCCAACACTGGTGGGGCCCTTTCTGTAGGAGGTCCCCTTTCTATTTTTGCAGGTCGCGACATTATCAATGAGGCGACGAAAGAAACATTCACACTTACACAAGAGGACCATGATTGCCTGGGCGCAGCCTGCGGCAAGGAAGGCTTTACCTTTGAAGAGGCATCTCTCAAGGCCGGTAAAGGCTTGTCGCTTTATGCTGGCCGCGATCTAAAAAATATCGGCTCTGAACTGACAGCAGACGAGTTTGTCTATCTTCAGGCTGGCAATGACATTCTCAATGACGCGGCGACCGGAAAATACACCACAAAGGATTGGCAGGACACTGATAAGCGCGGTGATAAATGGGGGTTCTATCGGGCTTACATTCACAAAAAGAAGTTTGACGAAGAAGGTGTCTTAAAAACCAGTACCATTACTGCCGCAGATGGACCGGTTCAGCTCAAAGCCGGGCATGATATCTCCAACAAGGGCGCCCTCATTCAGGCCGAAGGCAGCATCAAGCTAGATGCGGGCAATGACATTCGCCTGCAAACGGCCTCTGAAGAACTTAAGCACCTCGATTATTATAAGAAGACTAAGTCCCGCCTGTTTGGAGCGATCGACAGCGGTGAGATCGAAAACAGCACCGAATACAATGAGTTCGGAAAGGTCCGCGGTGTCATTGATGGTAACAACGTAGCGATCAACGCAGGCAACAACATTCTCGTCAAGGGCGCATCGGTTCTTTCGAAAGATCAGTTGCATCTGTCTGCCGGCAACTCTCTGGTGATCCTGCCGGACACAGATCGCACCTATAAAAAAATCATTCGCAAGAAATCAGGCCTCTTCGGTTACTTCCGTGATGACTATGAGCGGGTGACAGACACCACCAAGATTGATCCCTCCAAGCTGGAGGCAGACAAAGATCTGGAGCTCGTCGCCGAAAACGGTGACATCTATGTGGCTGGTGCACAGCTGACCGCAGGCGAAGACATCAACCTGTCCGCGGAAAACGGCTCTATTACCATGGGTGTGGCCAAGGAAGTGGAGTTTGAGGACACCAAGACCTACACGGACAATGGCCTGTGGTTTGTTGCAAAGAATTACGGCTCACTGACAGAAAACATCATCCACAATGAGCTTTTGGCAGGCGGTACAATCACCTTCACTGCGGGTGATGGTATTACCGTTGAATATGAAGACAATGGTGACCTCAATGCAGCGCTTGACGCCTTTGCCAAGTCACCTGAACTCGCCTGGATGGCGCAGCTTCGCGACGACAACCGGGTTCAATGGGATGCTGTTCAGGCCGCTCTGGAGAACTGGGACTATAAACAGGAGGGGCTGACAGCACCAGCTGCGGCCTTGATTGCACTGGCCGTAACTCTTGCCACTGCTGGCGCAGCAGGAACGGCTGCAGGTGCAGTTGTTTCAGCCTTGGGTATTGCAGAAGGGTCTGCAGCTGCGGTTGCCCTCGAAGCAGCCCTTGCTGCTGGCATGAAGTCTCTTGCCTCACGTGCAACTGTTTCTCTTATCAATAACAAGGGTGATATCGGGAACGTTCTTGACGAACTCGGATCCGATGAGGCGCTGCGCTCACTTGCGACTACAATGGTCACTGCCGGGGTTAGCGCTGGCCTGACAAAAGTTGCAGGATTGGATAAGTTCAATCCAGAGACAGCAACCTCACTCGAAATCTTCACGCATAAGCTGCAAACCAGCCTGATCAATGCAACAGTTGGCGCTGCCGTTAGCACAGCTATCAATGGCGGCAAACTAGAGGATGAGTTGATCCAGGGTTGGTCGCGAGCCATGGTCATGTCTGGTCTGGCTGCCATTCAAAATGAAATTGGTAACATTGCTGTAGATTACGAACTCGAAGAGGGCTCCCTTGAGAAAATCATCGCACATGCTGCCTTTGGCGGGCTCGCTGCTGAGCTTTCTGGTGGTGAGTTTGTAGACGGGGCGCTTGCCGCCACGGTTGCCGAACTAACCAGCTCCACCATTGGTGGATTGAACTTAAGTGCAGACCAGCAAATTGAACTGCAACGCCTCATCACCACGGCTGCCTTGCTGCTGCGCGGAGCGGATGTAGACGATGCTCAGCTCGGTGGCGACATTGGTGCATCACTGCACGAAAACAACTATCTTAATCATGAACAGATTGCGATAGTCGAAGAACTAATGCGCAAGAAACTGGCTTGCGGCGCGTTGAGTGCAAATTGCTCTGACGAGGAAATTGCAGCGCTCAACCAGCAACTTGATGACTGGCGAGAGGTGTCAAAGAACCAAACTCTTGCTGCCCATGATATCTGTAGTCAGGGCCCAAGCGCTCAGTGTAGCGCGATCCTCTATGAGATTGAAAACTATCTTCAGTGGGATCGTATTATTGAGGTAGGTGCGGTTGCAGGACGCATTGGCAATCCAGAGTTCAACGTTGATCCGGCAACGCTATTGACTGGCACAAACGCAACTCAGAATCTCGATTTGTTCATTCTCGAAGCCTATCAGAAGATGCAGTCCGGCAAACTCACTTCAGAAGAGGCAAGTCGAGAGCTGATTGGTTCAATCGTTCAAAGTAACGGGCGTTGGCAAATCGCCATAGGTGCCACAGAGATAGCAGCAGTTGTTGGAATATGTGGTTCTGG
The DNA here is from genome assembly GCF_001431305.1 of Pseudovibrio sp. POLY-S9. NCBI lineage: Bacteria > Pseudomonadati > Pseudomonadota > Alphaproteobacteria > Hyphomicrobiales > Stappiaceae > Pseudovibrio > Pseudovibrio sp. POLY-S9. Next base: position 9,466 of record NZ_LCWX01000002.1, read on the forward strand.
AGCGGGAACATTGGCGTGTGTTGCAGCACTAGCTTCAGGAACCGTCGCAGTTAACAGAACTGTAGAAGGGGTGCAGCAAGCCTGGACTGGTGATCCTGAAGTTGTGTCTGCCATGGAGCAGCTCCTGATCGCAGGTGGTTTGAGCGCAGAAGAAGCCGCTCAAATGCGCAGCAACATCGAAACAGGAGCAGCCGTTCTTGAGATAGCTGTAGGTGGATACGCTATCCTGAAACATGCTGGAAAACTGAGTTATCATAAACTACCTCGTTCTGTTTCTGGTGTCGCTTCTGGACCAGCTCTTTGCTTTATTGCCGGAACACCAGTTCTTACCGTCAACGGCTATAAAAACATCGAAGACATCAAGGTTGGAGATCGTGTTATCTCCCGTGATGACAAGTTGAAAGTCACGACGGCTAAACCCGTGACGAAGCTGTTCAGGAACAATAATAAGCAAATCTACTCAGTTTCACTGCAAAAT
>NZ_LCWX01000003.1:0-209 GCF_001431305.1 Pseudovibrio sp. POLY-S9
TGCACAGAACCGGCGAACTGGTCAGATGACAGTGTTTCTTCCGGGAAGAGGCTTACATCGCGATCAGTTGCAATGTTGTACCATGTACCGGCAACACCTCCGCGCAGTTTGACGTTGTCGATCGGATTGGCACTGGCGTAGCCGCCGACACTGTAGCTGTCACTGTCAGATGATGCATCGATGGAACTGATGTCGATGGATGTTCTGCC
>NZ_LCWX01000004.1:0-2312 GCF_001431305.1 Pseudovibrio sp. POLY-S9
TGTCAATGCTGGGTCAAATTTCCCCAAAAGTGCTGGACCAAATTTCCCCAGTTTGAGGTTTGGTGACCAGCCTTTTTTTAGGTCTAGTTCTCCTTTTTAGGTGGTCTTCCGCGACGTTTGGGTGGTGGTGGTGGATTTATTGATGCGTTGGCTCTTATATGCTCTGGAATAAGGTCCGCATGGCCGCGCAAGCGGTAGCTTGCGCCTTCGATGTGAATGACGACGGCATGATGTAACAGTCTGTCGAGAAGAGCGGTTGCAACAACACGATCGCCAAAGATCTCTCCCCATTCTGCAAAGCCACGGTTTGACGTAAGGATCATCGAGCCCTTTTCATAACGGGCATTGACGAGTTGGAAGAACAGGTTTGCCCCTCCTGTGGTGATTGGCAGATAGCCAATCTCATCGACGATCAACAGAGAGGTTCGTGCAAAGAAACGCAGTTTCTCCGTCAGCCGGCCTTCTCTTTCAGCTTTTGCCAAGGCTTCAATCAGGTCAGCTAAGGCGATGCGATAGACGCGCTTTCCCGCTTTAACGGCAGCAACTCCCAAAGCAGTTGCCAGGTGGCTCTTCCCGGTTCCAGGAGGTCCCAGAAAGTGAAGCACTTCATTGCGGCTGATAAACTCCAGCTCCGCCAGAGCCATGATGCGCTCCCGGTCCAGTGAGGGCTGGAATGTGAAGTCAAAGCTTTCCAGTGTTTTGATGGGTGTAAGACGGGCTGTTGTCAGAGCGACACCAATGCGGCGGCCTTCGCGCGTTGAATACTCTTCATTGAGCAGGCTGTCTAAAGCCTCCAGTGCTGTGAGCTCGCCTTGTTCCAGCTGGCTGAGCGTGTGGTCGAGTACCTCCAATGCCCGAGGCATTTTCAAGCCCACCAGTGAAGACTGAATACGTTTACTAAGAGAACTCATGGCTTGCCTCCCGCCCTGGCAAGTCGCTGGCCTACGGCTTCATAGAACTCCAGTGGGCGTTGACTTACACCGCTGTGTTTGGCTGGCTCTTTCCCGCCACGGCGGCGCTGTGTTGTCCGTGGAAGGGCTTTACGATGACGTGGGTCAACCTGACGCTGGTTCTTGCCTTCCAATACCGGGTGGGTGGCAATCAGTTGACCCTCTTCATAGATGCGAACCTTTTGCGGATGATGCTGGACTTCAACCCTGCGCTTCTTGACGGTGTCCGGCACTGAATAAAGGTTCCCTGCAACTGAGACCATGCCTTCATGTGTCACCCGTCGTTCCACCAGCAAAACAGCATCATAAGGGTGTGCTGGCAAAGGGATCAGAGCAGGCTGTTCCTCACAGAAAGCCTCCTTCACGACACGATTGGTAGTGGCATGAACACGAGCATTGGCAAAGTCCTCGCACCACTTTGTGAACTGGGCATTGAGATCATCCAGATCGCGGAATATGCGAGCGAGAAAGAAATCCTGCCGGATGTAGCGAAATGGACGCTCGACCTTACCTTTGGTCTTGGCCCGGTATGGCTGGCAAGCATCCGGCTGAGCGCCATAATGGTCCAAAAGAGCGACAAGAGATGGGTTAAAGCGAACAGTGCCATCTGGATCTTCTCCCAAAACGGCTGTCTTCATGCGATCATACAGCACCTCCAGTGTGGCACCGCCGAAGGCTTCAAAGGCTGCAATATGACAGCGCAGGACCGTTTCCAGTTTTTGATTGGAACAATAGCGTCCCCACACAAACCGAGAATTGCCAAGAACAATAGAAAACAAAAAGACTTTGCGCGTCACGCCCGGTTCACTGGTGAACTCTACCTGAAACTCAGCAAAATCCACCTGTGCCTGCTGGCCGGGTGCTGTCTCAAAGCGTCGTTCGAACGGGCGTGCCGAAGCTGGGCGAAGCTCGCGAAGATACTCAGTTACAGTGGAGTAACCGCCTTCAAATCCCAGGGCCTTTACCTCACGGTGTAAGCGCCGGGCAGACAGGCCTGGGAACCGCTCCAGGCGTTCGAGCAAGTAGTCTTTGTACTCCTCCAGCATACGCCCATCACGCTGACGAGGTCCGTAAACAGGGGCTTCAAGGCCTTGGTGCAGGTATTTAGCGACTGTCTTTCTATCCAGACTCGCTTTGCGCGCTATGGCACTTATAGACAAGCCTTGTTGCTTCAAATTATGGATCATTACGATCTTCCCGAGATTGACCACCCCCTCCGCACCCCTTTTTCCAACCGGAACGTGAGGGAGAGTTTGGCCAACTTTTGATTGAAGGGGCATGCCCCTTCAATCAAAAGTCAAAGCTGCGAAAGTGGGTAATTTTCAAGCAGCACAAATGGGGAAAATACATCCAGCACTGACA
>NZ_LCWX01000005.1:0-16412 GCF_001431305.1 Pseudovibrio sp. POLY-S9
CCATCGGGGAAATCTGCGACCTCTACAATCCGACAGAATGCTGGAACTACTTCAAAGCCGCAGGATGCATCTCAAATTAATCTCGAAACGCTTTAGCTATGCGCTGAAAAACTATACGAGGCCTTCGTTTATTGCGCCACCTCATGACCTCCCCTCCACCTCACTTGTGGAACTGGTCAGATGAGATTCAATCCATACCTGTATGTCAGAAGGTCGATAGCGTACCGCCTTTCCCAGCTTTACATATTTTGGCCCACCGCCACGCACCCGCCACGCCTGTATGGTCCGTATAGAAATTCCAAGATAATCCGCCGCCGCCGCTTCTGTAATCAAAGCGTTCTCAACGCTGTTCAGTTCCGTCCTCATAACCATCATCTCCGCTCATTTGCGATGAGGAAATGCTGGTTGGATTCCACCGACAAAAATAGGCGACACGATTATTCAGTGCGGGTGATCTGATTTAGCGATTTGAAGAGCGCGCGGATCTTGGCCCCGGTTTCGTGCGGTCTTTAGGAGCGTGTAAAGCCCAAAGTCTCTCAAAATGTCGACCACTTAATCCTGGAAAAAGCTGTAATGCTTCCTTCTCGATGCAGTCTCTTCTTTGCCAAGGTCGATCTGCAAGAGCTTGCAGAAAACGTATGACTTCAGCCTCAACAAAACGGCCTTTGCTATCAGGTCTAGACTTGCGCTTTCTCTTGGTGTTTTGAGCCACAAATATCGTCAGATCTTCGGCCAACACCTGTCTCTTATCACCGTCAATACGCAAGAGTTCATTTCGCCGCAATGAGACATAGGAGAACTCAGAGGACCAGAGAGAGGCAGGCACGTCAACAGCTTCAGCTAGGGCGCTCTCACGTCCTTTCGCTATGAGTTCACCACTCTGCAGTGCTGATATCAGAGTTAGATACGTTTCAAATATAAGCTGAATTGCTAGCATTTCCTCAGCTCTCCTGTGAGCTTTGCCGCTCTCAAGGATTTCCATCAACCCATGATCATTCAGCCACTCGGGAAGAACTGTTTTCTTATGGTGCTGAGTTAAAGTTCGAAGGTCAGTTGTTACAGGCCAACAACTAGGCGAGAGATTGGAAAAATAAGAACAGATGCCCTCGAGTGTCCAATCATAAACTGATGCAACCACGCTTGCGTCATAGATTGCTTCACTCACTTCATCTCGATCAAACAGTAATCCTCCGAAAGCATCTTTGAAGAAATGCCCTTCGACAAGCGTCAGATCATACGCTGCAATCTCCCCCATTGGATCTCCTAACCTAACAATCACGGACACCACTGTAGACTAGCGCAAACTGAGGAATGACTTTACTGAAACAAGTTCACTTAGTAACGACTAGAACGAAAGGAATCCTGCTCTCAAAAAGCAGCTCAAAAGCCGACTTTTAGCTAGCTCGATCACGGGTTAAGACACGCTTACACGATGCCTTCAGCGGTAGTTTTTGCGACGATATGCGGTTACTGACCAATTGCGGACATTCGCAAAGTTATAGAGCAGCTCCGTTCAGGACAAGACATCAACTTAAGATTGACTTCAATTAGCTTGACGCTAATGCACCTCTTTTGAGATGACAAGGCATGCTACCAGAGCGGATCATTATCAGTAACCTTGGTTCAAACAGCGCTGCTAGCGTACAGTAATTGACTTCAGTATAACATTGCTCACGGCCATGTATTGACAACATCGCTTACCAGATCATCCAATAGACGGATATTGGGAGTGCAAGGAAATTCATTTGCCTCCTCACTAAGAAACCGCAATGTTTCTGACCTTGATAGCATGCTCTTTGCGTGCAACAGGTCATTCCAAGCTAATATTGGATTTCTCTCCCGAATTATGGGGGCAAGCTTTTTCTCTCCTAAGGTCAGCTTGCCATTTTCTTTGAGCAGGTCCCAAATTTGAGATACTGCGTCCTCATCATCTGGCGTTATCTGCTCAAATATGCATCTAAAAATGTGGTCCTTTTCATTAGGACCGTTATGCAACGAAAGAAGGTCAAATAGCGCTTTCAACCGCTGTTCCTGATCTTCAATGCCAATCTCTATAATCAGAGTCTTACTCGCTAATTCCTCATTCTCAAGAACGTTTAACTCTAGAATGACCGACCATAAATTATATCGATCTTCTTTGATTGAGACACCTTCAAAATCCAATAACCTCTTGTACAATCCGGCTGCTTGACACATGCTGAGTGCTGGTAGCAGTGCAATCAATCTATCTCTATCACTCGCTTCACCTGTTTTCTGATACAAAGCAAATGCGTGTTGTGCCTGGGTGTTATCTCTCTTCGAATTTGCGAAATAAGCATTCAAAGCCTGATTCAAGATAACTTTTTGTCTTTCATTTGCGTAGCGCAACAGATCAATCGAGCCCGATATTCTTAGATACTCACTAACATTCCCACGTACGAACAAGAGGAATAAAAAAGTAACAACGTCGTTACGAAGCGTTCCCTGAAGGACATGAAGGGATCTGCGCAAATCAAAGATACCAGCCTCTCTACCCACTTGCTGCATTGAGCGTAAGAAATCACGAACAGACTGTAAGAAAACGCCAAATTCTGCGCTTCCTTGTTCAATTATCTGATTATCGATCAGTGTTAGATAATGTCTAATTTTCCTGTCTTGAGATGACCTGCTAACTTCCGCCAAAAACAAAGCTTTACACCGATCAAATTCTGCCCCTGCACTACTAGCCTTCAAAAACTTCAAATACAGCGTGCACTTGTGTTCATGATCCTGAAGCTTATCGACCTCTGACAACCACTCATTGGAGTTGCTCGGCCAACCATCTATTTCTTGCAGCAAAGATAGTTTCCAAGAAAACAGACCAAGATAATCATCAACTTCTTCAGCAGCAGCAAATGATAGCCGAATTGCTTCCTCGTACCTGCTATGGCCCGTTATTGCATTGGCGAGTTGCGCATATGAGAAAGTTCTATTATTCGCCGTTGGTTGTTGTTCGCATTTCTCAAAAGCCAAATCGATTAGCTTTTCATGCAACTCACCTTCGACGAGTTTGCTCATGTTCGCGCATGCGGTTGATGCATGATATGCAGGAAGCATTGAAAGATTTCTTATGATCTGCGGATATTGCTGATAAATATCGTCTTGGCGACCTGCAATTATCGCCTTCGCAACAATTATAAATAGGTTCCCCGCGAAAAAATCACAAAAGTCATTGCCAGCAAATTGATCAATCCCCAAGCGAGGTTGAAGTCGCGATATTAGATCGTTGATTAACTGACTTGCAAAAGTCAGGAACCGATCTGTCAATAATTCGGGATGGCTATACAAGAAGCCGCAAACACACCTTCCCACACGTAGTCGGTCTTTTTCTGCATTAAGATCTGCAATGATAGCATCAATCAAATCACCAGAAACTGCTATCCCGGCAGAAACACTGAGGCGTAACCGTGTTCCGGCTCTGGATATCGGATCAGGATAGTGATCGATAAGGGGCAGGGCTTCATTAGCCAACTCGATATCATCAAAAGTATTCAGAAACTGACTAGTCAACTGAAGCTTGAGTATAGCGGGTGCATAATCTCGATATTGCTCACCGAACCTGCGAACTTGTTCTGCATGCGCATCATCATCAATATTTGCTTGTTCGAAAATTTCGTGGCACTTCTCTTTGATTACTTCAACTCTTTGAGAATCCACATGATCCACGAGTCGCAGGTAGCGGCTCATCTTAGATGACGAGGCTTCCATTTCATCAATTTCTGCGATTATCGCGTTTCGCAGGCTATCGGGCAAATGCTGAAAAATATCAATTTTGCGATCTAAACGGTTGTCTTTGGGGAATCTATCAATTTTCTCAATAGCGTAATCTACGGGTATTATTCCGATCTCAATCGCCTGCGAGAAAATGTCGGTTGGTATCTGATTACTTAAGCTGCTGATAGACGATAGTGCTAAGGCACACTTACAGACAAAACTGCAAAATTGCTCTTCATTTATGCTCTTTCTTTCAAAGTATTCCTTCTCCGCCACTTTCCACGCAACATTAAGATCGCTGGCATATGATGCATGTCTGAGCGAACTCTCTAATTGAGAGTTTCTCCAGTTCTGAATTAAAAGCACTTCAGCTTCTGTGAGGCCGCAATCGTATTCTTCGAGATGGATGCGATAGTTACCAAGCAGATATGGAGAAACCTCACCTGCCGACTCAACCTCATCTTTCGCATATTCAAAAAAAGCTTGCTGTCCGGCTCGAACTATCCCGCTTCCATAAAAATGTTCGTCTAAAATGTATTGCGCAAATTTGGGGTGGTTTAAAGTAAGATATCGATTGCCAGATACTCGCATCAAAACTCGATCAATAGACCTGAGATCGCCATCCGAAACAAAAATTTCTGAACCAGTCAATTTTGAAACAAGTACTTCCAGATCACGAATAGAGATCGGGGCAAAAGCTGATGCTACAATTAGCAGAATATATTCGATTTTTTGCGTCAGATTGAGATCATTTATCCAACTTGCAAAATACCCACCAAACCCTGCATCAATGTTGCTTAAGTTATTCAGCTTCAATATCGGATCGTCAGAACACAAAACATCGCTGAGAATAAAATTACAGATCAGAGGGTCACCCTCAGATATTCGACATATTTCTCCGATGAAATCAGCCACGTTTTCTACGTGGACCGACAATGTATCCAATACTAGATTAGCTATGTTTCCATCAGACAGACGCGGCACTCTCAAAACGGCGGGAGATATTGTTTCCCATCTAAGTACCCTTAACCAGCCATCGGTATTCTTTGTAGCTGTTATCCTTGCTGAAAACAGTATCTTTATATTTGGGAACTCACCGACAGGGAGTATTGTGTTCCAGTTATTAAAGCCAACGGCTTCATCTAAGCCATCCATGACAATCAGCAACCGCTTGCCCTGATCATCTGCTCGCCTCAAACACTCCTTTATTCGGCTGATATAGTAAATATCACGATGAGTTTCCGGCGCATCCAGCTCCTCCTCCAAAAGGTCAGCCAGTTGCTTAGCAAAAATCTCAAGAAAAATAGCAGGGCGGTTAGTAGAGAAACGCGTACTGATAGGTACAAATACTATTCCAATGTCACGATTAAACTCTTCAGCAAAGAGCCAGTGAATTAGGAGTGCAGACTTACCACGCCCGGCAGGAGCGGTCATAAGGCATTTTTGTGTTGTTGAACTGAGCCACTCACTCAGCTCCTGGAATTCTTTTTCGCGCCCACCAAATGGAACAGGTCTTTCATCCGATCCTAAGTAACTTCTGACAAAATCATCAATCTGACTTTGATATCCGGTGGGCACCCGTTTCAAAAAGATATTGATGATTACATCGCGACCTGCTGCGATGCTCCCATTTGAAGCGCGGACAGTAGTGTGATCGAACATGCTTACTCGTCGTTTGAGCTATCTTTCGAGGACGTATTTTTGATATTATCTCCAATGGAGATATCACGGCCAGCGGCAATACTGCCTCTGTCAGCTCTTACGTTGACTTGTTTCCTAGCCCTTCTCTTAACAATGAAAAAGCCAGCAACAAAAGTTGTGATCGTTATCGCCGCAGATATGGCGGCACCATCACCAACAAGCCATTGCCTCGCTTCATTCCAAACTGCTGATAAATCACCCATTACAACTCTCTCAAACAACATAAAACGAATGTAGAGATTACAATATAATGGCAGGCCGTATTGCACAATGTGATGCGTAAATCTCTACTAAAATCAATTGTCAGCTTCGCACGCTAAACATGGAACACTCTCTTAACACTCGACAACAATCACAGATAGAAACGTACGGATGTTCGCTTCTGGCCCACGAAGCAGCTGGCGCTACAGCTGATCGGATCAGCCTTACGGCACTACGCACAATCTCACTTAGTCTGAGCCCAAGCGAGATTATAGCTTCAAATTATCTACGCTCAAAACGGCGATAATCTCAAGCAGCTACACCTAGCGGCGCATTAAGCCTATTAGAAGGACTGACGTTACAATGCGACTTACAAGCAGATGGCTTTAATTGGAACAGGTTCTGATGGGAACGGTATCTTTGCTTTCGGCTACTTTTTCCTACTCTCGCAACATTTTCTCCCACATATAAGCGCAGTAACTGCAAAGATCAGGATGTTCGGGGCTATATTCATGGACATCGATAGCAGCGCTACAACGTGAGCACTCCCCTGCAATGCTTTCCCCGCACGAAAAGCAGACGCTGATCTCCCCAGTCTCGACGTATGTCTCTGTGCCACATTCGGGGCAGCGGGCAACGGCTGAGTTCAGCCCATCCTTTGCCAACAAGTAAGCGTTAGTCTCGTAACTGGCCTCCACCACCATTTCCATCAGCTTCTCTCGGTCGATATCTTCACCACATTGAGAGCACTTGCCATCTATCGACATATGGTCGGTGTTTGTTGCATCGGTTTGCCTAACAAGGGATGATTTACATTCCGGGCACAGCATCTTATCGAGGTTCTCTACAGGCGCAGGCCAATCGACGTCCTCCCAACTTGCTAGGCACGCGGTCCGAACTTTTTCGAACGTCGCACGCTCGGCGATAATCGTATCCCAAACGTCAGCGAGATGCTCCTGTGGGTCTTCATCAAGGATTTTGAAAAAGTCCACCACCATAGGGAACGAAGATGCGATTGCCTCACCAAGAGCACTTGCAGGTTCCTTCAAGTGGTAGTGCTCAAGGTTGTTACGAAACTGCTGTAATTGCTTGATGTTCACATCAGGCCAGGGAAGCCCGAAGTCCTTGAAACGCTGTTGAAGTTGGGCCAGGTCGACAGTCGCATAACCCATCACAACATGTTTAACGCCGCCCTCACCGTCTGGAATCGGCTTGAACTTAGCTCCGATGATTTCCATCGCATCAGCTTCTGGGGCGGCACTCACCAAGCATTCCTTGGCCAACAACAAAAGGCCAGCGTAGTAGTTTCTGGCCGCGCTTAGCATGCGATCGTCAGTGCCGTTCTCAAAATCCTCTATACCAAGAACAATTGACGTCACAGCATTGGTAAAGATTTCCGACATTTCGGCCCCATTTTGGTCAGTACATACGTCGGGTGCCAGCTAGGAGCGACGAACACCGCGCCTTAGGCAGAGTCCCCAACAATCTCGATCATCGGTGCCGCAGGCCATAGACGCCGGAGCGCTTTGAAGACAGTACACGCTATCGCTTCCGGAAGTTCATCTCGATTGTCTTTCATCAGGAGGCACACCGCGTTGATCCGATCCTGAACCGAGGGATGGGTATTAGACGCATCCCAACGGTCTTTAGCAAGCAGCACCAGTGCAAATAGAGCAAAATAGATCGCCATCGCCCGCTTTCGGCGAACAAGGGCGGGATCATCCCCACTTTTCTCAGCAAAACGATTTACATGCTCCAGAATAAATTTGGTGGCGAAATCATCGCAGGAGAACTCCTCTTCATGCCGCGCTTGTCGTGCTTCCGGCGTGTTCTCTAGGGGCGGTGCGCTGGTGCCTTCGCGCTGATGCCGGATGTGCCGGATTTCATGTAGCATTGCCCATGCAACTGCTATGATAGCCAGCTCTGAGGCCGCTCGCGCTTGAGGCTCTCTATCTGCGTTCGGCAAGGTCCCCGGTTCAGGAATTCCCGTTGGCAGAGAGTGGGCGTCTGATTGGTCGTTTTGAATGTTTGCTTCGAAAGCCACGACCAAAAGTCGGAAATGGGCAAGATCGACTGCTTGGGTGTCTTCGCTTTCGGCAAATGCCCTGTAGGCTTCCCATGCGGCGAAGGCGCCTATCCAGAAGGATCTAACAACCCGATGGTTGAACCGGACGAAGCGAAAGGCGCCAGCGTCCATAATGACCCGTTCATCTTCATGGATATCAGGAACAAGCTGAAACACCGGGTCGAGCTCGTTCCAGAGAGAGGTCAACTCTTCCCCCCGTTCCGGTATAGAGCCGATGAACAGGTCCCGGATCGCCTGCTGGACTGTTTCGTCTTGGCGTGCCTTGTCACTCATTGGCTGCTTATCCTAGCTCCATTGCCTTTATAGTAGTCTCATCTGTTACTATATTGGAAAGCTTGTTACGAGCAAGGACAGTGAACCATCCCGGCAGGCTGTTACCCGTATTTGCTCGGCCATTACGATGATTGCTTTGTTCTTGCGTCATCGCGTAAGAAAGCACACCTGCGCAGAACTCCGATACGCATCGTTATGTCACCGACCAGCTGCTATGATCTGACCCAATCCGATGCTGCGCCAAGCGCGTGTGTCCAGTAAAGGTCGGTCTCCCCCATGCCGCAGCAGGTACGGACATCCGCCAAGGCCTCTTTGTCGCCGACACAAGCGGTCGTATCGATCTGTGACGGGCGAGCCCAAAGGGCCTACGAAAATCCTCGACACAAACAATCTCAACTGTAAATGGAAACGCCCCAACGGCGGCTATTGGCCCGACTGATCTCGAAGTAGCCATGCCCATAAGATAGCTCACCCAACGAGCAAACTTCGAAAAATAATGCGTCAAATATCACCATCAATTCCATGAAGTTTTCAAGATTGCACTAATCAGACACTTTGAAGGCGATGGATACCAACACTTGAGGAACTGGTGATGATTTGGAAATGGACTGAGCGGAAGCGTCAGAAACTACTCGATAACGCAGTCAAAGAGCAACAGATTCAGGTTGCTGGTTGGGTTGAGTGTACTCAGGAGATGACTGATGAAACTATTGATACACTCTATCGGATGATGGAAAAGAGTGACAAGAGCCTTGAGCAGGTTGCCGCCAGCGAAGAGGGGCGCAAACTCCTCTTTCAATTTCTATTGCACCGCCAGTGGGTCGCTTACAACGTTGAACTCTTGCGCCAGGTTTCTGCAAAAGCAAAGAAAGCGCGCTTTTCCCATTACACAGAGCAGATCGAAAACCGTGTTGCAGTATCTGAAATGCAGATCCTCTACCGTCAGCTGATCGACGAGTTTTTGCCCTTTGCTGGCCGAGAAATTAAAAAGATCCAAGACTACTACAACCAATAGATTTGCGCAGAGTGTCCGTCCTTAAAGCAAGCTGGACATACAGAAGTATCTAAATCCTGTTCGCGCTGAATTTCTTCCAGTCGCGGACTTATTTCAACGAAACGGACTCCCGGTACATCTAGTCCATCTGACATATCCCGAACAATTCTTCTTACTTGGACCTTTTGTGGTTCTTAATCTTCTCTATCGCTGCCTCCCAACTTGGCTTTGCAGGCTTGTGGTTTGCACCAGGGGGAGATAGTGCGTATGCTTTAATAAAATCGACATCTATTCCTTTAAGATAATGCTGGGCCTTGCGTCCAAAAGCGACCACAATTGCGTTGGGTAGTGCGGATGCCTGATGCACAAGATAATTGGAAGAGCATGTCCTGTCAGTGACCGAGCCGATCTCGTTGGCGATTGAGCAAAGTCTACCTTCGGTAAGCCAAACATGGCGGAGTTGCTGATCGAAAGATTGATCTGGATACAGCTGATCTATGAACCACCTTGCATTTCGATGAAATAGATCTGCGCCGGATGCAAAGCACTCATATACATAGCTTAAACTCTCGTTGAGTAGCTGTTCTGGAGTACTCTTTGCGTTATAGCGCTCTTGCGCATGCGGGTGTCCAGGTTCAGAGAACACCATTACCAGCTCCACATCTTCAGGTGTGCCTGTTGCACCTAGGAAACCTCTTGGGACATGGCCGAAATTCGGGCGAAACTGAGCTTCTCGACAAATGCCAAAGTGCGCGCAGGGAGCATAGGCGGGTAACACCAATTCTTGAAGCTTTTTACAGGGAAGCGGCATAGAGCGACTCCTTAGTTGGATGATCCCTTAGATCTACCTTCTTCGCACCAGAATGTTGTTTTGATGCCGTCTTGATCGTTAAACAGTCGTGCCGCTAACCAGCAATTTCCCGAATTATATTCAATTCCGTCAGATGCATCAAAAGTGGCAATGTGGATTCTCATGCTGGGATCCAAAACAGAATTTCGGTATAAAGTATAGATGTGAGTTTGGCTGAAAACAGAAAACGGCAAGGCAATTGATAAAACAATGATTATAAGAAGCAAGCCGCGCATATCTTCTCCTTTTTAGGATTTGTCATTGATTTGTTTTATGTGGGAGCAGATGTCGAAAAGGACGCCAAAGATAATGGCAATACCAATATAATATGTGCCTTTGTCGATGGCTTCTCCAGTGTCTGCAGAACCCAAAACGTGTCGTGCGAAGGCGATACGATCTTCAGGTGGAAATGATGCCCCAATGAAACCCATAACGACTTTGAATGCGCCAAGAACCAGAGCCAAGTAGGCAGCAATACGGCATAATTTTGCAAAAAACATAGTCAAACCCCCAGATGGACTGATATTTATAAAATCTAGAATAGTACACTGAGGCGCTGATTAAATTTACTGACTTTCTTGGGGCCACTACTCAGACCGCTACAATTGTTGATTGAAAAGTGCGAATGTCAGCTGTTGAGCCCACCGCCCGATATCATTACGATTTCAGTCATCAAACAACTTTACCAAAAATTATTCTGCACATATTCTGGTCTTCTGAGCAACGCTTGGCAAATAAGCCAGTAGTTCCTTGTTCTTACCAACTTAGACCTCAATACCGTCTTCTGTACGCTGTAAGATTAACTAGATGTGGTGGTTGAGGGCGGTACGGAGGAGCTGTTATGACCATATCAAACCTTCCTATGATCCGACCAGTAAAAACAGTCTGGAATCGCGGCAGGATTGTCGGGCAAAAGCGCCCTTTACTACCAAAACACGTTTGGGCCGTTCGTGTTCGCCTTGAGCTCGCAGACAAAATACGTGAGCTAGCTTTGTTCAATACAGCAATCGACAGCAAACTCAGAGGGTGTAATCTTGTACGTCTTAAGGTTGTCGATGTTTTTACTTCAGGGCGAGTGAAAGAGCGCACTTCAATAATACAGAGTAAGACCGGTAAGCCTGTGCAGTGTGAACTCATGGAGGGAAACAGATCAGCCTTGTCAAAATGGATAGCAGTCCAGAAATGATCGGGTCAGAGTACTTGTGGCCAGGCCGGTTTCATGACAGGCCGCATATTTCGACACGACAATATGGCCGAATGCTGAAAGAGTGGGTTCTATCAATCGGGCTAGAACCAAGCTCTTACGGTACACACTCAATGCGCAGAACTAAGGTCGCGCAAATCAACAAGAAGACAGGTAATCTTCGAGCCGTGCAGCTTCTTCTTGGCCACACAAAGATGGACAGTCCTGTCAGATACCTAGGTATCGATCTTGAAGATGCACTTTCGTTGTCAGAGAAAATCGACATTTAGCAACCAAGGAGCTGGTAGGGAGCAGCTCCGCACTCTTGAGTTTTCCGCCTGACCAATTGCGGGCATTCGGTCGAAATTTAGCCGCCTACAGCCAATACGTGACTCCAACCATAGGTCGACTTTGACTAGCTCGTTGCTGAGTGACTACACAAGACCTTCGTGCAGGCATGGTTCGTCTCTGGTTAAAGCGCTTCTGCTACATATCGTTGTTAAAGACCAATGTTGTCCGGATGTTCGTGGACATGAAAATCTATCCCATCGAAGCGGTAAGCGTGGCGAGCACAAGCAAGCCAGAGGATGTTGTCGCTCACGCTATCCAGAATACGCACTTGTTTTCCTGGATATTCGTCAACCTTAACTATGCGATCTCCTTGCAACTGGAACAATCCGTCATCGTTGCCGACATAAACCTTGTCTTGGAACTTGCGAATGAACAGGAAGTTTAAATAAGAAGACAGCGGGTCAACGATGGAGCGAAACCCCTCCTTTGCGTTTCCTTTTAAAAGAGTGCCTTCAAAACCTGTGATGTAGATTTCATCTTTTGAAATTGGATGAATATCAGATAGAGAGGCTTCAGTATCGCTGAGGACCCGTTCCCATTCTGTGCCATCGAAATGATAAATTGTATTGCGAGAGCCTGTAGCATAGATATCATCCTCCGCAATACCGTTAATGAAAATGAAGTATGGAATCTGATCCATTATATCAGATATCTCATCACTGCGTGTTGAATACTCCCCTGCCTTAATTATTGCAGACCTTCGCTCTAGTAGGGTCGTTACTTTTTCTCCCATTTTGCCGCCAATACTATGCCACCTCCCTTCATCGCGCTTGTAAACTTGCGCATTAATTCCACAAGCAAATAGTTTCTTGCCTATACGCCGCATGCAAGTTAGTTCGCCACGGCCATCATCTGCAATTAGTCCGGCTTCTGGTATTTGCTCTATTTCAGTTCCGTAAGAATTATGCATCTTTACCAAACCATGATTTGAAAGTTCGCAACCTGCCGGCATTCCGGCGGGACCATTTTTAGTGTCACATGTCGACACTACCGACGCATCAAGCCAGTCTTGATGTGCCCATTCTTTAGGGGCCGCTGGATTTAAGTTCAGATAGAAAACCCTAGTAAAGTCATATTCCTCAACATTTAGCTTATCGGGAACAGCATGCAACATCAAAGCCGTATCCGAAATAGCATGACCGCCGGAAATCAAAGCGGGTTCAAGCTGTATAGTCATATTTGAGAAAACTCCTAGAAAACATTGTCTGATGGTAGACCTGTTCCACCCCCGGTGCCAACACTATTGGGATCAACAGCTAACCGCCCGGTGGGATCAGCTCTCCATCTTGTATTTGGTCCCAAGCCGCGGGCCTGATGGTAGGTGCGAAGCTGCGCTTTCATTACAGTCTCATCACACCCCGTTTCTTGAGCAGCTGCTTTTGCGCCATTGCCTTCCAAATCTACAAGAGTAGCTGTGCCAACTGGCTCTCCCTGTTGTCCCAACGCTTTCTCACCCTCGTTCTGCCGAAGATGAACTCGCCCGTGCATGTTGCTTCCAGGTTCATGCATCTTCGGCGTCGCGCCTTCAACACAGATACACAACCCTTCTGCATGGGGTACGCCGCCATCATATACAGCTCCTCCCTTGCCTGGAGCTCTGAATGACCGGTCTGCGACCACATGGTGCGGAGTCGATCTGCCCGGCATATCGCCACATCCTGCCTTGTAAGGTCTTAGCCGGCACCGATCATCGTCATCATCGTCATTGTCCCGACCTGAGACGCGCGTAGTTTCAGTTGAAAGGCCCGTACCTGGTGGCGTGTCAATACTTTCGTTTGTTTCAACTTGGCTTTGAATTTGGCGTTGCTGTTCTGCTGCAGGCGAGGACGGGTCCACCCAAGATGGGTCAACTTGCGGATTTGGTTGCAAATCTGGAGCTGGTGATAGCTGATCCCCAATAGGTTGCCTTAAAAACGGTGTGCCAGGAGCGATTTCTCCAGTAAGTGGATTGTATCCGCCAGAAAGGTTCTTTGCACGCTCAACGCCTACTGCTCCAATCCCTGCTGCCGCAGCTCCAAGCGGTAATGTAGCCGCAGTTTGAGGATTACGTGCCAGCCAAGGTAGTAACCGGGACCACCAACGGTTCTTCTTTGCTTTGAGCTTATTGTCGTTGTTTGCTGTCGGCGGTACTTTTTTTGAATTTGGGTTGTAAGGTGGCGCTTCTGGAGGTGTAGCCTGCTGTGCTGGTGCAGGCGATAACACCGTACTGGCAGCCGTGCCTGCCGAAGCATATTGAGCGCCAGCAATAACAGGATCAGGTGAAGCATCGCTCATCACTTGAGGTGACTGATCGGAAGAACCTGGTGCTGAGGTATCTGTGGTGTCTGCACCATCATCTGCTTGCTGATCAGCAAAGTAAATTGGCGGTGTCAGCTGATCAATATCAGTCCGCTTCACATAATTTAGCTTCCCTTGTGTATTCTTGTTATTCATGTACCAGACATCATTCTGTCTGATCACGAAATGGCCGCAGGCCCGAACACGGGAAGAATGCTCCTTAGGGTGGCAAACGCTTTCAATCGTGCCAGATTTAACACCTTTGCCTGTGCCGGCTGCATCACCAGAACACTTGGTGATGATTGAGCCCATTGTATGGACCCGCTTTTTAGTTGCGCGGACTGTCGGGCAGGTATTGGCATCATCAGACTGCTTTGCAACGATTGTATAGGGAATGGGCACATAGCTGGACCCAACAGGAGTGAGGCAGACATCTGGGTAAATTGAAATCAGATAACCTTCACTTGTATCTCGGCTAAACTCGCGAGGTATACTCATGCCGTTTCCTCCTCACTGAACCCAAATAAACCGGATGAAGGAACCGCTCTTGCTTCCTCATCATCAAACCCGCTTAGGCTCAGGTCTATTTTAAAGAATGCAGGACAGATGGGCAGCCAACCTCGCCAGGTCAGATCAACGGTGCCTGGGGATGTACTGGTGTTGATGTGAACACCGTCCAGGTTCAGGCGCAATATTGCTTCGCGACCATCAATCCAATGATACTGAGCAATAAAGAGAAGCTTCGGCAAGTTGAATGCCAAATTACTGCCATCTGGCTGAACTCCGGCAAGCTCTATTCGTTCATTGCCTTGCAAATATCCATTTTGAATAAGCTTAGGATTGGCACATTGGTAAAACCGGTAATCAAAATCCTCTGGAAGTTGTGGGTGTCGGTTTTCTTTCCATGCCTTATCATAGGTGCCAGCATACTGCTGGCGACACCGCCAAAATGAGGGAATAGGCCCAAACCCGTTAAGAGAGAAATGGTCATCAAGCTTAGTCTGGCTATTTAACGATCTGATTAAGGGGATGGGATATTCTTTGTCTTTATGGAGGTACTCCTCCTTCAAAGCAGGCATACCCAAAGGGTTCTGCGGCACATCCTCGTTAACAGGCCCCTCAGCAATCTGATCACTTACCGCAAGCCTGTAATCTAGATGGGCAAAGCTTATGGGCCGAGGCTGTGAACACTTCCAGCTCTCTTTTTGAAAACTCCAATTAGATGGTCCCTGCACCTCTAATATGTATTCATGGGCACCAGTCTTTACGCCACAATGCCATCTGTCTGCCTTACCATCACCCGGCGGGTAAGTGTTTACTAAGGCAGTAACATCACTGTTGGGCTTAAAGGGCACCAGATCTGAGCAAGCGAGCATAGGTGTTTTATGCGGATCCGCTTCGTAAACATCTTCCAGTACAAGCTCTTGCGTACTGCTAACTGCTAGGCGCCCACCTTCTTCAATCTCGAAACGTCCCCGAACTGCAACAACACCCATGGGGGTTCCGTCACGATGGATCTGTTCAAATCCCAGAGCTGCAAAACCTGTTGTGTTTTTATCCAGCATAGCAGCCTCTAATTGATATCAACGACTTTGCCGTTGATCTGAACGTGACCAGAGGCTGTGAAATTGAACTTAGCACCAGAGATTGTCACGTTGCCGTCTTTGTCCATAATCAATTTAGACTTACCGACTTTGATGATTAACTCTTCGCCCACATTAATTGTCTGAGTGTGGCCTACCGACGTGTTTTTGTAAGCACCAACCTGTTCAGTTTTACCTATTCCAACCGTATTGCTTTCAAACTTTTCGACGATCGTGTTGTGAACTCCACTGATCGGCATGATCTGAGAGAGCATGCCCCCGATTGCAGCTGCTGTTCCTTGTTGGTCCCTGCCTGCCTCGAGGAAATGATTTTTTGATGAATTGAAGCCAGCGTTTCCTCCCAACGACGCCCCTTCTGCTAATGCCCCCGCAGCTGCAACACCGGACATGAAGGTGCCTACTGCAGAGTTACCAGTAGCTTCAGCTCCAATTGCACTATCTTTGCCCCCAGCAGCAAGTACTGCACCAAGTGTTCCCATGAGTGCCTCCCCAGATCCTCCACCAATGGAGACATTCATCGACCCACCAATTTTCTCCTGATGGTTGCCGCCAATCTCAATGCTCTTGTTGGAGCCGACGCTTTCAATCTGGTTATTCTCAATGCGCTTGGCCCGGTTATTGAGAACTTTGATCGTCTGATCTTTCTGGGCATGGGTGAAGATATTCTGTTTGCCAGCTTCATCCTCAAATGAGATCTCGTTGTAGCCATCTTCTTTATGACTGTCGGACCTGATAACCATTTTGGTTTTATGGTCCGGCAGTTGGTAGGGAGACTTGTTATTGTTGTGATACGTCCGCCCTGTGATGATGGGTTGGTCTGGGTCGCCTTCGAGGAAGTCTACGATGACTTCGTGGCCGATGCGGGGGATGGCGATGTGGCCCCAGCTGGCGCCGGCCCAGTTGGAAGAAACGCGGATCCAGCAGGACGAGGTGTCGTTCTTGGCACCATGGCGATCCCAGGGGAACCAGACTTTCACCCGGCCATGTTCATCGCAGTAAATCTCTTCGCCCTCAGGCCCGGTGACATGGGCGATCTGGGGGCCATCCACCAATGGCTTTTTAAGCAATTTGGGCCGGTATGGCAGGCGCGCGGGCATGACCTCAAACCCGGCGCTGTAAGTGGTGGAGCCGCTGCCGGCTTCCTCAGCCACGGCCTGCGG
>NZ_LCWX01000006.1:0-34758 GCF_001431305.1 Pseudovibrio sp. POLY-S9
GCCATCGGGGAAATCTGCGACCTCTACAATCCGACAGAATGCTGGAACTACTTCAAAGCCGCAGGATGCATCTCAAATTAATCTCGAAACGCTTTAGCAACGATTACTCCACTCTGCTTGACGCCATCGGCAACCGTGCCCAGCCACCCTACACCGATCCAACTGTTTTCGGCAGCATTGTCGGTGGTTCCATGTTCAACCAGCTTTTGCCTCCCGGCTCCGCGCATCTGGCCACATCCTTCAACGCCACGGTGTTCCTCTCTGAGCGCCCGTTGGAGCGTCTGCCCGATTACGTTATGCCAAACGGCCCGAGCCTCGCTAACGAGAGAGGCTCAATTTCAGCACAGGATAAAGAAGTCTTCGAGAAGCAGGCTGCTAATGATCTGGAAACATTTTTGAAGGCACGGGCAAATGAGCTTGAGCCCGGCGGCAAACTCCTGCTGCAAACTGTCGGCAGAAATGAGCATGTCTCAACCGCAGACGGGATCGTGAACTTATTTAATCTGTCTTTGCTCGATCATGTCGCCAACGGTTCAATCTCTCAGGATACCTACGAGCGCTATTACCATCCTGTCTATATACGCAGCTTGGAGCAGCTCACAGCATCCGTAAAACCCGAAAGTGGCTCGCTATCTCACCTGTTCACTATAGACAAAGCAGAATGTTACGAAACACCCGTCCCCTTTGTTGAGCAGTACAAACAAGACAACGACGCATCAGCCTACGCAAACCAGATGGTGAACTTCTACCGTGCCTTCACTGAAGCACCACTACAGGCCGCTCTCTCAGACACTCCAAACCTCAGCGAGCTCCTCGACAGCATCTATGCCCGAGGCGAAGAGCGCGTCCGCGAGGCTCCACACCTCTACGACTTCCACTTCATCAGCGTAGCCATGCTGCTGACCAGAACAGAGAACAGCTGAAATCCAATCGTTTATGTGAGTCAGCGTGTATTGTGCGATCATCACAAACTCTCGCCACAGTCATGATTGAAGCTTCTCAGAACTTCATAATCCATTGGTTTCAATCATGTTTATTGCCCATTTGCCCGCCGGCTATCTACTCGGAAAAGCGGCAACTAAATACCTAGATCAAAAATCTAAGCAGCTCGTCATTTGGACTTCAATTGGCAGCGTCTTACCTGACGCTGACATGCTTTATTTCTATCTCATAGACAATCAAAGCACCCATCACCGACACTATCTTACTCACTGGCCAATAACATGGATGATGCTTATTGCCCTGTCTGCCGTGCTTTTGCATCGGAACTTCCGTGTTGGAGTCATTCCGCTTGGCCTTGGTATGGGCGGCCTTTTACATATGCTCCTTGATAGTGTTGCTGCTCCCGTATTCTGGCTTGCACCATTTTCCAAACTTCAAGTTGAACTGGTCAAAATTCCAGCTATCTATGACAACTATATTTGGAGCTTCATATTGCACTGGACATTTGCATTTGAAATCCTCATTTGCTCAGTAGCTCTTGGTGTATTCTGGGCGAACCGTTTTCCTAGACACCAGAGACAGATGCAAAGGACTGCACAATGATCGACGGAACCAAGCTCTTCATCCAGCTGCTCCGGATTGCTCTTGGTTTCTCACTCGCAATCATTGCGGCGGGCCTGTTTTTATCCTGGGGCTTTTTCAGAACTTTGAGCGTTCACGGTGGACCAGAGACTGACATCATTCAGTTACTGGTGATCACATGGAGTACCATCATCTCTGCAAGCGCGATTGGTGCGCTCTCTCTCATCCCAAGCGGCTTCGCAATTGGCTTTGCAGAACTCATGAAATGGCGCGGCGTTATCTACCACGTATCCGCAGGTGGTATTATCGCGCTGGTACTTTGGGGCATTGGCGGTGCTCTTCCAACCGACCTGTTTTATGCATCCAGCGAGACGGGCAGTATCATCGCCTATTCAACATCAGGAACCACAGTCCCAACACCCGCCTCCGAAGGCTTCCGCCCCGGCTCATCCATCGCCGCATCAGCCGGATTTATCGCAGGTTTTATCTACTGGATTATTGCTGGTCGAGAGTCAGGCGGATGGCGGATCAATAAACCCTCTTCTCCGCAAGCCTCTCGTTAAGGCAGTCATTTCACCTCTCAAATGACGAGACCTCCAATTTCCAACCCCCTCTAACAACTAAGTAATTTAACAGACGAAAAGATACCGATATAAACCTTGCAGATTGCAATTCAAAAGATATAAGAGCTACTTCTTCGATCAAGAATTTGCACCCGCACAACTGTGCAATTGAAAGGTGAATTATGAACAAAGCAAATTACTTTATGCAGTTGAAAGCACTGAGAGATAACATCCCAGCTGAAAAACAGTCTGACTTTGATGTGATGTTTGCAGGCAGAGAAAAGAACCCTGTTGTAGCACTCGTGCTTGGCCTGTTCCTCGGCAGCTTTGGCATCGACCGTTTCTACACCGGTCAGATCGGCCTTGGAATCCTTAAACTCATCACACTCGGTGCACTCGGCATCTGGACGTTGATCGATTGGTTCCTGATTATGGGTGCTGCGCGCAACAAAAACATTCAGATCGCAAATGAAACTGCGCTCTACATAAAGTAAGAGATCAAAAGCCGAGGCAAACCACCTCGGCTTTTCTTTTACAGCGTATCTCCAAAAAGTGGAAACCGGTTTTCGGATAAAGATACGCAAAAACAAAGGCTAAAGCAGTTCATGTGTTTCGACTTAAATGCGAACTGCTTTAGCAATTACGCTTTGTCCTTCAGCAACCGCAAAGCGTTGGTCACCACAATCAACGTGGCTCCCACATCACCCAGGATCGCTGCCCAGAGGCTGGCGAAGCCCATCGCGGTGAGCACCACCAGAATACCCTTCACGATAAACGCAAATGCGATGTTCTGATGAATGATCTGGAGCGTCCGCTTGGAATGGTGAATGAGCCACGGCAAGCGGGAAAGATCATCTTTCATCAACGCGATATCGGCGGTCTCAATGGCAGCATCAGAACCAATGGCACCCATCGCAATGCCAAAGCTGGCTCGTGCCATGGCAGGCGCATCATTCACACCATCGCCGATCATCGCAACTGTCTCATATTCATGAGAGAGCTGCTCAACGGCTGCGACCTTATCTTCCGGCAGCAACTCGGCACGCACCTCATCAATACCGACAGAGGATGCAACACGTTCAGCGGTCGCCTTATTATCACCAGTCAGCATAACCAGCTTCACAACGCCTGCTTTATGCAGCTGAGACACAAGCTCTTCTGCCGTATCGCGAACGGTATCAGCCAGGGCAATCAATCCGCAGACATGCGCGTCAGTTCCAACTGCAACAACAGTCTTCCCTTCAGCTTCAAGTTCACGCGCCTTCGCATCGGCTTCACCAATCTCGAAGTCCTTTTCATTCAGGAAGCGACGAGATCCCAGCCAGTAGCTCTTACCGTTTCGCTGGCCAGAAAGACCACGCCCTGGCAACAGCTCAACATTCTCAGCAGCCTGATACTCAACACCATCTTCCTTAGCGCGTGTCAGGATCGCTTCTGCAAGTGGGTGAGAGCTTCGAGCTTCCAAAGAAGCAGCACGAGTAAGAAGCTCCTCAACGCTATGACCAGATAGCGGATAAACATCAGTCACAGTCGGCAGACCGTTGGTAATGGTACCAGTCTTGTCAAAGGCCAAAGCTTTCAGCCGCGCAGGCAGCTCAAGGAAAACACCGCCCTTAATCAGCACGCCATTGCGAGCTGCTGAGGTCAAGCCAGCCACGATGGAGACGGGCGTAGAGATAACCAGCGCACATGGGCAAGCAATAACCAGCAGCACAAGGGCACGGTAGAACCAATCCATCCAGGCTGCACCAAACAGCAGAGGTGGAATCGTAGCGAGCAAAATCGCAAGAACCATCACCGCAGGCGTGTAAATGCGGGCAAACTTCTCAACCCACTGCTCTGCTGCAGCACGCCGGGCCTGCGCCTCACTCACCATGCGAATAATGCGGGCAAGCATAGTGTCATCAGCACCCTTGGTTGCTTCTACTTCAAAGCTGCCTTCCCCGTTGATGGTACCAGCATAAACATCATCACCCGCCTCTTTCATCACGGGCACACTTTCACCGGTGATAGGAGCTTGATCGACACTGCCAACACCTTTGCGCACGACGCCATCAAGCGGAATACGATCCCCACCGCGAACAACAAAAGTCGCGCCAGGCTTCACACTGTTGGCAGGAACGTCTTCTTCACCTCCGTTAGGCTTGAGCAAGCGAACAACGGTTGGGGCAATATCCATAAGCGCTGCAACAGCTTTACGTGCCCGCCCAACACTCCAGCTTTCCAGATAAAGCGAAAGAGAAAACAGGAAGGCAACCGTCGCACCTTCAAACCACTCTCCAATGCCGATAGCACCGGCAACGGCGACCAGCATCAGCAGGTTCATATCAGGCCGCAACGTCTTGAGCGCATACCATCCCTTAGGCGCCACCAACCGCAATCCTGCGACGATGGCGAGCATATACAGAACCTCTACCGGCCCGGACGGCACGGACTGGAAGACGCTAAACACATCCGTAGAGTTGGTGCTGGAGAAAAACAGAACCGCCTGAACAACAAGCGCAATTGCCCAGAACAAGCCACTGGCAACTGTAAATGTACCAAGGCGCCGATGCTGCTTCGCGCGGGCATCCGCTGCTTCTTGTTCAATGAACAGAGCAGCCTTCATGCCTGTCGTATCAACCGCCTTGATGATCTTCTCATCAGCGACGTCACGCGCAACAGGAGAGACGATCATCTTGCCGTTCAAAACATCAAACGCAAGGTATTCAGGATCACCAACAACAGGCCCAACAACACGGCGAAGAATTCCCATCTCTTCCGCGCAGCACAGCCCCTCAACCCGGAAAGAACGTGCGCCCTTCCAGTTGGTTACATCGGGAATAGCCGCTTCACTCTGGCTGGAACACCCGCAACCTGTGTGAGCATGTATATGCGTATGCTCATGCTCTCTAGCAGAACTGCAGCAATCATCTTCAGAGCTATCATGATCGGAGGAGCAGCAAGAGGTCTCGTTCTCTTGAACAGCACTGTTACCAGAACAGCAGGAACCCTCAGTATCCTGAGGCTGCACCGCTTTGTTAGAACAGCAGCTTTTCGTGATTTGATCTTCAATCTCTTCCGGAGAGAGTTTCTGGCCTCGATCTTCCGCGTTGGACATGATCCACTCCATGCAATTTCTTCATTGCAAGAGAAGATAAGACCTCTAGTCGCTATAGCTTCAAGAGCAAAATGCAAATTCTATGAATTTTCTTTTCGAAGGCCCCTGCTGTTTTGACAGAGAACGCTAGCATCAGGTTCAGATTTCACGACTTTCTGGATTTCACCTGAACGCTTTTGAGCATACGCTCCAGCATTGGGAGCAACTGTTCCTTCTCAGTTTCGGTCAAATCTGACAACAAAATCCCATTCACATGCTTATACATATCAATCAGATGAGACAGTCCCCGCCCTTTCTCCGTGAGATGGATTTTCACTGACCGCTTGTCATCCTCAACAGCACTACGGCTGACCAGCCCCTTGCTCTCCATGCGGTCCAGCAAGCGAGAAAGCGCAGCTGTCTTCTTGCTTGAATACTCCGAAAGCTCCGAGACGTTCAGTCCATCTTGCCGCCACAATGCAGAAAGCACG
The DNA here is from genome assembly GCF_001431305.1 of Pseudovibrio sp. POLY-S9. Taxonomy (NCBI): domain Bacteria; kingdom Pseudomonadati; phylum Pseudomonadota; class Alphaproteobacteria; order Hyphomicrobiales; family Stappiaceae; genus Pseudovibrio; species Pseudovibrio sp. POLY-S9. The sequence continues at coordinate 5,658 of NZ_LCWX01000006.1, forward strand.
ACCCACTGCGCCAGAGAAATATCGTGCGGACGTAAGTAGTCCTCAGCCAAGTTGCAAGCTGCTTCAGACAAGGTGTTCAGCAGTCGCCCCATAGAGGGCAGATATGAGGGGGTCTCGGTCATCGAATTCCTGAATATTTTGATCTCATTATATTATTGACATCTAATTTACATGTAAACTAAAATAACTACATTCCTATCGCCAAAGGTAAGCCCAATGTCATCACCACAAAAATATAGCCGCCCGACAATCATCCTTCATTGGTTGTTCGCCGTCACCATCATTGCTGTGTTCATTTTGGGAAAAGTTCTCGAAGGAAGCGCAATCTCGCCTGAAAAGCTCAATATCTTCATGGCACATGCAGGGCTAGGCGCTCTGACAGGCCTGTTCCTAGTCTATCGCATCGTCCTGTTGATCAAGCATGCACGTCCAAAACCAGATCCCAATTGGGGCATCGTCATGATCAGCTTATCCAAGCTGGTCCACTTGCTCCTCTACCTCGCGCCCCTGGCTTTGATCATCTCTGGCATGAGCATGTCATTGTTTGCAGGCCTCATGGAACTCGCAATGGCAGGAGACTGGCAAGCCTGGCCAGAAAACATCACCATCCCGCCAGCCGCAATCCATGGCTATGCAGCCCCGATCTTGCTTGCATCATTTGCGCTGCACGTCATCGCAGCGCTGTATCATCAACTGGTACTGAAAGATAATCTTGTCGCCAGAATGAAACCGGCCTGATCAAAGACAAGGCATCTACAGCTTGTAGATGCCTTCTTTCTCTCCGCAGGTTTCCAGCGCTTCTGCTGCAGTTCGCCCGTCCAGCAGCGGTGCCTCCGGCCAGATCTCAGCAAGCGGAATAAGCACAAAGGCACGCTCGCCCATGCGCGGATGAGGCACCTGAAGTCCCTCTTCCTCAACGCTTGCATGATCATAGATCAGAAGATCAATATCAATCGTCCGTGGCCCCCAACGCACATCACGCACACGGCCCAGCTGCTTCTCAACATCAAGACCGGCATTCAACAGCGCACGCGGAGAAAGAACCGTCTCCACGGTAATGCAACAATTGCGGTAGTCATCCTGTGGCACTGGTCCCCAAGGCGGGGTCCGGTAATCAGATGATTTCTGCAAAACTGAGATTCCGTCGACGGCATTCAATGCGGCCACTGCACCGTCGATATTCGCTTTTGTATCGCCAAGATTTGAGCCCAAACCTAGAGCTGCAACAATTTTTTCTTGTGTCATTATTGGCTGCTGCCTAGTTCCTTCATCGCCTGGAAGATCAGTACTGCATCCACGTGCGGTTTCACATCATGAACTCGCAGGATCTGTGCTCCGTTTTGCAGAGCCAGCGTATGTACTGCAAGCGATCCAGCCATACGCTCTGGCGCTTCATTATTCAACACATATCCAACCATCCGCTTGCGAGAAGCTCCCGCTAGGACAGGACGACCGAATTTCCGAAGTTCTGAGAGCCGGCTCAGGATCTGATAGTTCTGTTGAAGAGTTTTGCCAAACCCAAAACCGGGATCAAGAATCTGGTGTTCTTCGGCAATGCCTGCATCAGAGGCCAGCTTGAGGGATCTTTCAAAAAAGCGATCAATATCGCTCATGATATCCAGCTGCTCATCCACCTCACTGCGGTTATGCATCATAACCACAGGCACACCAGCATCTGCCACGGCATCAGCCATCTCAGGGTCTTTCTGCAGGCCCCAAACGTCATTCACGATATGCGCCCCAGCCTTGCACGCCTCAGCAGCAACCCTCGCCTTATAGGTATCAATGGAAATCAGCAGTGGCAGTTCTTTGATCAGCTCAAGAACCGGCAGAACACGCTCCAGCTCATCCTGCTCCTGAACAACCATAGCTCCGGGCCGTGTGCTCTCGCCGCCAACATCAATAATGTCAGCACCTTCAGCAAGCATTTCATTTGCATGCGCCAACGCCACTGCTGGCGCATCAAACTGGCCGCCATCAGAAAAGCTGTCCGGGGTTACATTCAATATGCCCATGACGAGCGGACGCTGAGAGCTTGCCAGCAATCCATGATCAAACTCTGCCATAAGGGTTCCCTCCCAATTTCTGGCCCCTCATAGCCTCCCATCGCCTTTGTTTCCAGCAAAAATCAAAAGACCTTTTCTACCTGCTACAAGATATGGCCGATATTTACTGCATAGCGATCAGATCATCGTGCTTTTAAGGACTGACAGACTGTTCTTCCACGTCTCGTTTTTTTACCGGTAACACAAACAGGAACAGCGCGAGAAAGGCCATGCCTGGCATCACAACGCCCAGAGCGGTCACAGGATCAGGCACAACAATCGCGGTAACCAAACTTCCCAGAAAACCACCCGCCATCTGCATAAAGCCCATCAAAGCAGAAGCAGCCCCTGCAATCTTGGGAAACGGCTCCATCCCCCGCATAGAGAGAGCTGGCAGAGCCATTGAAGCGCCAAAAGCAAACACACCAATCGGGATCATGATGCTCAAAAAGCTCAGATATTCAAGCTGCGTGACAGTAAACAACGCCAATCCGCCCATGCCGCACAAAATCAGCGCAGGCCCAAGAAGCGCCTCTGTACTGAACCGCCTTAAGAGCAAACGGGTAGCTACTCCACCAGCAAAGAACGACCCTGATTGAAGCACCATCCCCATACCGAATTGCAAAGGCGTCAACCCAAGCCGCTCAATCAAAACAAACGGCAAGATCGTCGAGAGCGTATAGATTACGCCAATGGTAAACCCGAGGATCAGCGAGGGCTGCATGAACTCAAAAGACCTCAGCAGCGTCCAATAGGAAGACGCCATCTGCCTGGGCCGAATAAGCTTCACATCTCGGTGAGAATTGGTTTCCGGCAAAACGGTGAGCGTTAACAGCAGGATGAACCCGGCATAGATCACCATCAAAATAAAGATCGCCTGCCAACCAAACGCGCTGAGCGTTAAAGCACCAATTGTCGGAGAGATAGCAGGCCCGATCCCCAGCATCACGGCCAGCAAGTTCATAATCCGCGCACCAGCCTCACCAGAAAACTGATCTCGCACAATCGCGCGCGCCACCGCAATTCCGCTGGACGCACCAATCCCTTGTATCAGCCGGCCAAGCAGCAGCATTTCAATGTTCGGCGCCAGCCACGCCAAAAGGCTGCCGAGCAAATACAAGCTGAAGAACCCGAGAATGATAGGACGACGCCCAAACGCATCAGAAAGAGGCCCGCACAACAGCTGCGCCAGCGTGAAGCCTGCAAAATAAACGGTCAGTGTAAGCTTGGCGACAGCAGCCGTCGTCCCAAACACCTCCGCCAAAGTCGGCAGAGCAGGCGTATAAAGCGCCATGGAAAGCGGGCCAATCGTCACCAGCAACGCGCCAATGACAGCCGTACGACCAGCCGAGAGCTTAAGCTCTGTGTGTGTACCCGTTGCCTTTGTCATTCCCGAACCCCAAGGCAAGGCACTGGGCTATCCCGTATGCGCTTCACCAGTTTTCTTGATAATCATCAGATGCGCGGCAACTCTAGGAAAATTGCGTAGAGCGCACAACGAAAAACACGCGCCCTCCTTTCGGAATGCGCGTGTCAAAAACCTATAAGCGAGCACATTATGCGTTACGCTAAAACACGAAACTTCGCTGCTTCCTGAGTTGGAGAGCTGCCAAAGAAACGCTTGAACTCTCGGCTGAACTGCGACGGACTTGCATAACCAACCCGATAAGCAGCCTGACTGGCGCTCATGTTCTGGCTCAGCATCATAGACCGCGCCTTATGCAAGCGGATCGACTTAACGTACTGCAGCGGAGAAAGACCGGTGGCACCTTTAAAGCCAGCATGGAAAGCAGAAATGCTCATACATGCCATCTTCGCCATTTGGTCTACGCTGAGATTTGTTGAGAAATCCTCGTGCAACACTTGAAGAACTCGCGCAATCCCTTGAGATTTCTCACTGTTCTGGAACAGCACCCTCAGGCTTGCACCGTACTCGGACTTGAGCACGTGGTACAAAAGCTCGCGATAGTACCCATCAGCGAGAATTTTAGTTTGTTCTTCGCTATTTAGCGTCTGCATCAGGCGACAAACAGAAAACAATGCCTCTTCAGACAGATGCGCTGGTCGACCGAGCGTTTCGCCATACTCGAATTCGAGAGGCTCTTGCTCAATAAGCAGCATCAGCTCTGCCAAGACATTGATATCGATCGCCAAATTGACCGCATAGAGAGGCTTCTCAGGAGACGCTTCTACAATCTCAATCTCAAGCGGGATCGGAGAGACGAGCGCGGCATAGCTTTGCTGGGAATAGAGGAAACTCTGACTACCCAAATGGCCTCTGACCAGACCCTGAAAAACGATACGAATGCTTGGTGAATACATAACAGCGCGAGGCTTTGTCGCCGTTGTCATGCGAATCACTTCGACACATTCATGTCTGGTTGCACTCACACCCTCGCTTTGAGCGAGTGGGGCAAACCATTCTTCTAACCACTGTTGGGTTGCAAATTGCATTGGTTTTCCAACAACTTTTGGGATTACGCGCACAGGGGGTATTCTATTGTCTTTTAATCACCCACCACGAATAAGTTGGTGTAAATATTGGGGATTGCAATACCCAATATTGCGATATTGAATGGTATTAGATTGCCATATTCCTTTTTGTAGTCAAGCGACTGTCTTCGGATGGTGCTTACCCATAATTTATTAGTTAGCCTAAGGTCTAAATTAAAGGAGCATTGCTTGCTTTTAGCTGAACTGTCTCACCTTGAACAACAGAAACAGGAGCTGCAAGCAAGCTTTCGCGAACGTGGCTACGCATTTCACCACCAAATCGACACGCCAGGCCGCATCTGGAGAAATTTATTTGCTGAGGCAGAAGAAATCTTTGTCGCTCTCACCTCGGGTATGTCTATAGGCATCAACGGCCAGTTTATCAATCTGGAGCCCTTCGAAGAGTTCTACATCCCTGCCGGAAAAAACTACGATATCGTCGGTCGCTGCCCCGATGAGTGCCAATGGATGCACGCCTACGACCTTGCAGAAGTCGACGTACGCTCCAGACTGGTAAGAAAATCCGGTTTGCTATCTGTCGATGATTACAACTTCATAAATGAAGAGTAAGTGATCTGGCACACTTTTGCACCGAAAGCCTCATATTCTAATATCCGAACGATGACTTATCAGCTAAACAGATGCTGAATTGCGTTCTTTTTCCGGCAAAGTCTATTCAAAAAACCAGGCTCACCAGTAAAAAAGTGAGCTGGACTAAATACTTAGCAGTTTTTTAGCGAGATGGTTTGAATTGACACAAAAATAGGATAGAAGAGCGCATCTTTCATTAGAGAAAAACCAGATTGAAGGAATGGCGTGGATCGGGCACCTCATGATCCTCCCACACGCCGCGACTTCCTATGGCCAGACGGAGCCACCATGAAACTTCGCAATATTGCGATCATCGCCCACGTTGACCACGGCAAGACGACCCTTATTGACGTCTTGTTGAAGCAGTCCGGCGTCTTCCGCGAAAACCAGCGCACCGAAGAACGCATGATGGACTCCAATGACATCGAGCGTGAACGCGGCATCACCATCCTTGCCAAGAACACCTCTTTGGTCTGGAACAACACACGCATCAACATCGTTGACACACCAGGTCACGCTGACTTCGGCGGTGAAGTAGAGCGCATTCTGCATATGGTAGATGGCGTTGTACTGCTCGTAGACGCAGCTGAAGGCCCGATGCCGCAGACCAAGTTCGTACTTGGTAAAGCGCTGAAGCTCGGCCTGAAGCCAATCGTTGCGATCAACAAAATCGACAAACCAGAACAACGCGCTGATGAAGTGCTGGACGAAGTGTTCGACCTGTTCGCAGCTCTTGACGCAAACGAAGAGCAGCTCGACTTCCCAGTTGTATATGGTTCCGCCAAGCAAGAATGGATGTCTCTTGAGCCAGCTGGCCCACAAGAATCCATGGCACCACTCTTCGACATGATCCTTGACCATGTAAAAGAGCCAGAATCCGAAGAAGGCGAATTCCGCCTCCTCGCAACAACAATCGAATCTGATCCGTTCCTTGGCCGCATTCTGACAGGCCGCATCGCATCTGGCGTTGCGACCCCGAACATGGCGATCAAAGCGCTGTCACGTGATGGCAGTGTGATCGAAACTGGCCGTATCTCCAAGGTTCTCGCGTTCCGTGGTCTTGAGCGTCAGGCAATTGAAGAAGGTGAAGCAGGCGACATCGTCTCCATCGCTGGTCTGACCAAAGCAACCGTGGCAGACACAATCGTTGCACCTCAGGTGAGCGAGCCAATTCAGGCACAGCCAATCGATCCGCCAACCCTGTCCATGATGTTCCGCGTCAACGACGGTCCTCTGGCAGGTCAGGAAGGCTCCAAAGTTCAGTCCCGCGTTATCCGCGAGCGTCTGATGAAGGAAGCTGAAGGTAACGTTGCGCTTAAGATCGAAGAAACTGCAGAAGCAGATTCCTTCATCGTTTCCGGTCGTGGTGAATTGCTTCTCGCAATCCTGATCGAAAACATGCGCCGTGAAGGCTTCGAACTTTGCGTAGGTCGTCCTCGCGTTGTTTATCAGGAAGACGAAGCTGGTAAGCGTCTTGAGCCAATCGAAGAAGTTATCATCGACGTTGATGATGAATTCCAGGGTGCTGTTGTTAAAAAGATCACCGAACGCAAAGGTGAGCTTCTTGAAATGCGCCCATCCGGTGGCGGTCGCTCCCGTTTGGTATTCCACGCTCCAACCCGTGGCCTTATCGGTTACCAGGCTGAGCTGATGTCAGACACCCGCGGTTCCGCGATCTTCAACCGTGTGTTCCATGAATATGCACCTTACAAAGGTGCAATTATGGGTCGTAACACCGGCGTTCTGCTGTCCAACGGTCAGGGCGATGCTGTTCCTTACGCATTGTTCAACCTGGAAGACCGTGGCCCAATGATGATTGATCCGGGCACGAAAGTGTACCAGGGCATGATCATTGGTGAACACACACGCGGTAACGACCTTGAAGTGAACGTTCTGAAGGGTAAGCAGCTCACCAACATCCGTTCTTCCGGTAAGGACGATGCTGTTAAGCTGACCACCCCAATCAAGCTGAGCCTCGAAGGCGCACTGTCTTATATCGCTGAAGATGAACTGGTGGAAGTAACCCCAGAATCCATCCGTCTGCGTAAAGCACTGCTGTGCCCGCATGACCGTAAGCGCGCTGAACGCGCATCAAACAAAGCGTCTTAAGGCTGCTTAAATTGATGAGTTATTTGAGGGAGGGCTTCGGCTCTCCCTTTTTATTTGGGCGATAGGACCTCTCCAAAGGCCTTCAAAAACACCGCCAGTCCCTGTTCAAACTCTTCCCCCCCCGGTGCGTCACCGACAACCAACTCTGCCACTTGCGGCAAAAGCTGCGGAATTGAAAGCGTCCCAAGCAACGCCAGAAACAGGTAGTGTGGCTCCAATGTTGTCGGCAACCTCCCCTCTTTTTGCAAGTCAGCCAACACAGCAATCTGTTGCGTATAATAAGCTTTCCTCTGGTCGGCATGCACAGGGCAATCACCTTCAAAATCCAACGCCTCCCTCATGAGTAACTTGAAGAAATCGGCATCACCTTTGTTGGCTTGAGACCACCCCATCAACATCTCAGAAAGATCACCTGAGATACTGGAACGCATCTGCTCCCGTTCTTGAAACTGCGCGGTTAAAACAGCTTCAAACAGCAGCTCTTTGGACCTAAAATGCTTATAAACTAGTGCTTTATTATAGCCTGCCCGATCTGCTACATGCTCCATCCGCACGCCATCGACACCACGGTCGATAAACTCCAGCAAAGCAGCCTTCAGGATATCTGAGCGGCTATTACCCCGCTTGGACGTACGCACTGGATTGGTCTGTTTCATACTCATTCCTCAATGGCATCCAGGACTTTTCGCATCATTCGGGCAATCCCTAAAAGCTGAAGGCTGCCAAACAACGCAACAACTGCTGAGACACCCCATGCAATCATCCAACCATCACCACTCATCACAGTTGGCGCAAACATACCCAGCAAAACAGTTCCGATGACCCACCCGTAATCACCAAGACTGAACAATGTACACCATGCTACCGAAGGCCTGCCCTGTTTTCCTTGCCACAACAATGCGCCTGCAAACACAAGCAAACCCAGCCCAACAAGGAGCCAGAGATTGGGGCCCTGCCAGTTTAACGCCGCAGAGACACGGTGAGGCATCCACACCATGACAACACCGCATATGGCAGAGAATATCGCATTGCCCAAAAGAGCCGCGCGCAAAAGACCTGTTGAACCAGTGCCCGATAGATTCCCAGATTCCGTAATCATGGTTCCCTCCAACCATAAGTAACGATACCGTTATTTATGGTTGGTTTCGACCTCAGGTCAACAGCACTCGCCTCAACTCCGCGTGAACAAGAAAAACCCCGACACACGTGTGCACCGGGGTTTTGTACCGATTACATAGAGTTACGGTTACTCAGCAGGCTCTTGCACCTTCTGCTCCTCCACGGTCCCAAGTTCGGCTGTCTTCACAGCCTGCTTCCGTTTCCAATTCGCTTTGGCCTTCGTTGTGGTCATTCGTGAGTTATCAGGCGTCCATCCCGGTGTACGAAACATATAGCCGAGGACATCTCTCAGGGATCTTGCGGTCTTCAAGTCCTTGACCATCGCAATCCATTCATGAAACGCCACAATCAGCAGGTTGTTGGTCTCAAGGTTCTTGCCAATACCGTAACGCGGCGGGTCCTCTGCAACTTCCGGACTGAAAGTCCCAAACATCCGATCCCAGATAATCAGCGTCCCCGCATAGTTGGAATCCAGATATCGCGGGTTGGTCGCATGATGGACGCGATGATGGCTCGGTGTGTTAAAGATCCACTCAAACGGCCCCATACGATCAACCAGCTCCGTGTGAATCCAAAACTGATAGAGCAAGTTCCAGGCTGCAACGAAGAAGATCATCTCCGGTTGAAAGCCGAGAAGCGCTATGGGTAACCCAAAGATGAACGTCAGCGTGATTGTCCCCGTCCACGTCTGACGCAGTGCCGTTGAAAGATTATACCGCTGAGAAGAGTGGTGATTGACATGGCTCGCCCAAAACCACCGATACTCGTGCCCAAAGCGGTGTTTCCAGTAATAGGCCAAGTCATAGAGCACAAAGCAGATCAGGATGGTCCACCAGTTGATAGGAATAGTCTCGATAAGACGATAGCCATAAATCCAGCTGTGCGCCGCATAAGACATAGATGTGCCTAACGCAATCCCAGCGATGAGACTCCCAATCCCCATTGCCAGACTGAAAAACGTATCTTTGACTTCATAACCATCAATCCCACGCAGCTTTAAAGCCACACCTTCTACAATCATGAGAATGATAAAAAACGGCACCGCATACGTTATAGGGTCAAAAAACTCCATTGAGATGGCCCTCCCAAACCGAACTCAAAACCCGAAGTGTACCCCACACCCACGGGCAAGTTACCCTTACGGTAACACACTCCTGTATATGTCATCAAACCGGGAGGGCGCCCCCAAGAAACAAGGCTAGAGGGAGCAGAGAACATCAAAAACTTATCCCCCTGCCCTCAACCACACGTATTCTCAGTGTTGTGCTCACGTATTCGGGCAGCTGGTGGACCGTCCATCAGTGCGGCGTGGGCTGGGCGGAGCTACCGGGTGAAGTAACGCATCACCCGGCGGGTTCGTTGAAACACCCCTTGAAAGTCTTTAGTGCAGGGACCAAGCGGAAGCTGGTCACCCGATGGGCGTCTACACTGGCAGGCGTTTAGCTATCACCGACAATCACACCTGTCTCTGGCAAGTGTGTGCATCGTTGACAGTGCCTGCTCCCAATGCCTTTCGGAGGAGATCTTGTTTCATACAAAAACGCCCGGGCAAGGCGAGCAGCCAATGCCGAAGAAACTAATTTACTTACAATGCGCAGGCACTGCCTGCTCGCCTTGCTCACTCCCGAACTTTCGGGAACCCATGCTTCAACACTGCTGGTAAAGCCATGCGGTGCTAAAACTATTTGCCGTCACTAGGCGTTTCTTCAGGGTAGCTCTGGAAACTATCTGCATTTTGCTTGATCGGTACAATCACCCCACAAGCAATCCGCCCTCCGGCATCACCGGTCGGCTGACTGTGATAGTCGTCCGGATCAGCATGAACAATCAGCGCCCTGCCCGGACCACCAATAAGACTGTCCTTGTCATCGGGAGCCAGGTCTAAGATTTCTGAGAAATACTCGACGACAATCTTTCCATTCTCGGGAACATGAAGATTTGGAAGATCCCCTGCATGCGGACCATCAGGAACTTCAATCCCGTGCTCATGCCCTTCAGGTGCAAAATGACCGCCCGCAGCCGAGAAAGTTGGCTCACAAAGACCGGTTTCATGAACATGGAACCCATGCACACCAGCAGGCAAACCATCAAAGGCCGCAGTAATATGGAGCGTCTGGCTCAAAGTCTCAGTCAACACCACACGGCCAACCTGCTTGCCGTCAACGTCTTTCATAATGGCAACGGCAGTCGGCCCAGCAGGCACCTGATCTTCTTTAGAAGCCATCGCAGCAAAACTCGCAACAGCAAACCCGGCTGCAACAACTGCTGCCAATCCACTCAGCTTCATCATCCAAAAACTCCTGAAAACGCTCTATCCACGCGCAGAGTATTCAGCGTTGAGGCCACATCAAAATCACTATTGAAACCTCGGTAAACCAACACCGCTTGCCCAACTGATAAGTTGACCAGTCTTGGTTACACCTTCAATAGAAAACCCGGATCAGAACCAATCTGACCCGGGCTAAACTCTTTCAAAACCAGCAAGATCTTACTCAGCCGGTTCGCCTTTTTCATTCTCACGACCAAAGTTCGGCGCCGCAGATTCCTGACCGGCTTCAACAAGCTGATGGCGAATATCTTTGGTCCGCGCAAACAGCTTGAACAAGGCATCGCCATCACTCCACCGGATCGCACGCTGCAAGGCAGACAGATCCTCAGAAAAGCGAGACAGCATTTCAAGAATGGCTTCTTTGTTGTTCAGGCACACATCGCGCCACATGGTCGGATCAGAAGACGCCAGACGTGTGAAGTCACGGAAACCGGAAGCCGAGTATTTGATCACTTCTGACTTGGTCACCGTTTCCAGATCATCAGCCGTACCAACAATGTTGTAGGCGATGATATGCGGAAGGTGAGACACAACAGCCAGCACAAGATCGTGGTGCTCAGCATCCATGGTGTCCACATGAGAGCCACAGGCCTCCCAGAAGGCTGTCAGACGCGCGGTAGCACCCGCATCACTGTCGCTGTCTGGCGTAAGAATGCACCAGCGGTTCTCAAAAAGAGAGGCAAAGCCAGCATCGGGGCCAGAATACTCAGTACCAGCAACCGGGTGGCCTGCAATAAAATGCACGCCGTCCGGCATATGCGGTTTCATCGCAGAAATAACGGCGGCCTTCACAGACCCCACGTCAGTCACAATCGCACCCTCAGCTAAATGAGGGCCAATAGTTTTCGCCACGGCTCCACATGCACCAACCGGTACACAAACGATAACAAGGTCTGCCCCTTTTACGGCTTCTGCTGCGTCCAGATAATATCGGTCCCCAAGCTTCAACTCTTCCGCACGCTTCAGAGTAACTTCTGAGCGTGTGGATATAACAATTTCACCCGCCAGCTTTTCGCGGCGCATGACATGCGAAAGAGATGAGCCGATCAGACCGATACCAATCAGTGCGACCCGGCTAAACAAGGGTTCAGACATGGAGACCTTCTATTAGAACTACTTCAGAAATTCAGAGAGAGCAGCAACAACATCTCTGTTGGCTTCCTCACTACCGATTGACATGCGCAAGGCATTGTCAAATCCATAGGCTTTCACCTGCCTCAGCACACACCCGCGTTCCAGCAGGAAGGCATCCGCATCGACAGCCCGCTTCCCCTGTTCCTCAGGGAAATGGATCAGAATGAAATTGCCGACACTTGGCGTTACGTCAAGACCTAGTTTGGTCAGTTCGTTAACTACCCACGGCAACCATTCGTTATTGTGGCTAACTGCCTGCTCAATAAACGCCTGATCACGCACAGCAGCAGCGCCAGCTGCAATCGCAGCAGCATTCATGTTAAACGGCCCGCGAATACGGCCCAGCGCATCAATGATATGCTCAGGACCATACGCCCAGCCAACACGCAGCGCTGGCAGACCATAAGCCTTGGAGAACGTCCGTGTCATAACAACGTTTTCGGAGTTCGCAACAAGCTCAATACCGCACTGATAGTCATTCCGGCGCACATACTCAGCATAGGCTGCATCGAGAACCAGAATACAGGTCTTCGGCAACCCGGCGTGCAAACGCTTAACTTCGTCAAACGGAATATAAGTGCCAGTCGGGTTGTTCGGATTGGCCACAAAAACCATTTTGGTTTTCTCGGTCACTCGTTCCAGAATGGCATCCACATCCGTTTTCAGGTCTTTTTCTGGGGCAACAACAGGTGTCGCACCAGCTGCATGGATCGCAATCTTATAAACAAGGAAGCCGTGCGTGGTATAAATAGCCTCATCGCCTTCACCCAGATAGGCATAGGCCAGCAGGCTCAGCACTTCGTCAGAGCCACATCCACAAATGACGTGATCTGGGTTCAGGCCGTATACTTCACCAATTGCTGTGCGAAGTTCGCCAGCGCTGCCATCGGGGTAAAACTGAAGCTCGGAAATGGTGCGGTAAGCTTCAAGCGCTTTCGGGCTCGCACCTAAAGGAGATTCATTGGAAGAGAGCTTATGTAGTTTATGGCCACCATTTGCCTTCGCCTTACCGGGTACATACGGATCAATTGCCAACACACCAGCACGAGGGACAGGGCGTACTACCTGCTCTTCCATCAACTCATTCCTTTATTCAAAAAACACGCAATTTAACCAACTGCGTCTGCTTCACTATCAAATTCATCATCTAGGTCAAGCGGCGCGGGGTATCCACCGACATATCTAAGTTTATCCGGCGTCGCCTCGGCAGCTTCAAAGAAAGTCGCCAGCTCCTGCTCGGATATATTCCCCGGAACAGCTAATAGCGCATCTACGCCTTCAAAACTGCGATAAAAACTCAACACTTCTATACCTTTGTGCATCAATGAGCTCGGTATAGCTCCCGTCCAGCGCACATCGTAAACACAAATATCCGGCTTCTCAGTTTCAGCAGTTTGAGCCGCAACCACAACAGCAGGCAGATCAGCAGGCCTGTCCTGAACAACCAAAAACGGAAGCCTTGCAATAATCGAAGGACCATTGGTGCCATCATCCCGTGCGCCCATGCCACGCCACCAAGGCGTTTCTGCACGTTCTTCAAGCCCGATCACACCAAGATCGACCTGTGAATAATCAACCGCCGCAAGCACAGCAGAGGGGTCTATCTCGCGTTGCTGTTCAATGGCGTAACCAAAATAGAAGCGTGTCAGCTCACTCATTGCGAGTCGATCTGCACTTCCATCAAGTTGTACACGATAAGTTGTCTGGGCATTTGTGAGCGAAGAGATTATCTCACGCCAAATATGTTCCAATGACATAATAGGCAGAACACCGCGATGGTTCTCAACCAACCGTCGCATAATATCTGCTTCACGAGAGGGCCTAAAAACAGCATGCATAGAACCTTGTTCAGCTTTTGCCGCAACAATATGCTCAATCAGGTCAGCACGCTCCATAAGCAAGGCATGCAATTTATCATCAACTTCATCTAGTTTATCGCGGACTTGAGACAAGCTCATTTTTGAATCCGAAACTGATGAAGACCCAGACATTGCACTAACCCACTCGAATTATTGAACAGAACCCATGTAAATTCATAGGAAACAACGACGGTGAAAGCAAAAGAAAACGTTGACACACTGCCAATTGGCACCTAGCAAAAACTCTCTTGCAATCCTTTAGAGGAACACCCAATTCGCCTTCACAACACCGCGGAAGAAAACATGACTGAGACTGCCAGCGCAAAACCGGAGAAGACTCCGAATATCTCACCCTCAACACAAGCCAGTGTTGCAGCGGCACAGATGGATATGCCTGCCAGCAAGCTCATGCGATTTGGTTCAGACAATCCTCTCCGGCTTGATGAAGGTACAGAACTCGCCCCTTGGCAGATTGCTTATGAGACCTATGGCGAGCTGAATGAAGACAAGACCAACGCCATTCTTGTGTGCCACGCCCTCACCGGTGATCAATACGTTGCCTCTGAGAACCCTGTAACCGGCAAGCCCGGCTGGTGGTCCATGATGGTTGGTCCTGGTCAGCCAGTAGACACCGACAAGTACTTCGTCATCTGTGCAAACGTGCTCGGCGGTTGCCTCGGCACCACTGGTCCTGCATGCACCAATCCGGAAACCGATGAGGTTTACGGGCTCGATCTGCCTGTCGTCACAATCGGCGATATGGTGCGCTCCCAGGCAAAACTGGTTGAAGCGCTCGGTATCGAAACTCTTTTCGCAGTTGTCGGCGGCTCCATGGGCGGCATGCAAGTTCTGCAATGGGCATCTGCCTATCCAGAAAAAGTATTTGCAGCAGTCCCAATCGCTGCAGGCCCGCGCCATTCCAGCCAGAACATTGCCTTCCATGAGGTAGGCCGTCAGGCTGTCATGGCGGATCCAGACTGGTGCCACGGACAATATGCAAAAGAAGGCAAGCGCCCTATGAAGGGCCTGTCTGTTGCCCGCATGGCAGCGCACATCACCTACATGTCTGATGAAAGCCTGCACAGCAAGTTTGGCCGCAACCTGCAAGACCGCTCAGCCATCACTTTTGGCTTCGATGCAGATTTCCAGATCGAAAGTTATCTGCGCCATCAGGGCATGACTTTTGTCGATCGCTTCGACGCAAACTCGTATCTCTATGTAACCCGCGCGATGGATTACTTCGATCTCGCGGCAGCACATGGCGGCAAACTCGCAAACGCGTTCTTGCATAGCACAACCCGTTTCTGCGTCATGTCGTTCACAACGGACTGGCTTTTCCCAACCTCGGAAAGCAAAGATATTGTACGAGCCCTCAACGCAGCTGGAGCAAACGTCTCCTTTGTTGAAATCGAGAGCTCACGCGGACACGATGCATTCCTTCTTGATGAACCTGAACTGTTCAAAACAATGCGTGGCTTCCTGACAGGAGCAGCAAAAGCCAGAGGTATTCCCGCACCGGGAAATGGTGATTGACCGTAACACTGAGCAGTAAGCTTCATCAGAAAGCAGATTCATTATGAAAAAACATGATTTGAGTAATGTACGCGGCGATCACCGAATTCTCTGCGATTTTGTAGCATCAGGCTCACGCGTTCTGGACATCGGTTGCGGCACTGGCGAACTTCTGGAACTGCTGATCGATACACGCGGCGTTGATGGCCGTGGCTTCGACACCTCGCAAAAAGGCGTGAATGAAGCCGTTGCCCGCGGGCTCTCAGTGGTACAAGGCGATGCAGACAACGATCTTGCAGCCTACCCGGACGATGCTTTCGATTACGCAATTCTAAGCCATACGCTTCAGGCGACAATGGACCCGAAACAGGTTCTTGAGCAGTTGCTTCGCATCGGTAAGAAAGTCGTCGTGTCCTTCCCGAATTTCGGCCACTGGCGCAACCGTATGCAGCTGCTCTTCAAAGGCAGAATGCCCGTCACCGACTATCTGCCTTACGAGTGGTACGACACACCAAACATCCACTTCTGCACGATCCGTGACTTTGTTGCTCTCTCTGAAGAAGTCCATGCTAAAGTCATTAAGGCAGAAGCTTTGGATGCAAGAGGCCAGCGCATTGGGTTCAATGCACCATGGTGGGTCTGGAACCTGATCGGCGATCAGGCCGTCTTCCTTCTGGAACGGAAGTAATCAAAATTCAGCTTTCGCCCTCGTTGGCGAAAGTTCCTTCTTGCTGGCGACTGTGCCCGTTCATCGCCTGCGCACCGGCAGTCTTTCCATTAGGCAAAAAGACTGGTCGCAAGACCCGCGTCACGTGGCTCGCTTTCATCGGAATACCACGGTACACCTGCTTCTCAGCTTCAGTGACCAGCAACCCCGCAAACGCAGACCAGGCCACCGCCCCTAAACGCTCAAAACTGCGCGCATTCTTCAAAACCATTCTCGAGTTTGTCGGCGGCACAAACAGCGCCTCTTCCCGCGACACAACTGAAAGGTGATGATTGCTCAGGAAGTTATCGAGCTGCGGTCTTGAATAAGGACGACCATACCCAAACGGTGAAACCTCTGATCGTGCCCACGCACCACGTCGATTGGGAACAATCACAATCACCCGTCCACCTGGAGACAAGACCCGGTAGACTTCATCCAACAACGCCCCAGGTTGCCCTGCCATCTCCAACGAATGCACAAGTAAGATGCGGTCAATGCAGGAATCTGGAAACGGCAACTGACTATCTTCCATCAGGAAGGCTTTGTTTGGCACTTCAACTTCACGCGGCCACTTCACCACGCCTTGCGCAGCAGGCATTCCGGCAAACACACGATTGGTCTTCTTCAGGTAAGGCCTCAGATAAGGAGCGGCATAGCCAATACCCAGCAAACTCTGACCATGCATTTCTGGCCAAAGCATTTTCACGCGGCTCCCAACCAACACCCGAAGCATCCGTCCAAGTGGCAGGTCGTAGAACTCTTTTAAGTGAGTAACATCAAGATACAACTGGTTCTCCGCGCGTTGCCTTCCCTTATCATGGGGTGCCAAAGCCCTGGGCGCAACGCTTCTTCCTGACGATTTGCAAGCTTAAATCAACCACACCCAGAGTTTTGTGAGTTTGCAGTTGAATTTGACAGCTTGTCCTCTCATGATCTCATAAAGATATACTGTATGCTTGGGAGCTGGTTGATGATTGAAGTTGAAGTCCGGCAGTTTGTTTGTCTGAAAGATAATTTCGGCGTTCTCGTTCACCACCCCGACAGTGGCTGTACAGTTGCAATTGATGTTCCAGAAGCAGCCCCCTACTTACAGGTTCTGGAAGAGACCGGATGGAACCTGACCGACATTCTCATCACACACCATCACTGGGATCATGTCGGTGGAATGGCTGAACTCGTTGAGAAGACAGGCGCAAAAGTAACCGGGCCAGAGCGCTCCCGCCAACACATCACAGGCATGAATCGCTTTGTTGAGGACGGAGATGACATTCTCGTCGGCCCAATTGCAGTCAAAGCCATAGGTACTCCGGGCCATACACTTGACCATATCTCCTGGTGGTTTCAGGAGGCAGGCATTGCTCACACAGGCGACACACTCTTCGCTCTCGGTTGCGGCCGTGTTTTCGAAGGAGATCCCGAAATGATGTGGGCCTCTCTGAGCCACCTGGCTAACACACTGCCACCCGAAACAAGGATCTATTGCGGTCACGAGTACACGCTGGCCAACGCCAAATTCGCTCTCACGATCGACCCAAACAATCAGGCATTGCAGGAACGGACAAAACGCATCGAAGCGCTCCGTGAAATCGGTCGCCCAACCCTGCCAACCTCCATGGCAGCCGAGCTTTCAACCAATCCGTTTTTGAGAGTCCGAGATCCCCTCGTCCAGAAAAACCTCAACATGGTCAACGCTGAACCCGTTGATATATTTGCAGAAATACGCCGCCGCAAGGACAACTTCTGATGCAGCTCGACCAGATCACCTCCTCAGCAACCGCTGAAGAAATCATCGCTGAACTGCAAATGAAAGAGCATCCGGAAGGCGGCTACTACACCGAAACCTTCCGGGATACAGAAGGCCCAGAAGGGCGCGGCTATTCAACGGCGATCTATTATCTTCTCAAAAAGGGCCAAAAGTCTCACTGGCACCGGATCGATGCAATTGAGACATGGCACTACTACGGCGGCGCCCCGCTCTGCCTTTCCATCAGCTCCGAAGAAGGCAGCCAAAACGACATCATCCTCGGCATGGATGTATTAAACGGCCAACGCCCTCAAGGTATCGTACCTCGCCATGCATGGCAGTCCGCACGAAGCCTCGGCGAGTGGACATTAGTCGGTTGCACTGTTGCTCCAGGTTTCCTTTTCGATGGCTTCGAGCTGGCACCACCAGACTGGAATCCTTGAGCCAAAGTCATCGAATCGCGCAATAAAAGCCTCGATAATCTTGACCAAACCTCAAAGAAATCTACCCGCAATTTTAGACAAAAGACGCATAAGACCTGCCCGGAAATCCTCGTAGATACAGAGACTTGTTGGTTAATTGCAGGACTCTGGAAAATTTTTCTGCGCATAAACTCTATGGTTTTTCCGCAGATACAGTTGAGAGATCATGCAGTTTAGCAACTCACGGCTCACACCCAAGACGTGCAAATTTTATGGCATCAAAGCACAACGTAGCAGTCATTATCTTTGCGTTATCAGAACTTTACATACCCGATAGCTGAACCCCGCATCAGCTTCTACTCACCCAATTATCAGAAACACCTGTAAGTAGCTCAACTATCCCGATTAATAACTCAGCACTCAATCCTCAATCACCACTTGCGTTGCTGGCTCTCCTCGGTAGATTGCCCAGCATAGGCGCTTTATGCGCCCGAACACACATTTGGAAGCTAATCTATGGCCCAAGGCGACATCAAAAAGGTTGTACTTGCCTATTCTGGCGGGCTCGACACCTCGATTATTCTCAAGTGGTTGCAGGCGGAATACGGCTGCGAAGTTGTAACTTTTACTGCTGACTTAGGTCAGGGCGAAGAGTTAGAGCCAGCACGACGAAAAGCTGAACTGCTTGGTATTCGAGAAATCTACATTGATGATCTCCGTGAGGAATTCATTCGGGACTTCGTGTTCCCAATGTTCCGGGCCAACGCAGTTTACGAAGGCGTTTATCTCCTCGGCACCTCTATCGCCCGTCCGCTCATTTCCAAGCGTCTCATCGAGATCGCTGAAGAAACCGGCGCTGACGCAGTTGCGCACGGCGCAACCGGTAAAGGCAACGACCAGGTACGCTTCGAGCTGGCATGCTACGCACTGAACCCAGACATCAAGGTGATCGCACCTTGGCGTGACTGGACGCTGAAGTCCCGTACTGACCTGATCGAGTTCGCAGAACAGCATCAGATCCCAGTACCAAAGGACAAGCGCGGCGAAGCACCGTTCTCCGTTGACGCAAACATGCTTCACTCCTCTTCCGAAGGTAAAGTTCTGGAAGATCCGAATGAAGAAGCACCAGAGTATGTCTTCCAGCGCACCGTTGACCCGCTCAGCGCGCCGGACGAAGTCACCGAGATCGAAATCGGCTTCGAAAAAGGCGATGCGTGCTCCATCAATGGCGTACACATGTCTCCGGCAACTCTGTTTGCCAAGCTGAACGATTACGGTCGCGACAACGGCATAGGCCGCCTCGATCTGGTCGAAAACCGTTTCGTTGGCATGAAGTCCCGCGGCATCTATGAGACACCAGGCGGAACAATCCTCCTGTCAGCACACCGTGCGATGGAATCCATCACGCTGGACCGTGACGCTGCTCACCTCAAAGACGAGTTGATGCCGCGCTATGCAAAGCTCATCTACAACGGCTTCTGGTTCTCCCCAGACCGTGAGATGCTGCAGGCGATGATCGACAAGTCTCAGGAGTTCGTGACCGGTACAGTTAAACTGAAGCTCTACAAAGGCAACGTTATCGTTGTTGGTCGTGCGTCCCCTTACTCTCTCTACTCAGAAGAGCTGGTGACCTTCGAAGATGACCACGGCGCTTACGACCAGAAAGACGCTGCAGGCTTCATCCGCCTCAACGCTCTGCGTTTGCGTACACTGGCAAAGCGGAACCAGATGACCAAAGCAAAAGAGTTGACAGACGCCTGAAAGGGTAAAAGCTCCTAAGCTTTAAATTAGTTATTAAACCCGCAGTGGAAACACTGCGGGTTTAATTTTGAGAAATACCTAGCAACAAAAATACAGCTACTTTCCGTTACTTACCTAAAAACGATCAACCAAAAGAGGCTTACTATTCATTAATTTTTTCATGGCTCAATCGTGTCAGTATTCAAAGACGAGGATACTAGACAGCGATGAAGAATGATAAAAAAGAACAAGAAACCAATCCCGTTGCAGATTTCCTCCGACATTTCATGATCTATGATCATGTACTCGAGCTCAAAGAGACCGGAGAGTTCAACGGAGCTGCCGATCACTTGCTGAACCTTCTTGGGCAAGGGTGCTCTGAAAATTCAGAGGAAACCATCGATCTGCCAAGAGCAAAGGCGAACTCAGAAAAGCTGGACAGTATGCCAGCTGAGTATGTTTCCGCTCTGTTTGACCAGAAAGCAAAGCTTTTCGATATCAAGCTACTGGAGATCCTCCAATACAGCCTACCAACCAAGATCCACGAAAAGATCAACACTCTCAAGCTTGGCCCCTTTAAACGTCTTTTAGATCTAGGTTGTGGCACTGGCTTAGCTGCCGAACTTTTTGAAGATCAAATCCCTTATAAAACTGGCGTCGACATTTCCAAGCAAATGCTCAAGCTGGCGAGAGACAAGAAGATCTACGACGATCTCCAGCAATGTGAAATCAACGAGTTTCTCGATCAAGATCATCCTCAGAAATGGGATTTGATACTCGCATCAGAACTCTTGCCGTACTTTGGTTCATTGGAAGATCTCTTCGAAGGTGTCGCCAGTAACATCGAAAAGAATGGCGTGTTCCTGTTCTCCGCTGAAGCTGTGATGGAGCCTGCATCCAATACCCAGCCCTACACGATGAGCGACAGTTGCCGCTTCAAGCATACAGAAGATTATCTCCGCAATCTCTTGGAGCAATTCGACTTTGCAACCCTCGACTTCACGCAGACCACACTCCGACAAGAGCACGAAAGTCCTGTGCTCGGACATCTTGTAGTCGCTCGCTATATGCCAGCGTGAGCGCTACAACCCGGCCATCAACGTTATCAGCACAACCACCAGCATTAAAATGCTTGGGTAGAAAGTCAGTGCAAAGCCGGTTCCACGCCATGGTGCCCCCTTCTCATAGCTGGCAAAAAACAGAATACGCCCGAGCGCAAACAGCAGCGCAGCTAACAGCGGTACCGACATCGTGCTACCGGGCATAACCGCAGCCCAGGCAATGTAGATGAACCCCGCCAACACCCCCTGCTCAAGTGTATTTTGCAAAATGCTCTGCAGCATCCTGGCTTCCTCACTGCCGTGGGTTAGCCCTCCTCCATCAATGTCATCAGCATGATAAAACCTACGCATTGCCAGACGACCTATAGAAATCATCAGCAATAAGGCAAGTGATAACAATGAAACCGCTGCCACCCAAAGTCGCTCAGAGGCATTCCAGTCCGCGGCAAATCCAAATGGATTGAGAAGCGCACCAAACAAAAGCACAATCGCGGTCACCAACGCTCCAACAATCATCCGCTGAAACACACCCCGCTGTTTTTCTGCAAAGTCCAATGCAACCTCCACTTAGAGAACATAATAGGAACAAACCCACAGCTATCTGCTGCGGACTGCTTGCGGCAAGGCGCTACCTCTCCTAGCCTAGGCACGTCTGATCAAGCAGGAGACTTTGATGACTATGGAAGCGCAGTTAGTTTTAAAAGTTGATAACGCCGCTGCGCGCCGCTTGTTTCTGCAGAAACACGCCCTTCTTGAAGCACCAACAGGCTCCTCGAAAGGAGAAGATCTCCTCGATCTCATTCACCGCATTGGCTTTGTGCAGGTTGATAGCATCAACACAGTAGAGCGTGCGCACCACATGATCTTGTGGTCACGCCGCCAAAGTTACCGCCCCAAACATCTCAAGAAGCTGCTGGAAAATGACAGAAGCCTCTTTGAGCACTGGACGCATGATGCCTCAATCATTCCAACCGAGTTCTTCCCTTATTGGCACTACCGTTTCCAAAAGAGCGCAGAAAGCTTGCAATCCCGCTGGAAGGTCTGGCGCGGTGCGGAGTATCAGGAAAAACTCAACCTCATTCTACGGCATATCGAAGAAAACGGCCCCGCTGGCACCTCAGATGTCGGCAAGGATGAGAAGCGCAGCAAAGGCGGGTGGTGGGAGTGGAACCCATCCAAAACAGCACTTGAATATCTCTGGCGGACCGGACAAATCTCCGTCTCCCGGCGTGAAAACTTTCAAAAACTCTATGACCTGACAGAACGCGTCATCCCTGAGGATCACCGCTCCGCTAAACCCAGCCATGCAGAAACCATAGAGTGGGCTTGCAACTCCGCAATCGACCGCCTCGGCTTCGCTACGCCCAGCGAAATTGCAGCCTATTGGGACAAATTAGACCTTGCCGATGTCAAAGCATGGTGTGAGCAAGCCCAGAAGCGTCAGGAACTGATCCTTGTTGAGATTCAACCTGCCAGCGACACGAAGCACAAATTATGTCTCGCACGCCCAACAATTGAAGATGAACTGAGATCCCTCGAAGCCCCATCCCAACGGATCCGCATCCTCAGTCCATTCGACCCGGCATTAAGAGACCGCAAGCGCGCTGAGTTTCTTTTTGACTTCAATTATCGCATCGAAATCTTCGTCCCTGAACCAAAACGGCAATACGGCTATTATGTCTTCCCCGTAATGGAGGGGGACAAGTTGATTGGCCGCATTGATATGAAGCGTGACAAAGCCTCCAATGCTTTGGCTGTAAAACGCTTTTGGCCCGAGGCTGGCATTCGCATGGGCAAAGGCCGCCAACAACGATTGGAAGCTGAACTGGAGCGATGCACCCAGTTTGCTGGCTGTGAAGATCTTCAGTTCCTCTCAGCTTGGCAAGGATAGCCCACTGGATGGCGGGACTATCAGAAACGTAAGTAACCTCCAATACTGCTGGTAAACGTCGCATTCTCGTCAGCACCAAGAGAGCAAATGGGCCAGCTTTTGCAAACTTTGTTGCGTATTCTGCTCTGCCTTGTGGCGCTGAATACCTCTGCCAGCCAGGCCCAACCTCTCTTCAATTTAGACGACCACTTCACCTTCAATCCGCAAGGCAAGTACCAACCCCGCTTCATTGGCCTGTTTGAGACAGATCGCAATAACACATCTGGAGCCGCCGAAGTCATCACGCCAGTCTTTCAGGACAGTCATGGCATGTTCTTCGCTGATGTCCGCTCCGGCAACTCCTCTGATGCTGTATATCTCATAAGTGCTGGCGGTGGCCTCCGTCACTTTGTGCGGCCAAACCTGATTGGCAGCACCTACATCTTCGTGAACTACAAGGAAGATTACGAACGCGGCCCCGCAACTGCAGTCACCACGGGCCTCGAGTTTCTGGCAAATAACTATGAGGCTCGCTTCAACGCACAATTCCCGACAAGCAAAGTCCGTATTCTGGAACCGGAACCGGGTAGCACAGACCAACGCGAAAGCATTCCTCTCCTCAACCTTTCAGGAGAGATTGGCTACGACCTCCCCGGAACTGATGATCTGGGGTTCGGCCTCCGCATCTATGCAGGAGGCTTTTATAGAACCGCCAACAACATTGAAGAGATAAGCGGGGCACAAGGACGATTTGAAATATCCCGTGCAGGCTGGTTTGGCCTACCTGGATTGAAGACCACATTTGTTGGACAGATCCGCTATCACAGCGACATCAACTATCCCATTGGTGCTTTTCAACTTCGCATAGGCCTTCCCATCGTCAAATATTGGAAGGGCATCACTGTCGATAACTATAATGAGCTCTCTCACATAGAACGTCGCATGACAGAACGTGTGCGACGCCCCCTCACTATTCACAATCGCACGCGTCGTATTCCCTAGAACTCCACTTAAAATGAAAGCCCTAGGCATTAAACCACTCGAAGCGTTACCCCTCCCGGTTTCAGGGCATCACAGACCCCCAGCATTAATGTTAATCTTTTCCGATAGGATACCGCTTCCAGCTCTTCCGGGGACAACCACATGAGGACTATTCCACTCACGCTCATTCCGTTCTTGCTCTACAACGCTGTGGCATTTAGGTGGTTTGAAGATCTAGAGCCGGTGCTTGATCAAGGCTACAACGTCACCCCGTGGGCTGCCATTGTATTCCAGATCCCACTGCCATCCGGACTGCTCGTTCCTCTGGATGTCGCCACCCTTCTGCTTGCAGGCACTTTGGTCCTGCTCTTCGTTGAGATCATCAAAGCCACCAGAACCAGCACACTCTCACTGGTAGATCACAGCTTGTCTCTGTTGATCCTCGTGGCCTACCTGATTGAGTTTCTCTCGGTGCAAGAAGCCGCCACCCCGCTCTTCCTTCTGCTCATGACCATCACGTTTCTGGATGTCATTGCAGGTTTCATCATCACCTTGTCCGGAGCACGGCGAGATGTAGTTGTGGCAACCAGCAACAGCTAACAACAAGTCCGCAGCATTGCGCTTTAATGCATAAAGGGCACCCGGTTGGATGCCCTCACGCCAGTCATAATGTGCAACACGCTTAAAGCGCGGCCAATGCCTTAGCAACATCTTCCAGCAGGTCATCTGCATCTTCCAGACCAACAGAAAGACGAAGCGTCTTGTCTGTAATGCCCAGCTCCAGACGCGCATCTTCTGCAACACTCTGGTGCGTAGTCGTCGCCGGATGGGTAATCAGGCTCTTCGCATCACCAAGGTTGTTGGAAAGGCTGACAATCTCCAACGCATTGGAGAACTTGAAGGCCGCTTCCTTACCACCCGCCAAATCAAACGCCAGCATGGTAGACCCACCCTGCATCTGCTTGGCCACGATATCCGCCTGTGGGTGATCAGCGCGGCCCGGGTAAATCAGGCGAGACACTGCAGAATGATCCGCAAGGAACTCTGCCAGCTTGCCAGCATTCGCAGTCTGACGCTCAACACGCAACGACAAAGTCTCCAGACCTTTCAGCAGAACCCAAGCGTTGAACGGGCTCATCGCAGGTCCGGTATGCTTGAACGGGTCATGGAATTCTTCCACAATCCACTTTTCATCGGAAAGCACGATACCGCCCAAACATCGGCCCTGCCCGTCAATATGCTTGGTCGCAGAGTAGATCACCACATCAGCACCCAAGGCCAGCGGGCTCTGCCAGATAGCAGTCGCAAACACGTTGTCTACAATAAGCCGTCCACCAGCTTCGTGAATAATATCCGCAACAGCTGGAATATCGATCACTTCAAGCGTCGGGTTGGTTGGGCTTTCAAGAAACGCCGCTGTGGTGTTCGGACGAACAGCTGCTTTCCATTGCTCAATATCAGTGCCATCAATCAGCGTGGACTCCACACCATAACGTGGCAGCAGCTTTTCGATGATGTATCGGCAGGAACCGAACAGCGCCTTTGGTGCAATCACGTGATCGCCAGCTTTAACGCAGGCCATAATCGCAGAGTTAACAGCCGCCATACCAGAAGCCGTGCCGCGTGCGGCCTCAGCGCCTTCCAGTTCGCACATTCGTCGCTCGAACATTCCTACGGTCGGGTTTGCGTACCGGGAATAAATATAGCCCGGATTCTCGCCCAAAAAGCGTGCTTCTGCCGCTTCTGAGCTGTCGTAAACATACCCTTGTGTAAGGAAGATAGCTTCGGATGTTTCACCAAAGCTGGAGCGCGTTGTGCCTCCATGAACAAGCCGAGTTGCTGGCTTCCAGTTCTTTGCGTCTGTCATCGCTCATTCCTGCCCGAAGAGATATTGCTCTACCCCTTCATTAAAAAACCCCGGCGCGGGCCGAGGTCTATACAAGAACCCGACCCTTTAGCTACTTGTTTTACGTGGTTGCAAGCCGGTCGACCAAATCACCACGGAATAGGCAGCGTTTTTACCTCGAAAATACACTAGGGTCAATCAATCAGCTTAGGTTGCAGACTTGGCGAGAGATCAAACTTACGTTAATCAGTGTCAGAACGATTTGAGTACCAGTGGGGCGGAACCAACAATGACAGGCATTCTTCCGGCAAAAGCGATTGAAGCTATGTTTGCCAGCGGTGCAATTCAAGCAGACAGAGTGCCCGACGAGGACCAGATTCAACCTGCCAGTCTTGACCTGCGCCTCGGCGTCAAAGCATGGCGTGTCCGGGCCTCCTTTCTGCCCGGCCCCGACGCGAAAGTGGAAGACAAGCTGGAAAAGCTCATCCTGCACGAGATCGACCTCTCCAAAGGCGCCGTGCTGGAAACCAACTGCGTTTACATCGTCCGCCTTCAGGAAGCGCTGGACCTCCCGGCTGAGCAATCCGCAACAGCCAATCCAAAAAGCTCCACGGGCCGCATTGATGTGTTCACCCGCGTCATCACAGACCAGGGCCGCGCATTTGACCGTGTTGAAGCCGGCTACAAAGGCCCGCTCTACGCTGAGATCTCTCCAAAGACCTTCCCTGTACTGGTCCGCGAAGGCTCTCGCCTGTCCCAAATCCGCTTCCGCGATGGTGAAACCCTCATCAATGATGAAGACCTGACCAAAGTGCACAACCAGCACACACTGGTGTCTGGCGGCAAGGACGAAGATGCCATCAACAACGGCGTACAGGTGTCCATCGACCTGAAAGGCTCTGGCAAAGACAGCCTCATCGGCTACCGTGCCAAGCGCCATACAGGTGTGATCGACGTTGACCGCAAAGACGCGCAGGACCCGGAAGACTTCTGGGAGCCGCTGTACAATCGCGGCGATGCAACGCTCATCCTCGACCCGAACGAGTTCTACATTCTGGTCTCGCAGGAAGCCGTCCACGTCCCACCACAATACGCCGCTGAGATGGTGCCATTCGACCCGCTCGTCGGCGAATTCCGCGTCCACTACGCAGGCTTCTTCGACCCCGGCTTCGGCCACTCCACCGTTGGTGGCACAGGGTCCAGAGCCGTTCTAGAAGTCCGCTCTCACGACGTTCCCTTCATCGTCGAACACGGCCAGACGGTTGGCCGCCTTGTTTACGAACACATGGAGGAAGTGCCAGAAACCCTTTACGGCGAAGGCATTGGCTCCAACTATCAGGGTCAGGCTCTGAAGCTCTCCAAGCACTTCAAAAGCAAAGAACCGGTAGGAGCATAAGCTGATGCCCCTCTTCACCGTTGAGCAGGAATACAACGCGATACTGGAAGAAAAGAAGTCACGCTTTCTTGCCTTTCTGGTACCCCATGTAGACTTTGCTCAGCGGCTGGCGGACCTTCGCGACGAGCACAAAAAAGCCAACCACCACGTCACCGCTTTCCGCAGAATGCTCCCCGAGGGACGCATTGATGAAGGCGGCAAAGACGATGGCGAACCGTCTGGCACTTCCGGCATGCCTACACTCAAAACGCTCATTGGTGCAGACCTTGTGGATGTGGGCGTCATCATCGTCCGTTACTTCGGTGGCACAAAACTGGGCACCGGCGGCCTGGCACGGGCCTACTCCGGCGCCGCAAATCTCGCCATTCGGGAAGCTGATCTTGTGCCATGGCTGCGCATCAAAACCCGCAGTGTCTCTGCCAGCTTCTCCAGCAGTGCCGAACTGGAACGCCAGGTCATACTGCTACAGCTTGAAATCATCGAACGCACCTTCACAGAAGACGGCGTAACCCTGCTCGTCAGCGGTCCTGAAGATCAGATCGACAAGCTTTAACCTTCTGTACCAGCTTACCTTTCCCGTTCTCTCAGCAATCTCACCGCACCCAACTAATTAAAATCCTAATAAAAACTTAAGCTTTGGCACGCGCCTTGCGATGTGAATCCCAGGAAATGGCATTTGTCTCATTTTGAGACAGTCGGGGGAGTGAAGTCATGCGTGTCACCCGCACTGGAAAAGCGATTAACACTGGAACAGACGCTGATCGTCGCTATCGCGATATCGGCTCTCGCCGTCACGCCAAAATCACAGAGCAAAATGCAGAGACTGTTTCAAGACGGAACACCTACGGGAAACCAGGCAAGGAACTGCAAGTCTCTGAGGATGTCGCCACCACGCAAACTCAGCACGAAAAAGACACCCAGTTCTATGAACTGCCAAAGCGCATCAACGTCTTCCGCTGCAACTCCGCTTTCCTCGCCCACCTCATCGGCATCAAAGAAAACGCCGCCCACCTGCGCGACCGCCGCCGCGTAGAACCCGAAGAAGGCGCCATCAGCTACACCACCACCGAAAAAGCCCCCCGCCTCATCGGCGAAGGCCGCATCATCGAATACAACGCGTAGGCTTCTGAACTCGTGCAACCAGAATCGGTTTGCTGCGTTCCACGATACAAACTTCCGTGCAGATCAGCGCAAATAACTTATTTCAAGCTACTCAATCAGCAGCGTCGCATGTTACTGTAATTGACATCTTCTATATTGCGAATTGAATACATTAAGATTTTTAAATGAGCATCATATGCTTGAATATGTTTCAGTATTTTCATTTAATGCATATTTGGCATTATTTCGAGGGCCGTTGACATTTTGGGAGCTGCTCTACCTTCCTTTGATCACAACAACACTCGTTATCTGGAAAGCTCTAACTCCTCGCCAATTATTAGCATTGACAGCTCTTCAGCTCGCAGGACTTCCCCTCGCTGGCTATTATTCGGGTGGATATGATGCAGTCTTCTCCATTCCAACAATCTATTTTCAAATTTCAAGCGCGATATACCCTTTTCTAGTATTCATCATTTTGATGATGATCATGTTTTTTTTGCTTAGAGGTCGGCAGAGCGCACTTTCAAAAACTCATAAGTCAATTCTTCTTTTTGTTGCAATCACCTTTTCGGTGTTCAACCCAGTTGTCGGAGTAACATCATTCACGATAGCAGCCACCGCTTCTATTTATCCGACTACTAATCTCATAGTTTTGTCGACCGCTGGCATGTTGCTGAGTGTCTTTGGACTTTTGACGATTGCCCCCGCTTCTGTCGGTTACCTGATAAATAGCCGCGAGGAAGAAACTGCTAGGAAAATTCTATGCTGGCTCAGCCCATTCATATGGACATTCGCTTTTCTTTGGGCCTTACGGTACGCCCTGATCTATTTTAACGTATCTCGCCTTTCGATAGACATAAGCATCTTTGATCATCAAGTAGATCTCATTTTGTTCTAGCTTTGATGTCTCTTCACAAACACCAACAGCACCACATGACATCCCATGCAGTGTTGAACCAGAGTTCCCGGAAGTCGGGATGAGCAAGGCGGTAGGCAATACCTGCGCTACTTGTTTAAAAATGTTTCTTCAGCATTGGCTA
>NZ_LCWX01000007.1:0-11562 GCF_001431305.1 Pseudovibrio sp. POLY-S9
TTGAAGGGGCATGCCCCTTCAATCAAAAGTCAAAGCTGCGAAAGTGGGTAATTTTCAAGCAGCACAAATGGGGAAAATACATCCAGCACTGACAGCACTGTTGTGAATGTCAATTGCGGGGCAGGGGCCCCTGCGACAGGCAAGGATGTTCCATTCATTGAACCATCTGCACCAGAAGATTATCAAGGTCCCCATGCCGAGCGTTATGCCCGCTCCTTTGAGAAATAGGAGAGGTCTATGTCAGGAAAACCCGCAGCTCGTTTAGGTGACATTGGCTCTGGCCATGATTGTCACTTTCCGCCAACACCTGCCATTGCCGGAAGTCCAAATATCTTCATTAACAACCGGCCTGCTGTAAGGCAGGGGGATGCTTATGCGCCCCATGGCTGTTCACCATGCCCGTCTCCTTCTCATGGCAGAGCATTGGCGGCTGGTAGCCCCACGGTGAACTTTAACAACAAGCAAGCAGGCCGTGTTGGCGATCCGATAGATTGTGGTGGTGCTGATGTCTCGGGAAGCGCCAATGTATTCATCGGTGCTGCGTCCCCTCCAGGGACACGCAAGCCGTTCGCCGAGGAATGTCCATTTGCTAAGGATGCCTCATGACGCAGGCAGTTTTATCTATTGATGTAGAGCCAGATACGCTCATCGCGGACAGTGTAAAGGCAAGCCTGTTTGCCAAAGTCACTGAGGACATTGCCGCTTATGCGATTATCGACGGACAATGGTGTGAAGATATCTATGGCCGTTTACTGGGGGACGAGAATGCCGACTGGTGCAGTCTGATTGCTGGAGAACTGGCGCAGGAACTTGCCCTGACGGCTCCTTATCTGGTGCGGTTGGAGCAGGATAGCGATCTCACCAATTGGCTGATTCAAGAAGGCTGGGGCAAGGGCTGGGGGATTTACTTCTTAGCCTCAAAATCAAAGGCCAGAGAGCTTTACAGAACCCCGCCCCAAGAAAGCCTGAAGCAGCAGGTAGAGCGCGGCGCCTTTGTTGCTTCGCCAGATATCTCTGAGGACGAAGCCACGGATGTCGTGCTGCTACGACGGCACTTCCGGCGTTATTTGCGCGTTGAGTTCGAAAGTGATGGCCGTTTGGTGAGGTTTCGGTTTTTTGATCCAGCTGTTCTGCGCGTCTGGTTGCTCTCTACAAACCCAGCGGAAACACAGGCATTCTTCGGGCCAATTACTGACTTCATTGCTGAGGATTGGTGTGAAGAACCCAGCCTGTGCAATGCCCAGCAGCTCTGGCACTTCGCAGCACCTACTGCAGGTGAACATTGCAAGACAAACCGTTTTAACATGGGGACGCGCCAACTCACACCCATGACACCAATTACAGAAAGCTCCACACAAACCAACGAACGACCCAAGAGCCACATCACCCTGATCCGTAAGGCTCAGGAGAAGGTGTTTGAGGACATGCAGTGGGAGTTGTTTATAGCAAAAATTGCGCATGATCTCTTGAAGGCAAAAGCCTTGCCGCAAATAGGTGTTACAACCTTTGCTGGTGCACAAGATTTTGCTAGAGATCAAGTTAAAGAAGCTATTGCGAATGGAGTAGAAACTGTTGGTGAATTGAATGAGTATTTAAAACAAACGTATTAATTATAAAAATGACATTATCCGAGGAATAGATGACGAACAAAGAAGATAGAGTTCCAAGATTTACTTTAGCTGGCACTATGTTTGTACTGCTCTTAGTAGCAATTCCGTTTGGGAGTGTGTTATTTGTAGATCTTATATCAATAAATCCTATTTTATTATTTTTTGATGCAATGAAATTAAGTAATATCAAGTATTTATCTGGAGAATATTTGATATTTTATTATAATTTTATTATTTTTATATTGATAGTATGGTATTTTTTTATTCTCAAGAATGGGAATTATAGTTATTTTACTAAATCTATATCTATTATATTGATGGTAGTATTTCTTGTGAGCGCGCTAATAACGCAAATAGTGTTTTCAGGAATGCTTTATACAAGTGAGAACCGTAATGTAACTCCGATAGAGAATAGCAGATGACGGAGCAATTACTAAAAGACAAGCGTTCTATTTGCGAAACCTGTAAATTTGTATTGCGGATTGGCTTATTTTTTGATGGGACCGGCAACAATGCTTACAATGTAAGTACTCGTCTAGCAGGAGGTGAACTGCCGGGCATTGATAATATGCCATTAACTTCAGATAGTTATAAATCAGACTATACTAATATATGGAAGCTTCACCGTCTATATCCTTCCTCGCATAGCCAGAAAAACGTGGAAGAGGAAACATACATCTACGGTAACTACTATATCGAAGGAATTGGAACGGACACTGGAAACATTGATTCTCCTAACGGACAAATCTCTGGCAGTGGCGATTATGGTGTACTTGCAAAATCGGAAAGGGAGCTTCGCAGGCTTGGGAATTTGTAAGTGCATATGCCTCCTATAATATTACTAGAATTGAAGTTGATGTTTTTGGCTTCTCCCGAGGAGCTGCAGCAGCGCGTCACTACGCTCATGTGCTGAATTTGTTTCAAGCGATCTACGGTCCATATTACAAGACGACGCGACATATGGGATATAACAGAACAAAAACAAAACAGAACATGGAGGGGGAAAAGCGCCGCGTAATGTACTTAAAAGTAAGAGGTGATAAATCTCTATATAGCGTATTTCATGAAATCCCAACTAAACTGCAGTTTATAGGCCTATTCGACACTGTTCCTTCTATCTCGTCACCTAGGCACTTTGATTTTTCGCCACAAAATAACGACAACGGTAGTGTTTTACTTCATTTGCCAGTTGGTATTGCGGAAAGAAAGGTCGTTCATCTTACTGCAATCAACGAGCGCAGGAAGAACTTCGCTTTAAAATCGATTTTGTCAAGCCCGGTAGGCTGTGAAGTACCAGAGGTGAAAACCCAAGGCAATCATATTGAAGAATGTCTCTATGGCTCCCACTCGGACATCGGTGGAGGTTATTTGTCGGGGGGGACCGAGGTTGATCTTGGTACAAACCCAAGTGCAGTTGAGCGCGCTATCGACGAAGGGCGGATCGGTTCCGTAGACGATCCGTTTTGTGAAACAACCGATGCCTACTATTCAGCCCAAGTTAAAGAGTGCACCTATGAAGGCGAGAATGGACGAATTACTCAGAAGTCAGTAAATGATGAGATTTTCGAAGCGACTATGCAGCGCGACTATGTCGATGGGGCGCTCTCACGAATAGCACTACATAAAATGCATGCCTATGCTGTATCCAGTAATGTACCATTAATACCAATCCAGCACGAAGATGAAGTCGGTACGTTGACAGAGCAACCAGCAAATCCCATCCAAGGGCTGACCGATATACCTGATGAGCTAAAATTAATTGACGAAAAGACTCATAATAACGCGCCACTATCTGTGGAAGAGCAAAAGTTACTAAATAGGAAATACATCCACAACTCTGACAAGGATTCTCTAGGGCATGCCCCTACAAAGAGTGGCAAGCGCGTTATCTTTGCTAACTAGAGGTGGATTTAGGCCTGAGTCTCTTAGACAAGATCGTGTAAAATCGATGAGAGGAATTTAAGCGAGTTGCTTTTATAGTATCTAGATGTGTTGAGAATGAACGTAATCAGAAATGGTAGATCATTTGAAAATACATATTTTTACTATGGAGAAAAGCAACAGCAACTTGAAATTTATTTCGGCGAGAATTGAATACATTATACCTGAGTAGAAAATTATGTATTGAGGCAATAACTGAGATTTTGACATTGAGATACTCAATGTTCTGCGTCAACACTACGTCAACAGCTATATTCGGTTTGAGCTGTATTTGCTCTCCTTTGAAGACGGTGATTATGCCCGAATACCGTATAAGAACAAAAGATAAATCAGAGTATTGTAGGCTAACTTATTGAAAAATAATAATAGTAGAGTTTACTACATTAGAGGCTCATAACCTGAAGGTCGTAAGTTCAAATCTTACCCCCGCAACCAAATTATGATCAATAGATCAAACACATAACAAAAGCCCTGAACCTCTGGTTCAGGGCTTTTTGCGTTCGCGTCAACACCACGTCAACAAAAGACATGTTCGCGAGTCGCCCGGTGGAAAGAGATGACCGGCAAATATCGTCAGGTTCCCCTAACGCTCTGGGGCGAATGGGAGATTCCATGCTGGTTGCGAAAAGTAGAGATTTCACGCGTAACACTGATGTTGGTTAGCAATTTCAAGAGCAAGGGTTAAGGGTTAGAGGTCGCTATGCAAAGTTGGATGCCATTTGCCAAAGTAGACCTTCGAGGTTTTTCTATTCAAGCCCATCGATAACCTTCGTACCAAGCATTGAGATCCTGGTGCTATAGATCGAGAGATTCTGTAAAGTAGAAACCAGATCGCTCTTCTAATTATAAAGTATTGATTGGAGACATTTGAATCGGTGTCATTTGGAACGACCCAAACTGGAAGAATCCGCCAAAGTTGTAGTGCTTTATAAGAGCACTAGTAAAAAGTTCTCGTCAAGATTGCGGGACACTGCGATATCGTTGTAAGTATGTCTTAATTTAAATTTTATCATAAGTCGGAGCCTACGGTTATTAACTTAATCACTAATGCGGCTCTGAGTATTGAACAAAGCTAAGAATGACATGACTAACTCTGGATCACGCTGGCTGCGTTGGGAACCACATATCCATGCACCTGGAACAGTATTGAATGACCAGTTCAAAGGAGCGGATAGCAGAGAGCAATATCTTGCAAAGATTGAGGCATCCACCCCGAAAATCCGAGCTCTCGGCGTAACAGATTACTACTTGCTAGACACCTACAAAGAAGTTCGCATGGCAAAGGACCAAGATGGCAGGCTTTCTGGGGTGGATTTGATATTCCCAAATGTCGAGCTTCGACTGGCATTTGGGACGGTCAAAGGCAATTGGGTCAATTGCCATCTTCTCGTGAACCCTGAGGACCCAGATCATGTGCAGGCGACACAACGGTTTCTAGCCCAACTGACTTTTGATTTTTCCGGTGATCGATTTACCTGTACACCCGACGATCTCACTCGGCTCGGAACGAAGGTCGACGGCAAGCTGACCGGACGAGCCGCACTTGCCCGGGGTGCAACTCAATTCAAGGTAAGTTTTGAGCAACTGGTAGAAGTTTATCGGGCTGTCGATTGGGCAAAAAAGAACATCCTTATAGCTGTCGCAGGCAGTGGCAGTGACGGAACATCCGGTATGCGAGGGGAATCTGAAGGCGCCCAGCGTCAGGAAGTCGAAAAGTTCGCCCACATCATATTTTCGAGCAGTCCAAGTCAACGAGACTACTGGTTGGGTAAGAAGACGTCAGAGAGCGACATTCGGGAGCGTTATGGCGCACTCAAGCCATGCCTTCACGGCAGCGATGCTCATGATACGGCGAAAGTGGGTGCTCCGGACGGTGATCGTTTCTCTTGGGTTAAGGGAGGAGCTCATTTCGATACTCTCCGGCAAGCCGTCATTGATCCTAGTGGGCGAGCCTATGTGGGGGCAGCACCTCCGATGCGCGCGACACCTTCCCAGGTGATTTCGCGTGCGACCATACTCGGAGCCGACTGGGCAGTCTCGCCACAGGTTGATCTTAATCCAGGCCTGGTCGCTATCATCGGAGCCCGCGGTTCTGGTAAAACTGCGCTCGCCGATGCAATAGCTGCAGGTTGTGATGCAGCTTCTCAGAGTCTAAGCACGGCATCCTTTCTGGTCCGTGCCGGCGATCTGTTGTCTGGCGTCAACGTGAAGATCGACTGGGGCAGTGGTGATCCGTCGGAACGTACTCTCCTCGATTACGAGTATGATCCCGAGCTAGAGGGACGGTTTCCAAGGGCGCTTTACCTTTCACAGAAATTCGTTGAAGAGCTCTGCTCAGCCGACGGCATGACGGATGCACTGTTGGCAGAGATCGAACGGGTCATATTTGAGGCTCATCCAGAAAAAGATGGAACGTTCCGATTCGATCAATTGCTTGAGCTCCGTGCAACCCGCCATCGTTTGGCGCGTGAGCGTGCAGAGGAAGCAATCGTTTCTCTTTCTGATCAGATTGGAGCGGAGCGGGAAAAGCGGTTAAAGATTGATGGTCTCAAACAGCAGATCAGCCAGAAAGAGCACCTAGTTAAGGGATTGGAAACTGACCGGGACAAGCTCATCGTCAAGGGCAGCGAAGCTCGGGCGAAGAGACTCACCGTCATTGCCAATGCAGCTGAGAAGGTTCGTTCATATGTGCGGTATTCCGTAAACCAGGAAACTTCGCTGTTATCGCTGCAGGATGAAGTTAAAGCGTTTCGAGAAAATAAGGCACCTGAAGCCTTACGTGCGACGAAGGCAAGTTTTGTTGCTGCCCGTCTCGAAGAATGTGACTGGGATGCCTTTTTGCTTGAATATCACGGCGATGTCGACGCGGCACTTAAGGCAAGACTTGCCACGGCACAGCAAAGCGCCAACTCCTGGAGGGGAACCACGCCAATTCCGATGGCGGATATCAATCAGCCCTATCTTGCTGATGATGTGGCTCCAGAAAAAACGCCTCTTGCTGTCTTGGAAGCAGAAGTTGCTCGTCTTCAAAAACTCATTAATATCGACACCGAGACTGCGCAAAAGTTCACCAGACTTGTCAAACGCATAGCGGGTGAAAATACACAGATCGAGAATCTGAGGACTTCATTGGCCGACTGTGAGGGCGCAGTGGAGCGAATGCGAACACTCAACCAAAGTCGACAGCAGGCATATGTGAATGTGTTTGCGTCGATCATCGCCGAAGAGCAGGTTTTGCGAGATCTTTATCAACCGCTGGTTGACAGACTTCAGTCTGCAGAAGGAACGCTGCAGAAACTCTCATTTTCGGCCACTCGAAAGGCAGATGTTTGCGCGTGGGCTTCTGACGGAGAGGGATTGTTCGATCTGAGACGGGCAGGGGATTTCAAGGGAAAAGGCTCAATCGAGCAATGGGCGAACACTCATATCAGAGCTGCTTGGGAGACCGGAGATGTCGCATCAATTGATAAGGCACTCCAAAATTTTACAGAGGAGTGGCAGGACGAGCTGATGGCCGTCGCAAATGTGCCGGCTAACGATGCGGTGGCGTATCGGAACTGGCTGATGCGTTTTGCAAAATGGTTGTTCAGCACCAGTCATATCCAGATCGAATATGGCATCGACTATGAAGGAACAGACATCACTAAGTTGTCGCCCGGCACACGCGGTATCGTCCTTTTGCTTCTCTATCTCGCGCTTGACGAAGCCGACCAACGGCCGCTCATCATTGATCAGCCGGAAGAGAATCTAGATCCCAAATCGATTTTTGATGAACTGGTCAGCTTGTTCGTTGCAGCAAAAGCCAAACGGCAAGTAGTCATGGTCACTCACAATGCCAATCTTGTCATTAACACTGATGCTGATCAGATTATTGTCGCGACGGCCGGTCCACACAGCCCGGGGGAATTGCCCCCAATAACATATCAATCCGGCGGCCTCGAGGATGCGGAGATGCGGAAGCATGTCTGCGATATTCTGGAGGGGGGGGAAGAGGCGTTTAAAGAACGTGCGCGACGCCTCCGGGTGCGACTTGAACGATAACCAGACTTAAGTGGGCCACAACGCTCGTGTCGACTACAGGATTTCGGAGCAATTTCCATGAAGCCAGACCCAGGAACGAGAGGACAAAATGAGTTTGCGAGCTGGTGCGAACCAGAAGGGTTTCACGCGCAAAGGTCCGACCCTGATCGCCTTGGTTGGGATTTCATGCTTGAAGCCAATCCGCGGCGCTGTCCCGACCGGCCTCTCGATGGTCAAAATGACCTTCCGAAGTTTCTTGTTCAGGTAAAAGCGACAGAACAGACCAAATCGGCTCCGCGCATAAAGCTTTCGGCTCTAAAGCATCTGGTTGACGCGGAGCTGCCGGCGGCTATCGCAGTTCTCTTTTATGAAAAGAGAGGGCGACGATCTAAACGATGTGTAATTGTGCCAGTGGATGATACCCTTATTGCCGATACCTTGCGCCGTGTCCGCGAACAAGAAGCCAAAGGAAACAGAGGTATTCATAGGGTCAAAGTTCCCATTCCCCTTGAACGTGCCCTGGAAATCGGCCCAGACGGGCAAGGATTGTCAATTGCCTTGCATAGCATCGTGAACTGCTTCCCCGACAGCTACATCACTCACAAGAAGCGGATACGGGAGAGCTGTGGGTTCGATGGGCAACCAATTGCCGGGCGTTTTTTTGTTCCTGGGGAAAATGCCCGCCATAAGCTTGGTGACCTATTCCTCGGCGGCAAAAGACAACTTGAGATCAATCACCTGATGATCGAGCAGCAACGGTTCGGAATACCGCTGAGCAACGATCAAATTTATCTCCGTGACGCGATCCTTGAAATGGAGGCACCTGCACTTCTGTCTGCGTCAATCGAGATTGAGGCTGATACCGGGGAATGGGTGGCTGTTCCTGTCGATGTCTTCACCCCCCCCTCCTTTTTCGACGGATGAGGAAATGCCGAAAATTCGGTTCGCGGATCAGAACCTGGAGGTCGTCTTTGACTATGAGAAGGAGTGGGCCAGCATCACTTTCGATTACGATAGTAGCCGGACGGTTGCTCTTGAAGAAGCAGTAAAGATCTACGAAATCGGCGCAATCCTGGCACAACCAAAAAAAAAACTGACTATTCAAGTCCAGGACGCTCGAATGACCTTTCCCGTCATCGAAGACGAGGGCCCGTTTAAGCATTGGATTCCCGTAGCACCAACGTTGCGTCGGATTTTGACAGCAATCAATAGATCCTCGCGCTGTGTTCGGGGTTCCATTCGATTGGAGACCTTCAATGAATGGGTAAGCACGCATACGGAATTGCTGTCATTGGGTTCGATTCCAGAGGGGCAACTGATCTTTCCACGATGGCCGGACGACGGAATCGTTGACGAGGTTGAGCAGATTCTGGCGCCAATCTCAGTGGAGCTGATGGGTGTTCAGTATGCAGCTCTCATCGAAGTACCTATCGCCTCTGTCGCGCGAGATGACAGAGAAATAACGATTGTTGCCGGGCAGCCTGGCGTTGTTGATGAGATCATCCGGGCACCTGGTGCAGACATATCCGACTTCGTAGACCTGTCAGTCGAAACGTTCAAGTACCGCAAGAGTATCTCTGGAGCGGTGCTCATTGCCGGTGGCTTTGAGACCTAGATGCATAGGTTTGCAACGCATTCTTACCCACGCAGGTCAATGCAAGAACCTGCAGAGTAATCTCTGGTGTTCAGTCTGGCCAATGATCAGAAACTGCCAAGCGGACTGGTGTGCTTATTGCCGCCGGTGCTTTGCGAATGTACTCCAACGAAGCTGCGAGATGCTCTTGCTGCTGTTGGCTGAGAAACTCTAGTGCAGCCTTCTCGGAAAAAGGCTCCCCGGTGCGTTCATCGAAGTTGCTGGCAAGAGCGGTCCAGATTACAGCGTCATAGTCGCTATCTGCAAGCCAAGCTCGGATTATCGCAACAGCCTCAGGATGTCTTTCTTGCGCACGAAAGCTCGTATCTTCCGATTGCTTTATTACATATCCAACCCCATTCACATGATGCATTCCTTCACGGAAACGGAGGTTCTCCTTAGCTAGATTTAGCGATCTGTAGGAGCTTTCTGCAACATGTGTGCAACAGGGGGTTCCATGCTCTTCATCTAAAACCAAAGTAAGCCGAAGCGGGCTGCCATCACGCCCTGAAACGCGGCTAAACTCGATAGGAAGTGTTGGACCAGATGGTGAAAATTCATTAGCCAACTTCAGGGTTCTCGGGTCCCATAGCAGAGACCCCCATGCAATAATCGCAATTTTCATGAGATTTCTTTCAGATGAAGCGCCTTCGTTCTGAAGGAACCTACTTCCCGAGGTCAACAATTTCTACCAGAAAGATACATATTGCATGAAAGATCAACTAAGACCTTTCTGAGTTAGAATGATCTACTCGATGAGTTTTTCTTTATTGCTTTCTTCAATGTTTATGAGAGTTATACGAGGTATACTATGCGTATTGCAGCCCTCCTAGGATCGAAGGTCATTGACAAGTTTTTCCCAGTGCTCGGC
This sequence comes from Pseudovibrio sp. POLY-S9, assembly GCF_001431305.1. Lineage (NCBI taxonomy): Bacteria > Pseudomonadati > Pseudomonadota > Alphaproteobacteria > Hyphomicrobiales > Stappiaceae > Pseudovibrio > Pseudovibrio sp. POLY-S9. Next base: position 10,076 of record NZ_LCWX01000007.1, read on the forward strand.
TTGTGCTTCTGTCTGCTGCAGATATGCACGGTCGACGCGTGTGACCTCTTCTGCTTGAGTAAGCGAGGCTCGAGCTTGAGAGAGTTCTAGCCTGTTTCTTTCCAGGTCCGCTGTGAGACGTTCCTGATCCCTAATATAATCAGCAAAGAACCAGAGTGCGGAGGCGATCACGGCGACAATTACTGCGTACTGAGCAAGGAGGTACAGCAGGCTTAGCATACTTAAAGCCCTGCAGTTGCAATGAGGGATCGCAGCTTGTTACCCACATCAACCGGATCTTCCGGCTCTGCCATATCTGGCAGCCAGGCGATATCCCATTTGCTGCGTTGTTTGACGCTCAGCGTCGGCTGAACTTCTGCATGGGTAAGAACGGAGTATGGGCTCACCGGGATCTGGTAAGTTTCACAGAGATCAGCAGCAGTCTCTGCTAGTGCCTGAACTTGAACTTGCGTGATTGGATACTTGCCGGGATCAAAAGGAGACTCTATTGCACCTGCCATGGCATCGAGAGCTACGCCAATGGAGCCGGTGTTGAGCGCTCTGGTGTGGGCGGCATACCGGCCATCGAGGCAATTGGCATTGGCCTCTGGTTTCAGTGCACCTGCATGTGTTCGGCCTGAGCGATCGATGATGAGGTGGTAGTGCTGTCGCTCCAGCTCAATGAGCCCGTCCGCGCCAGCTGTCCAATGCAAGATAATGCGGTGAAGGCCTGAGGTGTGAAACAATTCCTCGACGCGCTTTACGTTCCGCGCTTTCAATGCCTCATTTATCGCCGCTCTTGTCTTTGGTCCATCAAGACCATCAATGGGACCGGGATCATAGCTCAGCGCAGCAAGTCGGGCTTGGATGTCTCGTGTGGTGTACGTCATAGTTGATCCTCCAGACATAAAAAAAGCCGCCCGAAGGCAGCTTGAAGAAGTAAGTTCTTTGGGATGGATAAGCGTCAGGCTTGGTCTTTGGCTTTTCTCGCCTGGGCCAGCTCCTGAAGCGCTTGGGTGAGTTCCCGGCGCTTTTGGCGTACTATGATAATCGCATGCTGGCTACAAGCCTTGCATGTTCGCTTGCGGGACCGCGGAACGATTTTCAGGAGGTGTTTAATCACGGCGCTTGATCTCCTCGGTGCTCGTTTGCAGGCTATCGGTGGCCTCCTTCTGGATCTCACGAAGGGCAGCATTGTATTCTTTGGTGTCTTGCCGCCACGAATTGAGCACCTCTCCAGGCAAAGAAGCCCAGACCAGCAATGGCAACGGCGGCGGGTCCTCCGCCCAGCGCATTGTTGATCTCGCCAAGATTGGTCATAGGGCTTCCGGTACGCCAACGCTGAGATAATGGATCGCCACGCTAACTGTACCTCCAGTGAAGTCACTGCCCTTGGCAGTCAGGCGGATAGGCGTCTCTGAATAAAAGCCTTGCGGGCCGATGATGCCCTTGTTGGAGCTGCCAGCGGCAATGCCGAGGGAACCGCCGAACTTGGAGAACTCGCCGTC
>NZ_LCWX01000008.1:0-26838 GCF_001431305.1 Pseudovibrio sp. POLY-S9
CGGGTCTTATCGAGTTCCTTGGCCGCAAAGATACCCAGGTCAAAGTCAACGGATACAGAATTGAACTGGGGGAAATCGAAACAATCCTCGAAAGGCATGAAAAAATCCGACATGCCAAAGCGATGGTACGGGACACAGGGGAGGGCGTAAGCCTGGTTGCCTTTGTGGAAACCGACGAAGATACTTCTACCCATAAGGTAGATCCGACGATCACAACTGATCCTGGTGCACGGCTTGCCTTCAAACTTGAACAACGCGGTATCCGTCGGCTCAAGGGTGAACGTCATGCCTTTGGTGTTCCTGAGGACACTGACACACGTTTTGTGCGGCGGAGAAGTTGTCGCAACTACGCAGATCAAATAGTCACGAAAGAACAACTGGGCGAAGTTCTTCGCTCGCTATCACAACGCCATTTCGACCGTCTGCCCTTTCCGAAGTATCGATATGGTTCAGCAGGTGGATTGTACCCGGTTCAAACCTATGTGGGTGTCCATTCTGGCAAAATCCAGGATGTGCCTGCAGGTCTTTACTACCATGATCCTAGGACCAATGAGCTGGTTGCCACGGGTGAACGATCAAGTGGCATTGTGGCAGGTCAGGCTGGACCAAATGTCTCGCTTATTGAGAGTGCATCGTTTGCTCTTTATTTTGTCTGCGACAAGTCGGCTATCGAACCTCTTTACGGTAAGGACCTGGGGGTGATGTTTGCCGCGATGGAGGTTGGTGCTATGTGCCAGCTTCTGGAAGACCAAGCTGCTGATCTTGAGTTAGGGTTCTGCCAGTTGGGCGCAATGAACGACCGAGATCTTCGTCGCACACTGGATCTTGGGGATGGCTACATGCCCTTGCATTGTATCGTCGGTGGCTTTGTTCCAGCAGACCAACATGACGAGGAAGCGCTGATCCGGGATTTCTCCAGTTATGAGAAGCAACCGAAATCGGATGTAGCGGATCAGGACTTTGGCACCGAGTTGGCGGAGTTTCTGAAAGACAGACTCCCAAATTATATGGTTCCACAACGGGTTGTCTCATGCCGACGGATGCCATTGACTTCAAACGGCAAGGTCGACAACAAGGTCTTGATAGACCTGCTTGAAGATGAGCAGCCTTCCAAGGAAGGCACTTCTGCTGCGCGCGAGAAAGCGACACAAGAACCGGCACGGCATCAAGGTATAATCAAAAACGCTAATGATGCCGACGTCGAAGTGTTGGAAACCAAAGTTATTGGGTGGTGGACTGAGGCACTTGGTGGTCGGAATCTAAGATCTCAAGACAGCTTCTTTGATGCTGGCGGCACATCCCTTGAGCTAGTGCGGGTGCACCGGCTGATGGAGCAAGAGCTTGGGGCTGAAATTCCAATTGTAGACTTGTTCCGCTTAACGACGCCGCATGAGACGGCACTCTATCTGGCGGATTTGCAGTCGCGCTCTGCAGAGGCTGAACAGCTTGTTCAGAAAAGCGCAGAAACACATCAGTCTGTAAGACCTGAGAACCCAGCAAAAGCGAGCCGCTCGGCATTGTTGACGCGGCGTCATAATATGTCATCTGCACAGATGGAGGACGCGTAATGACATCGTCCAACATCTGGCAGTTGATGGAAGAACTTCGTCAAGGGCGGACCACGTCTCTTGAACTTGTTGAAACCTATGTACAGAACATTTCTGCAGCGAACTCAAAGCTCAATGCTATCAGCCAGTTGCGTCTCGATGAGGCGCGCAGAGAGGCAGAAGCAAGTGATGCCGCCCGAGCAAGGGGGCAGGCTCTAGGTGCTCTCGCTGGTATTCCTTGCACGGTAAAGGAGGCCTTTCACGTCGCCGGGCTTCGCAGTACGGCGGGTGCTAAGCACCTGGAAGATAACCTGGTGGAAGAAGACGCACCTGTGGTGGCAAAACTCAAGCACGCGGGGGCGATTGTGCTTGGGAAGACCAATATTCCAGCAATGACAGCTGATTGGCAGACTTATAACGACATCTTTGGCATTACTCGCAATCCGTGGAACATGGACTGTACAGCTGGTGGGTCATCAGGTGGATCTGCGGTGGCTGTTGCAAGCAATATGACCGCATTCGACATCGGTAGTGACTTATGTGGTTGTCTGCGAATTCCTGCGCATTTCTGTGGAGTTTATGCGCATCGTCCTAGCTATGGTCTCACATCAGTGCGGGGGCATATACCGGGTGATCCTGCCTCAGTCGTTGAACCTGATCTATGCGTATCCGGTCCTTTGGCGCGATCAGCACGGGACCTGACCTTGATCATGCAGGTGATGTTAGACCCCTGGATTGAGGCTCCTGAGTTCAAACCGTCAGTCGATCGTGAGCGCCCCTTACGAGTGTTGGTTTGGTTAGAGGCGCCGGCGCACAAGACCGACAGCGTCATGCGAGAGCACATAAAAGAGATGCTGGGGCGTATTGAGCCAACCGCGCATGTTGAACTGGTCTACGGAGCTCCGGCGGAGTTCGATCTTGATGAAATCATTGATCTTACCATGGTTTTGACTGGCCGCCTGATGTCTACGGCGAGTTCCCCCATTGGGCGTATGGCATCAGCAGTAAATGCACTTGGATTAAAGCTTTTCAACTCGAAGGACAAGCGGGCTGACTATGCTTGGTCGATTGCCAAAGGGCAGATTGGGGCTGATCGCGTTGATCGGGATCGTGCCGAGGTGAACGAGCGGGTGAATGCCTTCTTTGACCGGTTCGATCTTTTGGTGATGCCGGTGGCACCCGTCTGTGCATTCGAACACGATTTTAGACCATCCAACAAGCGCACGTTTGACGTTGATGGGCGGCCCATCGCCTACAATGAGCTCATGGTTTGGAATGCACTTGCGAGCGTTTTCGGGCTGCCGTCAACTATTATCCCTTTAGGGACAGGAGACAATGGACTTCCCGTTGGCATTCAAGCCATCGCCAAGCGCTTTAACGACATTACAAGCCTGGATTTTGCTGAACGCGTAGAGGCCGTATTGCCAGCGAGCCCTGCCCCAAAGGAGTTTTTGCTATGAGTACTGCGCAATCAGAGAACATTGTCTCTCAGAGTGTTGATGGCGTGTACGAGGGGCCGCTTTTGCCCGTCATCATTCAGATGTCCGTTCCGATTGTGATCGGACTTCTAATCCAGGTCTTCTACAACATTGCGGATACGGTCTGGATCAGCATGATTGATCCATCAAACCCTGCGATTATTGCTGGGGTTGGCCTGGTCTTTCCGTTGGGAATGATATTGTTTGCGATCGGCAACGGTTTGCAAGTTGCGATGGGCTCTGTTTTATCTCGCGCGATTGGTGCACGTGAGGATGCTGCCACGCAGGAGCTCTTTGCAGTTGGCCTTTTACAAGCCTTGCTCATAGGTGCTCTCGTTCTGGCCCTTGCTTTGATTTTCGGAGAGCAACTGCTCGCCTTACTCGGCGCATCGGGAGAACTGGAAACTTACGCTCTAGAGTTTTTCATTTATTCATTGCCAGGCGTGGTACCAATCGTTCTGATTGGTACTTTGATGGGTATGCTACAGGGCCAGGGCCGCATGACGGCCATGATGCAGGCTGTCTTGATTGGATCGGTCGTCAACATCGTGCTCGATCCGGTGTTAATTTTCGTGTTCGACATGGGCGTAAAAGGTGCGGCACTTGCAACTGTGATCGCCCAGTTCATTGTAATGGCAAAACTGCTTTTGACGCTCGCGATGGAACCTGGTGAGCTGCGCCTGAAGCTGATCCCCGTAAAAGGAGGCTTTAGTCTTTCAAAGAGACTGTCGACCATCGGATCTGCTCAAATGTGGATCCATATCATCATCGCTGGCAGCGTCTTGATCTATAATCGGTTTGTGATCGATGTCGATCCCATGGCGATGGCGGCATTCACACTTGTTGGTCGACTGGACTTCCTCATTATGATCCCGATGTTCGGGATATCCACGGCCTTGCTGACAATTGCTGGTCAGAACTGGGGACGCAAGAATTACGACCGTGCGTTTGCTGTGCTCCGTATTGCGACGATTTTGGCGTTCGTGTGTGTTCTGGTTTTGGCACTGCTTCATATCCTGATTGCGCCCCTGATCTATCCGCTGTTTTCTCAGGTGCCGGAGGTTGTCAATTACGCAGTCCTGCAAGTGCGCATCATGGAGCTTTCGCTGCCCTTCATTGCGATTAGCCTTTGCGTTGCCGAGTTCCATCAGGCCATTGGCAAGCCTGCACCTGCTTTGATGCTGACGATTATCCGGCATTTTATCCTGTCGGTACCAGTCGTTTATGTGCTCATTTATATGCAGCAGATGGGGATTATGGGGGTTTACTTCGGAGCAATGTCGGGGACCTTCTTCGCTGCTGCGGTCGCCTATTACATGCGGTTTCGATTGGTCAGTGCTTACAGCAATGAAACCTCGATTCCAGCAATGGGGGATGCCTCATGACACATGCATCTCTCAGCCATGGGCAGCGGCGGGCTTTGGTGTCGCAAGAACTTCACCCAGACTCTGCCGTTAGTAACATTGGCGGTATCGTGCGCATTCATGGGCCTGTGGATGTGGCAAGACTTGAACAGTCAATCGAGGCAGCGCAGTCGGAGTTCGAGGCTTTTAGATTGTCCATTGAGGTCGAGGAACGAGACACTTTTCAAAAGCTGAATACTAGTCCGACTGGTGTGATCCAAACGGTAGATTTGTCTAACTTGTCGCTGTCGAAGGACGATACTTTCGATGCATGGGCCGAGGCAGAATTTCGCACGCCCTTGAAGGAGGGCGAGTATCACCATTTTTGCGTGTTCAAAACAAAGGATGGTGGGGGGTATGTCGTGCGAATGCACCATGTCTTCACAGACGGTTGGGCGATGTCCTTACTGACATCATTCATCGAGCGGGCATACCAATCCGAAACGCCGAAAGACTATCGAGAGAACGGTCCATCTTATCTATCTGTTCTGGAACGTCGCACGGACTACTTTTCATCCGACCGATGTGCTCGTGACAAAGAATATTGGTCAGGCAGGTTAGCTCAGCACAAACAGTCTTTACCGGTTTCAGCGGGCGCAATTGGCGGCCAAGGAGTACGCACTGTTTTCACGTTAAGTGACGCACAATCAGAGTGCTTCAGATCGTGTGCTAGTCGGCTAGATTTGTCCTTGAACCAACTCCTGCTTCTTCTACATGCAGTTTACCTCGGCCACCGTGACGGTGCAAATACCGGAGTGATAGGGTGTCCCCTGATGGATCGGCGTAGTCGAAGCGAACGCCAAACCTTCGGGATGATGACAACGCACATTCCGTTCACTTGGACTTTGGATCCAAGTGAGAGTTTTGAAGAGCTGGCAAAACGGATCAAACTTGATTTCGGGAATGCTATCCGTCATGGCCAGATGCCTCCCGAATGTATGCAGGATTCTATTCCGGTAGATAAACGCCATACGGGTCCGTTGTTTGATAGCTGCATCAATTATTACGCTTTTGGACACAACGCAGACTTCGCTGGCTTCCCGCAATCTGTCGAAGATTTCTATACTGGCTGCCAGACATTTCGCTATCAGATTGTCCTGCGTGAGAATCGAGATACTGATGTCATTCAACTGGTTTACGACGATGCGCCGGCGCAGGAGACACGTGCTGAGATCAAAGCACTACATGCTGGTCTCATGTCCCTTGCCGAGCAGGCTAACGACAATCCGGGTATGACGCTATCTTCGGCAAGGGTCCTATCAGCCGAGCAACTTGCGGCACGCAGGCAGTTGATGACTGGACCGAGTCGACACTTTTCACCCACAGCAGATGTTGTAGAAGCGCTACGCCATTTTGCCCGAACAACACCGGATGCGATTGCACTAAGGACCGATAAAGATGTGATTTCGTATCGGCAACTCGAACAGCATGTTGAAGCGATCGTACAGGATTTACATGACGCGGGTCTTGGTGAAGGTGCAACCGTTGGAATCCTTGTGCAACGAAGTCCACATACCGTTGCGGCACTTCTTGCGGTTTTGTGGCTTGGCGGTCGTTTTGTGCCTTTGAACCATGCATTTCCAATAGACCGTCTTGGTCATATGTGCGCGAAAGCAAAAGTTGACGCCATCTTACACGATCCCGGCGGTGCGACACTCGCCTTGAAACTTACAGACATCTGCATCCCTGCAGGTCTTAATAGACTTAAAGCCCGAAGCAACCCGGTGCCATCACCGGTGAGAGGGAAATCGGCCTATGTCTTGTTTACTTCTGGCTCGACGGGGTTGCCTAAGGGAGTGGAAATCAGCCGAGATAATCTTGATAACTATCTCCAGTTTTCATCGAGTGCTTATTATACAGCTGACGATTGCTCCGCCTTTTACACGCCCATCACATTTGATCTCACAATCACGGCTGTACTGTCACCGATCTCGGCGGGAGCGAGTATTCGGATATACGATGAAACGTTATCGGTCGCTGACATTTTTGAAGATATTGTTTCTGAGGCCCGTGTCACCACGCTCAAAATCACACCGTCACACCTCAAGATTTTGACGATGATCGAAGAGGGGCAATCGGCTTTGCGTCGGCTTGTCGTTGGGGGAGAAGACCTACGACAAAGTTTAGCGTCGCGTTGTGTAGATCGGTTTCCCAATAGTATCATTTACAATGAGTATGGACCAACAGAAGCAACAGTCGGCTGCATGATCTCGGTGTTTGACCCTAAAGGCCAGACAGAAAGCGTTCCGATAGGCGCACCGATCGATAACATGCAAGTGCACATCCGAACACCCTGGGGCAGTGATGCACCAGTAGGTGCGATTGGTGAAATAGTACTAGAGGGAGCATCCGTAGCACTTGGCTATGTTGACGAGCCAGAACTCACATCCGCAAAGTTCTCACAAGCAGATCATATGCGCGGTGCAAGAATGTATCGTACTGGTGATTTAGCCAAATTTCATGCAGAAGAGTCGTTGGTATACCTTGGCAGGCGCGACCGTCAGATCAAGTTACTTGGAAACCGGATTGAGTTAGACGAAGTTGAAACTGCAGCATCCAATTGCCCAGGAGTAACACAGGCTGCGACAGTTGTTTTGCTCGATCATAACGGTGAGCCGAATGCTCTTGCAGTGGCCTTTACACCGTCCAGCATTGAGATCGAAACCGTGCGGGCATGTCTTGAGGCAGCATTGCCCAGCCAGATGATACCACATGTGTTTGTGGGATTAGACTGTCTGCCACTCACGAAAAATGGGAAGGTGGATACAGAGCGGTTAGCGAAGGAACTGGCTCCAAATGTACAAAGCACGTCTTCGATGGAAGAAAGCGAACTTCAAGTTCAAGTTCGTGAAGCCATTGAAGAGATCTTGAATGTGAAAGGCATCGGAGCTGACGAGAACCTATTCTTGTACGGTTTGGATTCCATCAAGAGCTTGCGTATTGCCGCGAAGCTGCAACCCTTTAGCATGACATCACCTGATATCCTGAAACTGGCGTCATTGCGTGGCATAGCTGTGAAGTGCTGCAGTCAGGCTCAGGTTGTAGATGACATTCCCCTGGGATCTTTGCCTCTTCGTTTGACGCCAGCCGCACAATGGTTCCTCAGTTGGAATGCACCGCGTTTGGACCGATATGCACAGTTCGCTATTGTGAATCTGAAAGAGCCTACGTCAATGGAAAGGGTCGCTGGAGCTGTCGCTAAACTCACCGAGAACCATGAAGCTCTGCGGCAGATTATTGATCAGCCAAGTGATCAGGTAGGTCATAAGTTCCGGGCCACTTCCAATGTCCCGATTGTCGCGCTGGGAGAAGATCAAACACTTGAAAATGCAGTGGCGGCTGTCACCAGCAGCATCGATCTGGCCTCAGGGTGTTTGGTTGCCCTAGGCTCCTACGGAGCAACTAGCACACGCTTTCTCCTCGCAGTTCACCATCTTGCCGTCGACGCCTATTCTTGGCTCCTGTTGTTGCAAGAGTTGGATGCGATATTGAGCGGTACGGTTGCAAGCTCCGTTCCAAGTATGAGCGGTGAAGCATCCAATCGCGGTGCTTATCTTGAGAAGGTTGCGCGTGATTTACCACGTGCTCAAATTGAGGATTGGCATCGACTTGTAAGCGCTACTGGTCCGGCGTTTCAAAAGCAAATCAGCTGTCCATCTGAACAGCCCTTTACTCAAATGTCACGCAAGATCGCACTGAATGGAGTTGCGCTGGAAGGGCTTGCGCGAGATCTCTTTGGACTTAACGCAGAGACCTTGACGATTTCGGTTATTCTGAAAGCACTGTCTCATTGGACTACAACAGCATCATGTCAAATTGAACTGGAACGTACAGGTCGTACTGAGATTGCTGGTGTTCCATCCAATCTGAACGAAGTTGGCTGGTTCTCAGCGCTCTTCCCAATCGCGCCGCCCTCCTTCATGGGATCATGGGACCAGTGTTTTAGGGATGTCATCTCGCATTTGGCTGAGCTTCCGACGGCCCCAGAGCTCTTCGGTGCGTTGCAACAACTTATGCCGGAGAAGTTTAAATACCATCCGCAAGTTCGCCTCAACCCTCTTGGATCGTCTGTTGGTGTCGACTTAGAAAAGCTGACTGTTGATGCGAGGGACTGTGGTTTGCACAATGGAACAGGTATGCACAGTCAATGTGCTGCTGAGCTGGATGTTGCCTGGACATCCACTGAAGTTCTACTGCACTTGCGTGCGGATCTATTTGAAATATCTATTGAAAATCAGGAGCTTATACTTGAGCGTGTGGTCAGTGCGTTCAAAGAAGTTCATTTACATATTTCGCAACGGGGTGGGCGCGAAGCAAATATCTTAGACTTTGATGCCGTTGATCTGTCCGAAGATGAACTCGTGCTCTTGTTAGATGCAGCCTCAGAATTACGCGAGGTGGAGCGGAATGAAGCATGATATCGAAACACTGGCAAAACTGAAGATCGAACGCCATGAGCCACCGATCGAGGTGAAGGCCAAGAAACAAGCTTCTATTCTTCGAGATCTGATTATTTTCCTCATTGGGACTGTATCTGGGGCTGCAGGTCTGAGTTACATGGAAAGTGGTTTTGATCTTGAAAGCGCGTTCTTTCAGCCCTTGGCGGTAGTGCCTGATACCGGATCGCAACCAACTAAAAATCAAGAAGCCAATGCAAAAGATGTTTCGGAGGAGCTTGCACCTTCTGCTGCAACGAAGGCTGCTGCATTTGTTCCTACGTCGGCCGCTTTAGAAGCGACCGGGTATGTTCGTGCACCGCGACGCATTCAGGCAGTGCCACAGATAGGCGGCAAGGTTGAAGCCGTTTTTTTTGACATTGGCGAACACGTGGAAAAAGGCGACATCCTCGCTAGCTTAGACGACGAGTACGCTCAGATTGCGCATGATCAGGCCAAGTTAACGCTGAAGCGCGAACAAGCTGTCTTGTCCGAAACCAAACTGTCTTTGGAGCTGGCGGAAGCACAGCTGGAACGTAACCGCTTGCTGTCAAACAAAGGGCTACTCACATCGCGCACTCTGCAGGAGAGTGAGGTGGAAGTTGCTATTCTCAATACTCGGTTTCTAGCGCAGCAACAAGCGACCAAACTGGCTGATGCCAATCTTCGTTTGAAGGCATTAGACCTGAAGAAACACCTTGTTCGCGCAGCATTTTCTGGTGTCATTGTTGAACGCTTTGCAAGCCCAGGTGATTACGTATCCCCTACATCAAGTGCGACACAATCTGGTTCCAACCAAGGATTGGCAACCCTAGTGGATACCTCCAGTATCGATGCAGTGGTCGACGTATCTGAAAAACTCGTCTCACAAATCCAGCCAGGACAATCAGTTCTCGTGTCGGGAAATGGCGCTGATATTCCAGATATGCCGGGCCGTGTCAGCAAAGTCATTCCGATGGTCGACCGCGGACGGGCCACGGTCAAGATACTCATCAAACTGGATGAGTATGATGCTCGGTTTTTGGCCGATATGGGCGTCCGGGTTCGCTTTTTCTCATCCACCAATATATCTAATCAAGGACATTGAACATGACGAAGACAAATATTCGAATTCAAAACCTGTCCAAACACTTTGAGCAGGGCCAGGTTGAGACCCACATTTTCCAGGATCTCGATCTGAGTATCAAAGAAGGTGAATTTGTTGCCGTCATGGGGCCTTCAGGATCTGGCAAAACCACTCTGCTCAATTTGATTGGTGGTATCGATTCACCAGATGCCGGATCCGTTGTGGTGGACGGGCTTGATCTAGGCTCCGCATCCAAGAAGGAACTGGCGAAATTCCGTTCGCAGACCATCGGGTTTATTTTCCAGTTCTACAATCTGCTTCCCTTCCTGAATGCTGAAGACAACGTGGCGTTACCGTTGCAGCTGACAAGATTGAGTAGCAAAGAGAAGAGTGAGCGAGTAGCGCTGGCTCTAAACATTGTGGGATTGAGTGAGAAGGCAAAGTTCAAACCGAGCCAGCTTTCTGGCGGGCAAGAACAACGTGTAGCGATCGCACGAAGCATCGTGTCCGATCCGGCAATTTTGCTGTGCGATGAACCGACGGGCGACCTCGATCAGAAGACTGCAGATGAGATCATGGATTTGCTCTCTGCGTTGAGCGAAAGCCACAACAAGACGATCGTGATGGTGACGCATGACCCACGTGTTGCCCAACGCGCGTCACGCATCATTCACTTTGACAAAGCTGATCGTTTCACACGCATCGCCGAACCAGCGTAGCAGGAGGACACAATGCCTTTGCTCCTAAAAATGACGTGGCAATCTATGCTTCGCAAACCGCTTAGAACAATACTTGTCATGATGACCATTTCCTTTGCTTTTGCAATCTTTGGTCTTGCTGACGCCATCGACAATGCGTTCTCCGGTGGACGCGATTTGTCTCAAACCAAGCGTTTGATCACAAATCACAAAGTTTCGATGACAAACACGATGCCTATTCACTATGGCGATCAAATAGCTCAACTGGACGGCGTCACCATGGTCACCCACGCAACGTGGTATGGGGGCTACTATCAAGATGAGCGAAACCCAGTGACTGTCTTTGCCGTTGATGCGCAAAAGTACATTGAGATCTTTGATGAACTGGTCTTTGCAGATGAACAGAAGTCAGCATTCTTATCTAACATATCTGGTGCGGCTGTCGGCCGTGCGATGGCTGACCAGCAAGGCTGGCAGCTTGGTGACAGAGTGCAGATACATTCCAACATCTGGCGGACCAAGCATGACACCAATGTGTGGGACTTTGAAATTCTGGCAATCTTTGAAGGCGAAGACACCAACACTGAAACCAACTTATTTCTGATCCATCACGATGGGTTCGATGAAACCAGAAGCTATGGCAACTACAGTGCAGGTTGGTTTTCAATCAAAGTAGAACCCAGTGATACGAAAGAGCAACTGGCGATAGCAGCTGAGATTGATGCTCTTTTTGCCAACTCTGAATCGGAAACGAAGACAGCAACCGAACAGTCATTCCTTGAATCTTTTTCAAACCAGTATGCCGATATCGGTCTGGTTTTGAAGATGGTCATGGGGACTGTTGTGGCAACACTCTTGATTGTATGTGCGTCAACCATCACGCAATCTGCTAGGGAGCGCCAAAGAGATTTTGCCGTGCTTCAAACTATGGGGTTCCGTGTACCCTGGATATCCACTTGGATTGCATTGGAATCTTTCTTCACTGTTCTCATCGGTGCTGTGCTGGGCATCGTGATGGCCATGCTCTTTGCAGGGCGTCTCAAGGTGGTCTTCACAGAACTCATCCCTGAAGTGACGATCGGATTTGGCGACTTAGCATTTGGTTTGATGATCTCTGCTGGCGTTGGCCTTCTCGCTGCAATCTTGCCGATGTTTGAGCTGTCCAACACGCCCATCGTGAAAACCCTGAGCCGGAGATAACCCAATGGTATACCAAGTCATTACGTTGGTCGCGAACGGCTTAAAAAGCACGTTAACACGACTTTCGGGCGTATTCGTTGCCATCTTTTGTGTGGCCAGTGTGGTTTTTTTATTCATATCTGTTCTCTCGATGCTAGCAGGTTTCAGTAAGACTATGAGTAGAACCGGCCAAGAGGATGTTGCGGTCATCATGCGTTCTGGCGCTTTGTCTGAAGTGAACAGCGTCCTTAACGTATCTGATCTACCAGCAATGCTGGCGCATCCTGAGATCGCCTCAGAAGGGGATACCAAGTTGGCTTCGGGGCAATTCTACCTTGTCGTGGAGCTGGCCAAAAAGAATGGTCAAGCTGTGAACGTTCCTATGCGTGGTATCGAACATGAAGAAACCGCACTTCATCCAGATTTTGTGTTGTCAGCAGGTCGAATGTTTACACGTGGCACCACAGAGATTGTTGTTGGTACAGCAGCCTCCGGACAGTTCGCCGGTTTGGAACTCGGGAACACTGTGAACATTCAGGGCGCTAACTGGACTGTCGTTGGATTGTTTGATGATGGTGGAAATGTTTATGAGTCTGAGATTTGGGCTGACTTGCAAACGATGCAAGCAGTGTTCCAACACCAAGATACGCTTCAATCGTTGCGGGTTAAACTGACCTCACCAGCAGTTTTCGACAGCTACAAAGCAGCGATCCAAGGGGATCCTCGGTTTGATCTCCAAGTCGAGCGAGAAACGGACTACTTTTCATCGCATGGCAGTGGGCTCATCACCTTGGTGCAAAAGACGGTGGATCCCTTGGCTATGTTGATGATGGTTGGTGCGATCTTTGCAGCGTTGAATGCAACATATGCATCTATCTCAACGCGAATGACGGAGATTGCAACGTTGCGCGCGCTTGGTTTCACAGATGGGGCAATGTCACTGGCTGTTCTTTTGGAGGCGATCCTGGTTTCGCTGATTGGCGGACTGATAGGGGTCGGAGTCTCTTATCTCATTGTTGATGGCTTCTTGTTTTCTACGATGAATGGCGAAGCATTCAGCCAGCTGGTGTTCCGGTTCAATGTTACTCCGATTATTGTGGCGCAGGGCATAGCAATGGCCTTGGCGATTGGTCTGCTATCGGGCCTTTTGCCAGCATGGCTGGCGATCCGAACTCCGCTTCATATCGCGTTACGCAAAGCGTGACAGTTGCAGTTGCTCACTGCCCAATCAGGGCATTGAGCAACTGTGGCCGATCTTCTGGAGTAGGATGAAAAAAGATGAATGATCCGACAGGTGATATCTCTCCTTTCGACGTAGCAATTGTCGGAATGAGCGGAAAGTTTCCTGGTGCTCGCTCGGTGGAAGCGCTTTGGGACGCGCTGCTTAAGGGTGTCGAGTTAACGTCGCCAAGATTTGCCCCGGTGTCTTCGACAGAGATTGCGCATTCTGACACTCCGGTCGTCAAGCGCATACTGCTCGATAATATGATCGATGATCTTTATGGGTTTGATGCTGAGTTCTTCAATGTGTCGCCATTGGATGCAAAGCTGACGGATCCACAACATCGGTTGGCGCTCGAGTCTTGTTACGATGCCTTGACACGAGCGAATGTGCCCCATGCAAAGAGTCCCCTTGTGATGAAGGAAGGCGACCATCCGACCATTGGCCTTTTTGCCAGCAAGTACAGCAATACTTATTTGCTTGAGCGTGTTTATCCTGCTGTTATCCAAAAGGGTGGGATGTCTGCCTTGCAATCCCAGATCGCGAATGACGGCGATCACCTTGGTCCGTTTATTGCGTATAAACTTGGGTTGAGTGGACCTGTCATTTCGGTTCAAAACGCTTGTTCCAGTTCGCTGGTGTCGGTCCATCTAGCTTGCGAGTCATTGATTTCTGGACAGTGTGATGTGGCATTGGTTACGGCTGCCACTGTTAGTCTTTGGCAAAATGGCTCGTATGATGTCACCGAAGGGGCTCTGACTTCGAATGATGGCCATTGCAAACCGTTTTCGACCACCGCTGATGGCACGGTGTATACGAATGGCGTTTGCACCGTGGTTCTGAAACGACTTGAAGATGCTGTGTCGGATCAAAGTGATATCTATGCTGTGATAAAGGGATCGGCAGTCAACAACGACGCAGAGCGTCGGATGGGCTATGCGGTACCCTCGGTTGACGGGCAGAAGGCGGTTGTTTCAAAAGCTCTAAGTACAGCCTCGGTTGATAGTCGTCAGCTTGATTTTATTGAGTGCCACGGCACCGGGACGAACCTGGGTGATAAGATCGAAGTGCAAGCGCTTCAAGATGTTCACAAGATGCGCGAACACAACTCACAGCCCTGCTACTTGAGCTCTGTAAAGGCCAATATTGGTCACCTTGGTGTTGCCTCTGGGTTGGCTGGCCTTATCAAGGTAAGCCTGAGTTTACGGACAAGCCTGCTGCCGCCTCAGCTCAACTGTCCGCAATCATTACCTGAAATCTCTAATAAGGAATCTGGATTTGGAGTGAACCAGAATCTTGCTGAGTTGCCTAAGACCCGGCAGAGGTTTGCGGGGCTGAGCTCTTTCGGTTTAGGCGGAACAAACGCTCACGCGGTTCTGGCAAGCTGGCCGCCTATGACATCCGACGCTGAAGAAAGACCGGATACGGTGGGGGGCTCAATCATCTTGCCTTTTAGTGCTCGAACTCAAACAGGGTTGGATCGCTTGATTGAAGATATTGGGCGACGTCTTGAAACGATTGGCCCGGTATGGGCTGATGACATGGCGCGGTGCCTTTATCATCACCGCGAAGACTATCCTGTTCGTGCCGCCGTGGTCGTGGAGCACGGCACGCTTTTGAATTCTCACGACACATTGAAGGATGGCCTCAACTTTAGTGAAGCTAAGGATCTCGTCGAACCATATCTTTTGTTTTCAGGTTCGGAACAGGCGGCTACAGATCTTTTGGATCTCGAAGTCGACGAGGGATATGCAAAGGCCATTGCGCACTGGAAATCTATAGTTTCTGTAGACCTAAGATCTCCATCATTGCTTTCACAAAGGGTTCTTTCTGTTGTGAGCCAGTGTGCCAAGGCAACGCGAGTAGCGACTGAAGTCGGACCTATTGCAGCACTTGCTGGTGATGGAACTGGTTGGATTGCCGCTTTGCTTTTTGCTGGTGTGCTTTCAGGAGACCAAACCGTGGAAATGCTGGAAGGTTTACCAGACAAAGAAGGCGATATTGACATTGATGGGTACGTTAGAAGCTTCCTCAATGTCCGCGGTGTTCGTACTGATCAGGGTCCGGTGCGAGTACTGAACTCACTGGATTGGAATGGCAAAATTGGCGTTCCGTCTTACTTGAATGGGCTCATTGCGGCAGCGTTAAATCAGAACGCAATCTTTATCGAAGTCGGTTCGCCAGGGGCTTTTAGCGAAGCGCATCACGATTTTTCCGCCTCAGGCAACAAACTTGCGTTTCATTCATTTAGTGCCTTGTCAGGTGATAGCTTAGAGCGTTTGCGGGCATTTCTTTGGAGCAACGGCGCAATCAAACTTCGTGCTCCTGTTGCAAAAAGCGGCTTTTGCCCCGCCCTACCAGTACCGGAACTGATCCATACGCATTATGAGATTCCTGCCGCAAAGATACTGGTCGAAGAGATAGATGGAGAGGACCTAGAACTCTCCTTGAAACAAAATCTTCAACGTCTCTGGCACGAGGTGTTTAGCATCAAGGCAGCGATCGATGATGACATAATCTTTGAACACGGAGCCACCTCGCTAACAATCGCGAACTTTGTCGAAACCTTGTGCCGCGAGCTGGATGTCCACTTAGAGATTGCGGACATCTATGAGTGCCCCTCATTCGCAGCTCAGTTGCAGCTGATCAAGGAACGGATGTGAAATGAATACTGGGCGAAAAATTTTGATTGCTGTGCATTTCGCACTCATTAGTGCGTTAACCGCTGCGTTTCTGCCAATGCCTGCTAACGCGGTGCAGCAGGAGCACACACAATCACGGGCGTATCTTGAGGAACAATTGGATGCATTGATGCGGGATGGTGCCATTCCAGGGCTAGCTGTCTATGTCTCCAGCCCAAACGGTCAATGGACTATCTTTAAAGGCGTGCAAGATCTTGACAACTCTGTTCCTGTGGGGCCGGAGACCATCTTTGAGATCGGGTCAAACAGCAAAGCCTTCACGGGTGCATTAGCCCAACTGTATATTGCGCGCGGCGTCCTTGATCCAAATCGTAGTGTGCAGTCATATCTGCCTTGGTTTACGCCATCCTATAATGGTGTTGAACCTCGTGTCCGCGACCTAATGTATCATACCTCTGGTTTGGCATTTGGTACAATCGAGCATGTTAGAAGTGGAAACTCTGACAGTGCAGAGAAGATCGTTCGGAGCTTAGTCGACGATTCATTGGTGTTCGAACCAGGGACTGCATTTTCTTATGCAACCCTAAACTACACAGTTCTAGCGCTGATCATCGAGGAAGTGACCCAAAAGTCGTTTGCTACGCTGATCAAAAGCGAGATCCTAGAGCCTTTGGATTTGCACAAGACTTGGATCCCTGACGGAACTGCAGCTCCACAGACAAAGAGTGATGGGCACAAGTTACGCTATGGCCAAGCTGCCCGTGTGGAAGCACCACTTCACATTGGTCATGCACCCGCCGGTTACATCCACTCAAACTTGTCTGATATGAGACTGTGGGCAGAGGCCATTTTAACAGCTGCTAAGAAACCAGCTTCTGAGTTGGACACTGCCTTTGCTCAATCATTAAAGCCCAACATGAGCGTTGCGCCATCACCGACCTACGGATCCTTCTATGGTACTGGATGGTTTGTATTCAACACATGGGGGACAGAGTATTATCACGCCGGAGCTAATCCAACATTTTCATCCTGTATCGACATAAAACCCGACAATGATACTGTCATTGTTGTTCTTGCAAACCTCAACTCAAACTTGGTCGCAGAGTCTTGTCGTTCTATCCTCTTTTATCTAGAGACTGGGAATTTTGGACATAGCAGCGAGTTTTTTAAGACAATTGACCGCTACGCAATGGGCTTGTCTGCGCTCGCATTAGTTGTTGTCTTTGTCTCATTGGCTTTATGCCTCTATCGATGTTTTTGCATCTTTAAAGAAAAACGCATCTCTACTCGGATAGGGGTTTTAAAGAGCGGCTTTTCATTGGCGCTTTGGGTCGGATTGGCGACTGGCCTGGCCCTCGTTCTTCCATCCATGCTGTTCTACATGCTTCCCTTGTCAGTCTTGTTTGAATGGGGGCCATTGAGTTTGGCACCGACAATTATTCTGCTTTGGTGCGCAGTCGCACTTGCAGCCTTGTTCCGGTTCCTCGGCACCTGGCAGAGCACTACGCTTAGATAGGAAAACGCGATGATGCCTATTGATTTGTTTTGTATTCCTTATTCAGGAAGTTCTGCGACGACCTATTACAAATGGCGTCCGAAGCTGAATGAAGGAACGCGGCTTGTCCCATTGGAATTAGCAGGGCGGGGCATGCGGATGCGTGAACCTCTCTATCAATCCGTGGAGGAAGCTGTGAGTGACCTTTATGAGAAACTTGTAAAGGAACGAAAGTCATCTTCTTACGTGATTTTTGGCCATTCGGTCGGTGGCCTTTTGACGTTTGAACTAACCCAGAAGATTCTTGCAAAAGGAGAGATTGAGCCGCCGTCACACTTGTTCTTTTCGGCATGCCGCCCACCTCATAGCGCACATGATGAAGAGGTTGTCCATACTTTGCCCAATGATCGTTTTATGGAAAAAATATTTGCGCTTGGCGGAACATCAATCGACGTCCTGAGTAATCCATCTTTGATGGAAATGTTCCTGCCTATCATTCGGGCGGATTACCGGCTTTACGAAACCTATGTGTACCCGGGAAATACGCGCAAATTGCCGTGTCCCGTGACAATCCTGTCCGGAGATTTAGACAAGTTGGCCACACCAGAGTGCCTTACAGAGTGGCAAGTTCATGCACCATACGGGTTCCAGCACAAGGTTCTGCAAGATACTGGGCATTTCTTTGTAGAAGATCGGTTGGACGACACAATAGCCTCAGTAAACACCGTCCTTTCGGCAGTTGATGAGGGGTTACGGGAGACTTCCTGAGGCAATGCCTAAAGAGGCGATATCGCGCTTTTGCTAGCCAATCATCTGGAACGGTAGTTCCAGAAACGTGACTTGGTCATCGCTTGCGCTCTGGCTTTCTATAGCAGATGACATGTAGTGCTTAGGCGTAGGTTGGCAGCTTTGTGTGATCCAGTTGAGTGACGCACCTGTTTGGCTGTCACAAATACGGCTCTTATGATCCAGAGCTTCAACGAAAAAGCTCTTTAAAGGATGGCTCATACCTAGTCCGATACCTTTGATGTATGCCTCTTTTGCAGTCCAAAGCTGAAAGAAGGTTTCCTGTCGCTCAGTGTCTGCCACACTATTAAGGAGATCGGTATCTTGCGAGGCCAAAAATGTCTTGGCTAGGTTTGCGGTATCTATATTGAGATTGACACACTCAACATCGACACCGATAGGGGCTTGGAACGCGACAGCAAAAGCGACAACTCCTTTCGTATGCGAGAGACTGAATTGAATGGGGCCTTCATCACATGCATGAATAAGTTTGGGTTTCCCATGCGACCCGATGGCGAGCGGAACGTCAGAGGGCGTTTGGCACGTCATGGCTCCGAGCGCGAGTCGCTTGATCGCGTGGGCAACGACAAAACTGTCGTGATCGGTGCGAAAGTAAAAGCGTGCTGCCCGAGCGCATTCCTCCGGGCTTAGGTAGTTCTTAAGCTCGTCTGTTTCGCATGTCTCTGGGATCTCAGCAAAAAAGGCAAACGGGGTTTTCTTGGATTGAAAATGGGAAACAGCGAACTTTGAAAGCTGGTCGTTGATACTCGTGATCATGTGATGCCGTTTGCTCGTTTCCATTTGCGTAGCCGTGTGCGGGCGTTGGCATAGGGAGATGAGGTATTGAATTGGATCATACGCCCTAAAGTGTATTTCTCATACCAATTTGCCCCATAGAGGCGCTCGTCTGTCTGATCGGAAATGAAATCGATAATCTCTTGCTTAGCGCCTTTAAAATCTTTCAAAAGCTGATCGAAGGCGACGTCTTCATAATCTGAGTAAAATTTCTGAGCGAGCAGGCCAAGTTGGTTCCATTGAAACCCAGTTTCCGGAAAATCGATCGGTGCATCTTTGGCATCAAGATCAAGCCATTTCAGGACTAAATGGTTCCAGCCAACCAAATAGCTGACTAGATTGTGTACATTCATCATCGTGCCCTTTGCGTGCCCTTCCAGGGTCGCCTCTCTGCATAACGCATCGGGGACAGTTTCAAGGTCTTTGAAAAGTTTTGTAAAGTTCACTTCGATTGCGTTAAGCAACTCGCTGCGGGATGTTGGAATCGGCATGCTGAAATGTCCCTTTTTCAAATATTACCAGTCCATCACGTTGCGTTAATAGCTGCTACAGATGGTTGATTTTGATGTTGAGTTCACTGCCTGCGGTAAATGCAACCAATTATATGTTATGGGTTTTACTCTAATGCTGCAATGATCAACTTTAGAGAGTTCAAGAGACTAATTACCTATTTCTCTGGTTGTAGCCCTAGTGGAATCAGCGCTTTGCCTTCATCGCTCATTAATCAAGGCAAAATCAGTTAGCTCACTCATTTGAATGGATAGCGTCTTCTTCACATGTAGCTATGAAAACAGAGAAGAAGAATGAAGAAATCAACACTATTGGCTCTTGTAGCGGTTATGTCCTACATAGATCCAAGTTCAGTAACCGCGCAAAATGCTGCGCATTATGATCATCTATCTGAGCTCGAAGCATACGAGCAATCTTACTTCATCAATCCAAGCACCTTTCTTGGAGAAGGTAACTTTAAAGCAGCTTTCCTGATCCCCAAGCCAGCTTTGGTCATCAAGACCTGCATTAACCAAGGGAACACCCCCTTAAGTTGCCTTTATGAGATGCAGGCTCAGATCCAAGATTACAACGTATTAGAGCGAGACTTTCGGGGTCAGCTTGTTAATTTTTATCCAACAGATCATAGCCGAGTTAATCCGTTCGTGTGTGCTCAACACGATGCAGAAAATCCAAGTAAAGATTGTCACTTCATCCTTGAGGAGTTTCTTTATGGGACCTGGAAGTCATTGCACGCAGATTTTCAACCGCTCGAACTTTCTGACGTTTGTCAATGGTCATACTTAACGGATGAAGCAACTTTCGCTTACGAGCTAAAAAAGGCGATGGAGCCCTTGTTTAATGACGGTGGGTATACAAAGCTGACAGGATCAGTGAATGGGAGTTCTATTGCCTCCCTTTCAAGTACATTGGCCCGTGTCAGTTATGCCTTTGAGGATTTGCAAGGCTCATTTACCTCCAACGGATTTATTATTAGTGACACTGGAGTAGACACTGGCGATAACTATAAAGAGGATCGAAATTGCCAAGTAAACTGGTTGTGTGCACTTGCTAAAGAACTTGATGCGGACGCGTCTTGTAGTTTTATCAGGCAAAACGAGTAGCTGTATCCGCTTGAGATTCCCCTGATTTACAGTCTTAAGCGAGCTGAGCCCCTAATCGTGATGGTCTCAGTTCGCTACAAGTACATAAGAGCCCTGAGCACCAGCCGATGCGGGCTGGACGTCCTCTCGATATGTCTGCGGAGCCATGTGCTCATAGCAAAGTTGCGAAGCAATTTCGGTTAAGCTACAGCACGAGTAATGGTGCTGGCGTACAATGCGAGTAGCCTCCGTGTCTTGGTATGTTATCAGTCAGTACATAAACAGCTTTGCTGTACTGGCTGCTGTAGGAGAGCAAAAAACTTTCATGCTGAAGAGCCCATTGTAGTCATACGCCATACAATCTGCCTTGGCGTATGCAGCAAGTCGCTCATGACCATTTGCGGACATTCGCCTTAATGCAGAGATCTCCTCAGTTTTACGCTATTGCTATTTCTGATTGTGTGCGTTTCTAACAAAATAGACGTATGAAAGGCCCGCAGCTTCCGCTGCAGACCTTCCGTTCTCAGTCTAATTATACAAACTGGAAATCGTCCTGACGCAAATCTGCTATTGAAATATTCTTCAACGTAACAGAAGTATTCGCATCCAGAGTGATGATAGTGTTGGCACCGCTTTCACTTGCCTCAGCAAGCACCGCATTGAAATCGTCAAATACAGCTTGGTCGAATTCGATTACATCACGTAGTCCTAGACCTGCATCGAAATCCGTGATGACATCGTTCCCAAAATTGCTGCCCTTGAACTGGAAAGTATCAGAAGACGTCCCCCCAGTTAGGGTATCATCACCTTCACCGCCATCTATCCTGTCAGCCCCTTTGCCACCGTCAATTACATCATGACCAGCAAGACCCTGCATGATGTCGTTAGAATTGCCACCATTCAAATTATCAGCTTCAGCTGTGCCAACATCATCATGACCATGAATGGTAATCTTCACATCTTTGGTCACTGGGGAACCACTGCCGTTGTCGAGTTCAACCGTATATGTCAGCGTGACTGTCTCACCTTCTTTAAGATAATCGAAAACGTTTGCTGGGCTATCAAAGCTAAACTTCGCAGTACGAAATCGAGTGGTATGGCTCCATTCTGTCCCGTCAAAATTCAGAAAGTCAGCGACTTCACCGGTATCTAAACCCTCTGTAACCCCACTACTAGAAATTTCTTTAACTGAAACCTCTAGCATGTCGTAGCTAATATAGCGGTCCTCGAAAGTGAAATAGTAGTTGCTGTGAATACTTGCGAGATCCGTCGTCTCATCTAACTGGGCTTCAGATTTGAGCTTACCGTATTCACCAGTTGCATCTGGATGATATTGAACCGGCGCTAAACCATATCCACGCTCATCACCACCGCCAACGACAGTTATAACACCCGTTTCTAATATTTCGATACTGCGAACATACCTTACGGTTTCAAAGATTTGCAGATCGTAGCTACCATCACCATCTGGAGTGTAAACGTAGACTTCAGATTTCTCATCCCCGAGACGATTAACGGCAATAACCCCCTCTTCGCTGATTGCGATATGGGCCCCAAATTTGCTGTTATTGTCACGGGAGTTTGGTGTGAAAGTGGTTTCTGAATACGACCCATCCTCATTAGGGGTGTAAACAGACACAACTCCTTTACCAATACCTGAGACATTCTGATCAGGAGTGCTGATCACGACTACGCCTTGATCGTTGACGGCGAGTGAGGAGCGATCATCCACAGCAACAGTTTCAACGAATTTTTCAGTGTATCCAGACTCGCTGTCAGGAGACATGATAAATATGCCTTCTTGGTAAGCTCCGTCTTCAAGCAAGCGGCGTCCCCCAACATAAATCACACCGTTTGCACCGGGCTCAACAAACTTACCAAAGTTCTCATTCGCTGCTGGAGCGCTTGGAAGAATTACTTCCTCAACATATCCGCCCTGCCCATCTGGTTTGAACAACACCACTTCCCCAGCGTTTAGATCTTGTGTATTGTGAAATGGATTCCCCCATATAATCGTCCCATCATCTTGAATAGCGATTGTCTGATGAAAAAATGCTCGATCATTTGTAATTGGCAGTTCAGTTACACTGTATTCACCGTCTTGTGTAAGTGAATAAACCAACACCTTATTATTATATCTAGACAAGTGATCTTCTTGATGTCCTGTTATTACAATTTGCCCATGATTATTGATTGCGATATCATAACCGAACGTACTACCAGAACTTCCGAACGGATTTGGGAGAACCTTGAGTTCGTAACTTCCATCCTCTTTGGGGGAATAAACATGAACAGCTCCACCTCTGACAGAAGGGGCTCCGTAAACCAAAGTTCCATCTTCGGAAACGGCATGAGAGGAGCTGAATCGATCTGTAACACTTCCTTGTCGTTTAAGATGTGCCACGTTTGGTAAAAAGCTTCCGCTGATCTCAGAAATTGGATCAGGGCGACCTGTTATTGTGATCGTAGCGGTACGTGTGACCACACCACCGTGACCGTCATCAACGGTCACGGTGAAGGTATCGGTTGCGGTTTGCCTTTCCTTCAAATCATCAAATTGTCCATTCGGGTTATAGTGATAGACACCATCAACAAATGTCACGATCCCTTTTGTTGCAGACGCATCAAAGGAGGTTGTGTGTGTATCTGTGAGGTCCACATCACTATATGTTAGTTCAAGATCAGCAGTTTCGTGCTCCAAGATATTAGCGGTTAGCGCTGAGACAACAGGAGCATCGTTTTTCCCCTCAACCACAATAGTCACATTTCTGGTAACTGTTCCCCCATGACCATCATCAGCTGTATACGTGAAGGTTTCAGTTGCTGTTTCGCCTGCTGCAAGATAATTAAAATGTGGAGCTGCTGAGTATTTGAAGTTTTTACCATAAACCTCTAGTTTGCCATTTACATCATCTGCTTCTGCAGTGATGCTAAGTCGATCGGAAAGGTCGGGATCAACCAGCCCTGTTTGTATGATGTAATCACGCGCATCCTCAGAAACAGCAACTTCAACATCCTCAGCTGTTGGGGTGTCATTTGTGCCGATGATTGTGATCTTGGCAGTCCCTTCAGTCTTACCCCCGTTTCCGTCATCCAACTCTACTATATAGGTGAGCTCAACAGTTTGTCCTTCAGAGAGATAGTTGAAAACCTCATATCCAGCCGTAAAATCCAAGTTAACTTTGCCGAACTCGGACTGGTCGGAGCTTTCAACTGAATTAACCGCAACAAGGTCCAACAATTGCTGTTGCGAAAGCCGGTTCAAACCGATGGTCGCTCCTGACAGGCTTACGCTTTTCACAGAAGCTGTGTGGGCACTGTCAGAAATGTCTGAATCAGAAAAGTTGAGCGAGAGTTTGCCTGCTATGTCAGAGGTATCTCTTGTTTCGAAGAGAACAAGCTCATTGGCAGGGCGGGTGTAATTGCCAAGCGGGTCGGGTTCAATAACGTAGACTGCGCCTGTGTCATACCCAGTTTGGATATCATTGCCTGGCTTGCCTATGGTGATTGTTCCATCATCACTTATAGAAACTGCAAACCCGAATTCATCACCATCTTTCAGGTCTGGTACGGCAATCTTGAACTCTTTGTAGGTGCCATCGTCTTGTGGCACAAACACATAAACGGAACCCGCAATGGCCCCGTTTGCGTCGTCGTTTTTAGCACCGACAACCAGAGTACCAGATGCATTCATTGCAACGGAGGAGCCAAACCCATCACCAGCAGTACCATCTGAGGCCGTGAACTCGATTTTCGGAGTATAGCTTCCATCAGCACCCGGCTTATAGAGCACGACCGAGCCGGCAAAAACAACTCCGCCCACCATGTTACCAGGTTGGCTGACGATGACCTCTCCCTTGTCATTGACTGCGACAGATGCACCGAACTTGTCGCCGTCTTGAAGTTGTGCAGCTTCGAGCTTGATAGGTGTTTCATATCCATCTGCGGTCGGTTTATAAACGTAAAGCGCACCTTTAGCAGAGCCTTCGCCTGCAGCGCCAACAACAACAAGACCATCCTTGTTGTTGGATACTGAAGAGCCAAAATTACCTATCACGGAGCTGGTTGGAGCTGTAAGCTTAAGTTCTGAATAGCTGCCGTCTTCTTCTGGGGTAAAGACGTAAACAGCCCCAGCGTCATAAACATCATTTACATCATCAGCCTTGGCAGCTGCAATGATTTGCCCATCATCATTTATCGAAACTGCTGAGCCAAGGAAATCTGCTGGACTGGCATCTACCGCGGTCAATTTGGTGGGAGTGCCATAGTTTCCGTCGGTATCAAGCTGATACACATAGATAGCCCCCCCACTATAAATACCATTTGGCGATGCATTGGGGGCACCGACAATCAGCGTTCCATCATTAGCAATGCTGACAGATTCCCCGAAATGAGCAACGGGAGCACCGTCGGGAGCGGTAACACGAAGTTCTTCAAATCCTCCGTCTTCCAAGGGGCGAAAAACTGTGACGGAGCCGGCTTGATAAGAACTTCCTACAATATCAGCGCTTGCACCAACAGCGATCAGGCCAGGTTCGCTGATGGAAATAGAGTTGCCCAGTTTACCTGAGTTGCTGACACTTGTTGCAGTCAGCTTCAGAAAATCGGAAATTACATCGCCCTCTACGAAAGAAGGTATCTGATTGGTGGTAGCGTTCGAAAATGCGTCGCTCATTATAATCATCTCTATCAATAATTGCAGGATGCACAATTAAAGAAGCTAGGTGCATAAGAGGTTTTATTCAATCAAAAAGTGTATTTGAAAATTTAGTTAACATATTGATTTATTAAATATTTAAGTTACCATATATGCAATCTTTACTTATTCTGAAATCGCCAATCACCGCTATCCTCGAGCACTTATAGTCATCCCTTTTAAAAATGCTTGAATGGCAGTTGAGTAATTCTAGATTGCCCTTAAAAGCTACTTTAGAAGCCTACGGGTGAACGTGCCTCAACCTATGATGGAAACGTCCGAATGTCCGCACATGGGATGGACCGCCTGCCCCCCCAAGGCGCAGGCTCTATAGTGATCCTGTTCTCATGAAACCGGAGCAGTCCCATGACCACAGAACTTCTCTCCGTCGGCATCGACATTGGCAAAGACACATTGCACATCGTGGGTTCAATGATGATGGTAGCTACGCTTTTCGGAAAAAGATCAAGCGTCTGTCCCTCGTGGCTACGTTCGAGAAGCTGCCGCGCTGTATTGTGGGCATGGAGGCGTGCATGAGTGCGCATTTTGTTAGCCGAACATTACGCAAACTGGGGTTCGATCCGCGTATCATCGCCGCCAAATACACTAAGCCCTTCGTCAAAGACCAGAAGAACGATTACAACGACGCTGAAGCTATCGCCGAGGCCGTGCTGCGGCCCAATTTGAATTACGTGCAGGAAAAGAGCCAGGATCAGCTCGATCTGCAAGCTCTGCACCGAGTTCGATCCCGATTGGTCTCGCGTCGAACCGCCACCATCAACCAGATCCGGGCCTTCCTGTTAGAGCAAGGAATTGCGGTGCGCACAGGTAGTAGCAGTTTGAGAAACTCTCTGTTCGCCATTCTTGACAATCGCGCCAATGAGATTTCTTCGCGCATGCACGACATCCTGATCGGCCTTTATGAAGACTGGCTGTGGTTAGACGAACGCATCGATGCGACCAGTACCGAGATTGAACAGATCAGCAAATATGACGGTGGCTGCCAACTGCTGATGAGTATCCCCGGCATCGGACCCATCATCTCCACCGCGCTGGTGGCCGCCATCGGCAACGGATCTGCTTTTGAACGCGGACGAGACCTTGGCGCTTGGTTAGGCCTGGTCCCCCGCCAGTACAGCACAGGAGACAAGCCCATCCTCGGCAGAATATCGAAAGCCGGAAATCGCTATTTACGCATGCTGTTGGTGCAAGCGGCACACGTTTTGATGATGCGACCGAAACTTTGGCAGAGCTTGAGCTTCGGAGACTGGCTGGAGCGGGCATCCAAGCGAATGCATAAGAATAAATTGGCCGTCGCCTTGGCTAATAAGCTGGCAAGGATCGCCTGGAGCGTATTGTACAATTGCACGGAGTTTGACAACCATACAACTGACATGGAGGCGATTTAACCAGAACCTCCTTAAAAGTTCGCGACAGAGCATAAGCATGGAACGGAAGAAAGAACGCACCCAAAGTCAGAGGGCCATAATGGTTCTAAGTAACCTGTCCGCTAATTAGACTGTAGGTACGTGCGTATTACCATCAAGGCCACGGCCCGCGCGCCGATAAACAGGTCGGATACATAGTAGCGACTTCAAGGTTCCAAGTAAAAACTCTCTTGCGAAATGCAGGCGGTCCATACATCATGGCCCGACGCATCTTGACGTAGCCATACTCACTTCCAGTTCTCTACGCCGCAGCGAATGTCAGCAAAGTCCAGACTTCAATTATGAAATCGAACCGCGTTGACAGGCAGCTTCGGATCATTGGGCGTCATTTCAGTATGAGGCTCTATTACTCACA
>NZ_LCWX01000009.1:0-20547 GCF_001431305.1 Pseudovibrio sp. POLY-S9
TCGCTCCAGTCTTGGTTGAGCCGTGAAACTGAAATACATTTTTGGCGATATCAATCCCGATGATACTAACTTCCATGATCACATCTCCTCTCGCGCTACATCCTCAACGCTATCTTGGCATAAAGCGATGCCTGGCTGGGAGGGCGTCCACTCCATCGTATATGGCCACCTTGAAGAACAATTAGTGAACAAGCTATTGGCAGGTTTTCCTCAGTGGAATGTGTTGCTTGCGACCTTATGAACTCATAGCTCCGATGCTGACCAAAGCCGAGAACATACTATAAACATTAGATTGCTTGATGTTTGTCTAGCGCCATTTTGAGGAGCCTCCATCAGTGGTGAGGGCCAGATCACAATCCATACTCGTCAGGTTGCTGCGTGATGCTTATTCTTTTCATTGATGCTGGCGCTGGTGATTCGCCAGTTAATTCTTGCCTTCGAGGCTTTAGGAAAGTTTAGTTCTAGTAGGTGATTATTTTTCACTTAGCTCTGCAAATATAGCCTATAATAGTAAGCATTGCGACTATTTAAGTAATTTTGAATAAATGGATTTAATTTTGATTATTTAGTTAAATTTGGATTTAATTAGTTAATTGACGCTCGTTGTATCTGAAAGTCATCTTCCGCACGCGTAAATGCGCAAATCATTATTTGGATGATGGATTTTCGATGAATAAGATACTGTCCGCACTGTTGGCATTTGGGCTCACGTCAGCAACAACTTCATTTGCACAAGAGCTGCCGAGTTCCCAGGTGGAAACTTACAAGGACTGGACGCTACGCTGTGTTCCGGTTGAAGGTAAGCAGACCTGCCAGATGATGCAGGAATTATCATCCAAACAATCCGGACAACGAGTATTAGCGTTTGTGATTGATAAGCAAGCTGGTCGAGCTCCAGTGACAGGAACATTAATCTTGCCTTTTGGTCTGGAACTTGATGCCGGGATCAATGCAAAGATTGATGAGCAAACAGCGTTTGAGAGGCTTGCCTTTTCAACGTGCGTGCCTGCTGGGTGTCTTGCTCCAGTTGAGCTGAGCGATGCGCTTACTGAGCAGCTTAAGACTGGTCAGAACCTGACATTAACGCTCAAGTCCATCTCTTCTCAACAACCAGTTTCAATTGAGTTGTCTCTGTCTGGCTTTTCTGCAGCTTTAGCGCGCCTGAACGCTCTTTCTAATCCGTCCTAAGCTTCTCATTGCTGCCATTTGTCTGTTTGTTTTCATGATTTTTCTGCGCAAATTTGTTGCACCCTTTATTCTGTCTCTTTGTGTTGCCTCAAATATTGCCCGGGCACAGCCAGTTCCTGATCAGATTCTGAAGGATCAGGAAAACATTATCATACGCGAACAGGAACAGCGCCGCCTTGAACAAGAACGGATACTTGGTGATCATAAGCAGGTCAGTCGGCAAAAATCTCAAAAATTAGAACTGCTATCAGGGCAAGAGAGCGCTTGTTTTGATGTCCAGGAGATCGTGCTGCTTGGTGAACTCAAGGAACCTGTATCAGAACTCAAAAGCGAACTTATCTCTTTTGAAGGAAGGTGCCTTGGCGCAGTTGGTTTGCAGAACGTTCTACGGCAGATCACAAACTATTATATTGCAAAAGGGTTTGTCACATCGCGGGCTTATTTGAAGCCTCAGGATATTTCTGTAGGACGACTGGAAGTTTTGGTTGTCGAAGGTAACGTTGATGAAGTGATCATTTTGGAAGGTGATACTAAACGTTCCAGACCTCAGCAAATTACAGGCAATCGACAGGGACATATCCTTAATATTCGCGACTTTGAGCAAGGGCTCGATCAAATCAACCGTCTGGGCTCCAAAACTGCCAAAATCAGAATTGAGCCAGGGGACGCGATCGGCAGCAGCCGGGTCTATATTGATGTTCAAGACACCTACGCAGCCAATATATCTACTCAGCTCAATAACGAAGGCTCAAAGTCAACAGGACGCCATCAACTCTCTGGATCTCTTACTCTTGAAGATGCCCTGGGCTTTTATGAGAGCTTGACGGTCAGTGCAAAGACCACGCTGGATTACCTGGATCGCAATGTTTATTCGCGCTCAATCAATGGATATGCTTCTATTCCCTGGCATTACCTGACACTGTCTGTCAGCGGCTCCTTCCAGCAATACGCTTCAGAGGTGACGTCTGCAGTTCAAAGCTTTGATTACAACGGAGACAGTTGGGAAGCTCGTATGGGTGCCGATTTTGTTGCCTATCGCGACAAGATCAATCAGTTTCTGTTAAGTGCTGGTCTTACATTAAAGGAAAGCCGCAACTTCGTTACTGGCAGATACATTGATGCCTCCAGCAAGCGGCTGTCTATTGTCGATGTATCAGGAGCATGGACAGGCCAGGTCTTTCAAGGGGCAGGAAACGTCAAATTATCCTTGCGTCAGGGCATTGATGCGTTTGCCGCGCACGCTGACACTATTTTTAGTGAGAGGACTCCAAGAGGTCAGTTTTCCGAAGTGGAGCTATCTGCGTCCTGGCGCAAGGGCTGGCAAACCCAAAATGGTCCGATAGGGCTATCATTCAAAGGTTTCGCCTCTGCCTCGCCACATACTCTGGTTGCCAGTGAACGGATTGGTCTTGGTGGTCCTGGCAGTGTATGCGGGTTTCGTGATGACAGCCTGTCAGGCGACATTGGCGGGTATCTGCAATCTGAGATGACCTGGTCTCCGGATGTTTCTTCGTTTCCGCAGGTTTTGCAGAAAGCGCTTGGCCGGCCACAATTGTTTGCAGGTCTTGATGGTGGCCGGATTGCCTTTGATGGTCACGATCCCAATGAAGGCGGGGGAATGGCGGGTAGTGTTTTAGGACTGCGCCTGTCTGGTGGTTTGTTATCCGGCCAACTTGCCTATGAGCGCCCACTTTATCATCCCGAGTTTGTCTCTGCTCCGCAGCGCGGTTTTGTCCGGGCGCAACTACGCCTGAGCGCACAATTTTGATCATTAAGGTTTGTCATGAAGAAGTTTTTGAATTCGTTTTTTTGTGCAGCCTTTCTTACTCAAGGCATTATCCCAGCCTACGCGCAAAGCCTCACACCTGATCCAAATTCCAATACCCCAAGTGTTTTGGAAGCTCCCAATGGCGTGCCAGTGGTCAATATCGTTACGCCCACCAGCTCAGGTCTGTCACACAACAAGTTCCTTGACTTCAATGTGGGCAAAGACGGTCTGATCCTGAATAATTCCATCCAGATGAGCCCGTCAGATCTTGGCGGGATCATCGAGCAAAATCCCAACCTTAAAAACGGAGCGGCCTCGCTCATCTTAAACGAGGTGACCTCCTCAAATCGGTCTTTGTTGCAAGGACCGACCGAGGTTCACGGTCAGGCTGCCAGCTATATTCTTGTCAATCCCAATGGCATGACCTGTAATGGCTGCGGGTTTATCAATATTCCCAAGGCAACTCTTTCAACTGGTGTTCCTCATGTTGAGAACGGAATACTTAAAGAGATTATTGTCGATCAAGGCTCTGTTACCATCGGTCCCAACGGCCTGAGCGCTCAGGAAACAGACTACTTTGATATCGTTGCACGCAGCATTGAGATCAATGGACAGATCAATGCAGGTGACTATCTGGGCCTGTTTGCAGGCCGCAATACCTATGATCCTGCAACAGGTAAAATCACTGCTCGCACTGATGATGGCTCTGACAAACCTGAGTTTGGCATCGATTCCTCGGCTCTGGGCGGCATGTATGCGGGCAAGATCACACTGGTTGGGACCGAAGACGGGGTGGGCGTGCGTGCGCCCGACAGCGTTGTCGCTGCCAGTGGCGGCTTTACACTTGATGCATCCGGAAAGATTTCGCTGGGAAGCGTAAATAGTGCTGGTCCCACACGCGTGGTTTCCAAGAAGAATGTAGAGGTGCGCAACAGTTCGGTTGTTTACGTCGCCGATACTGTGGAGCTTAAAGCTGGAGGTGATCTTGTTCTTTCTCCAGAAACTGTGATTGCAGCTGCTGGCGATATTGCGCTGAGCGCCCGTAACATCCTGGCAAATGGCCGGGATATTGCGGCTGGGATTGATCGGGAAGGCGAGGCTCTTGAAGCAACCGGTAAACTCACACTCACAGCCCGGCAAGACCTTCAGTTGGGTGCAAATACTGTTCTTCGTGCCGGAAAGAATACCTCTTTACAGGCAAAAACCATTAATCAGCAAGGCAGAGTGAGTGCCGAAGGCAAAGCTACTATTACAGCTGAGAGCTACTCTGTCTCAGGAGCGCATGGCAAGCTAAACGCCGGATCGGTCCTGATCAATGCTGCAGATGCAGTCGTTCTCGGGGAGGAGACACAAGGGCTTCTTTCCAAATCCGATCTGGGCATTACTGGTGGGCAGGTATCTTTGCTCGCAGATGTTTTTGCAAAAGATACTGTCACTTTGAATTCAAAAGGTACGCTCGTTGTTGGTAAGGCGTTGGAAACAGACGGCAACGTGATTGCAAAGGCAGATGACGCGCGGCTTCTTGAACAAGCATCAGTGCTTGCCAAAGGCACTCTGGATTTATCTTCGGCAGCGGCGCTTTCCATCTCAGGAACTCTGGAAAGTGCTGGGGCAATGAGCCTTAAAAGTGGCGCTCTGACCATTTCCAGTGGTGCACGGGTTCTTGCTAAGGGCAATCTGATTAGCACAGCTTCTTCCGTTCAAAATGCAGGCCTGCTTGCCTCTCTGAGCGATCTCACCCTTACAAGTGATGGGGATGTGAGATTGGAAGATGGCGGCTATGTTCGGTCTTCAGGAAGCGGAACCTTCACAATTGGTGGGGATCTGAGTGTTGGAGCCAAAGCCTTACACCGGACAACCACACTTTATAGCGGCAAAGCCCTTGATCTTAATATAAACGGTGCACTGATCCTTACAGATGAGCGCGCAGGTATATCAAGTGCTAAGTCGCTGGAGATAGATGCAGCACGCATTGATGTGGTCGGGCAGATCCTCAGCGCAGACACGCTGAAGCTGACCCTGACCAATGCAGGCACCTCCAACCTTAAGGCAACCAGCAGACTGGCAAGCAATAACACCTTGACCGTTCGAGGTTTGAGCCAGGACACTCACCTGATCAACTCCGGAGAGCTTTATGGACAGCAAGGCATAGATGTCAGACTGACTGGTACGCTCACCAACAATACCTCTACCGCGCGCATCCGTTCGGGCGAGACCCTACGCCTTGTCGCACAGACCATTGAAAACACTGGCACGCTTCAGGCCAACGATGAGCTGAAGGTTGAAGCCAGCAATGGCGGCATTACACAAACCAGTTCTGGCCAGATGGTCAGCCTTGCCGGGTCTATTGACTTAGATAGCGCAGGTCACACTCAGCTGGCAGGTGTGACACAAGCAGCAACAAGCCTGAGTCTGGATGGTCAGGTCGGTCTTACTGTCACAGGTAGCCTTGCTGCAAAAAAGGGTGCGGCAACGATCCGTGTAGGAGACGCTTTTGCGCTGACAAATGGAAGTGCCATTTCTGCATCCGACCTTTTGGATGTTCAAGCTGACAGCATTGATAGTGATGGCACGTTGAGCGGAGCTGCCGCGACCATACAAAGCTTAACTGGCGATATCTTTCTTGGAAGCACAGGCGCTATTCAGGCTGAACAAGCTGATCTCACCATCACATCTGCAGGTAACTTTGACCATCAGGGCAAAGTGATCTCCTTTGGCAAACTCATGGTAGATGCAGACGGCAGCTACAGACAACACGGAGATCTGGCTCAGACAAAAGCCAAAGCTGCTCTTGATATCAGTGCAGCAGATATCTCGTTAGCTGGCGAAGTCACAGGACTGGACAGCGTTACGATCACAGCGGGCGAAGGTAATCTTAACGTGTTCGCCGGCGCAGAGTTGTTTGCATCAAAGGATATGTCTTTAACGGCGGCACGAACACTGAACATTGCAGCTAACACAAGTCTGTCCAGCATTGAGGTAATGCAGTTAGAAGGTGCGAGCCTTGTCACTTCAGGTGAGATCCAGGCCAATGATGCGATCTCGATTACCACCCGAGAAGGCGGCTTGATCCACTCAGGCACCATAAAAGCGAACTTGAACGGAGAGGTTGGGCTCACAGGAGAATATGGTCTGAAGCTCTCGCTCCAGGGTGATCTGGTCAATACGGGAACTTTGACAAGTGGCAGCACCCTCTTTGCTGCTTTTGACAATTACTCAGGAACCGGTTCCCTCAACAGCCTGACAGACATGGAGCTTGAGGCCAAAGGAGATGTCACCGTCGGGTCTGGCGGAGAGATCCTCTCGAAACGTGCCCTTGATCTGAAGGCTTCCGGGCTGAGCGTTTCTGGTTTGCTGGAGAGCTCAGGCGATATGATCCTGGACACCGGCGCAATGACGATCAGTAACAACGCGCAGGTGCTCTCTGGAGGAAACTTCACCGGAACCGTTGCGTCTGTCCAAAGCGCAGGCATTTTAGCCTCACTCTCTAATTTTACCTTAACCAGTTCCGGGAGCATCACCCTTCAGGGCGGCAGCTATCTTAAATCTTCTGGTACAGGTCTCATTAAGGTTGGCGGTGATCTGGTTGTTGGAGCCAGCTCACCTGAGCATATCGCCACACTTTACGGGGCTGGCGCGCTGAGCATCACGGCTGATGGCACCGTTCACTTGAGCGATGAGACCGCCTCTATCGCGACTCCGGATACTTTGGTCCTTAATGCCGGAGGGCTTGATAATGACGGCCAGATCCTGAGCAACGGCAATCTGGACCTGACATTGACAAAAGCAGGTACGTCCAGCCTTGGTCGCAGCGGTAAAATTGCCAGCAACGATGGGACACTTACACTGCACGGCCTGAGCGCTGGCACTCATCTGGAAAATGCTGGCCAGATCTATGGCGAGCAAGATCTTGACTTACGTCTTAACGGTAAGTTGGAAAATTCAGGCGCGGCCTCTCTCATTCGCTCAAAGGCCAAACTAAATATCAACGCTGATGAGATCGTAACAGCAGGCACGCTGCAGGCTCAAGATGAGCTGATCGTGGAAGCTAAATCTGGCGCTTTTATTCAGAGCAGTTCCGGCCAAATGGTCAGCCTTGCCAGCTTTGTTGACATTGATGCAGCTGACTCGCTCCAGCTGGGAGGTATTACAGAAGCGGCCTCATACCTCGCACTTGATGCAAGAAAGGATCTTACCGTTTCTGGAAGTGTGGCCTCGTTAGATGGAGGCACCGTTATACGCGCGTCCCAGGTATTCACTCAGGCACAAGGCAGTGTGATCTCAACCACTAAGCAGATGGATGTGGAGGCGGCCAGTCTGGAGGTTGGCGGAACACTGAGCGGGGCGACCACAACCGTTCAAAGCCTGAGTGGTAATATTGCAATTGGTTCAGCCGGCATCATCCAGTCAAAACAAGGCGATCTGACCCTCTCCTCTGCTGGGGCTATTGACCACCAGGGCAAGATCATCTCTCTTGGTCAGCTCTCCATCAATGCAGCGCAAGCCTACACGCAGCGTGGTGATCTGGCGCAGACAAGTGCCAGAGCTGCCCTTAATATCAGCGCGGCAAGCGTGTCGATTGCTGGTGAGGTTACAGGTCTGGAAAACGTCAGCTTAAGTGCGGGCGACGGTGCGCTTAATATCCTTAAAGGAGCAGAGCTTTATTCAGCAGGAGACATGAACTTTGTCGCGGCACAAGCTCTTAATATTGCAGATAGCACGCAGCTCTCCAGTGCCAAATCCATTTCTCTTGAGGCTGCTCGTCTCGCATCATCAGGCCTGATGGAGACCAATGATACGATCTCAATTACAGCCCATGAGGGCGGGTTGACAAACTCTGGTATCGTAAAGGCCAACCTGCTCGGGAAGGACGAGCGCAGCGGTAAATATGGCTTAAAACTCTCCTTAAAGGGCGACCTGGTCAATACAGGCACACTTTACAGCGGCAGCTCTGTCTTTGCTGAATTTGACAGCTACTCAGGAAACGGTTCCCTCAACAGCATCGCAGACATGGAGCTTAAGACAGCTGGGGCGATGACCATTGGTTCCGGCGGGCAAGTCATCGCCGAAGGTGATCTGGATCTGAAGACCGCTGGATTGAATGTTGCTGGCTTGCTTGAGAGCACTGGCGATATGCTCTTGAATGCCGGCACTTTGACGATCAGTGACAACGCACGTGTGTTATCTGACGGCGACTTTACCGGAACCTTCTCCTCGGTTGATAATGCTGGTACTTTGGCATCTCTCTCTGATCTTGCCTTAACCACAACGGGGAATGTCACGCTTCAGGACGGTAGTTATTTACAGACGTTGGGCGCAGGCACACTATCGGTTAGCAAGGACCTTTCCATCGGGAAACAGGTAGCTGGGCGTATCGCAACGCTTTATGGGGCTAGCGAGCTGAGTATCACGGCTGATGCCACCGTTCACATGAGCGATGCTACAGCTTCAATCGCTACCCCGGATACACTGGTCCTTAAAGCTGGAGAGCTTGACACTAACGGCGAGATCCTAAGCAACGGTAATCTGGACCTGACATTAACCAAAGCAGGTACGTCCAGCCTGGGTGCCAGCGGGAAAATTGCCAGTAACTATGGCAAACTTACACTGCGCGGCCTGAGTGCTAGCACTCATCTGGAAAATGCTGGTCAGATTTATGGGGAGCAAGGTCTTGACCTGCGTCTTAGCGGCAAGTTGAATAACTCAGGCGCCATGTCTCTTGTTCGCTCTGATACCAATTTAAACATTATAGCCGGCGAAATCGCAAACACTGGTGTGCTGCAGGCTCAAAGTGAATTGAACGTTGAGGCTAAAACCGGTGCCTTCACGCAGGCCAGCTCCGGCCAGATGGTCAGTTTTGCCAGCTTTGTTGATATAGAAAGCACTGGGCGGGTCCAGCTGGATGGTATCACCCAGGCAGCTACTTACCTCGCACTTGATGCAGGAGAGGATCTTATCCTCTCAGGCAGCGTGGCTACTCAAAGCGGCGATGCGATCATCAATGCATCTGGAAATCTGATCCAGAGTACGGGCAGCGTTGTTTCTGTATCTGACCTTCTGGACATGAGTGCTGCCAGCATTGAAGCAAACGGGACTCTAAGCGGGGATACCACTGCATTTGAAAGCCTGAGCGGTGATCTTACTATTGGTTCTGCTGGCATCATTCAGTCAAAACAAGGGGATTTGACCCTGACCTCTGCAGGTGACGTTGATCATCAAGGGATCATGATCTCCCTTGGCGCGCTCACTCTTGATGCTGCTGGCAGCTTCATCCTGCATGGAGATCGAGCTCAGACAAAAGCGCAAAAAACACTTGGTATCAGCGCTAACACTATGTCTTTGGACGGAGAGCTTAAGGGTCTGCAGGGCGTGGCAATAACAGCCCGTAGTGGGGATCTGAACCTTGTTGCCGATGTTGATTTAAAGTCAGGGCGTGATTTACGCCTTTCTGCTGCCCAGGACCTGACAGTTGCAGGAGCCCTTTTCTCCGAGGGGCAAATGCTACTTGAAGCAAGTAGAAAGCTTGAGGTTAAAACGGCGGGGACGAT
This sequence comes from Pseudovibrio sp. POLY-S9, assembly GCF_001431305.1. Taxonomy (NCBI): domain Bacteria; kingdom Pseudomonadati; phylum Pseudomonadota; class Alphaproteobacteria; order Hyphomicrobiales; family Stappiaceae; genus Pseudovibrio; species Pseudovibrio sp. POLY-S9. The sequence goes on from NZ_LCWX01000009.1 coordinate 9,505, forward strand.
CACGTCTCTGGCAACGCTGGAACTGGACGGAGACAATCTTTCAAATGCGGGCGCTTTAGAGGCCAATGGTACGATCACGCTAACAGCTCGTGCTGGTGGTCTTACGAACTCTGGCCGTGTGAAGGCAAACCTTGCTGGAAAAGACAGCCGTACAGGTGAGTATGGGCTCAAACTCGCGCTTCAGGGCGATCTGATCAATACGGGAAGCCTTTATAGTGGCAGTTCCCTCTTTGCAGAATTTGATGATTATTCGGGAGCTGGTTCTCTTATCAGCATTGCGGATATGAGCCTTGATGCGGATGGTGCAGTGGTGATTGCGACTGGTGGGCAGGTTCTTTCTCAAGGAAGTTTGGATCTGACAACTGATCTGCTGAGCGTGTCTGGTTCGCTTGAGAGCGCAAAAGACATGATCCTTGAGGGCGAGACGCTGACCATTAACTCAGGCGGCAAGATTGCCTCAGATCAGCTCGTCTCAGCAACCCTTACCAAGGACGTAAGTGTTAAAAGCGCAGCAGAAATTTATGCAGATACGCTCACACTCAATGCCAGATCTCTCTCCAACACCGGCAAAATCAGCGCTGGCAGCGCCTTAAGCCTTAGAGCAAGCAACACGCTCACCAACGGACCAACAGCAAAGATCTTGTCCAATGGTACGGTAAGCCTTCAAGCCAAAACTCTTAACAATGACGGCACGATCAATTCCTCAAGTAGCACAACTGTCACACTCAGGAATACCGCTGATGCGTCACTGACCAACGCTGCTTCTGCGCGATTGGAAAGCCTGGGCAAACTTACAATTTCTGGCCGGTCCGTTGTCAACAACGGCCTGTTCTCCGGCGGAACCGGATTTACCTTTACGACGAACGGTGATGTCACCATTGACAAAAATGCTGTTTGGCAAAGCAGGTCAGGCACACTCTCCCTTAAAGCCGACAATATTCACAATGAAGGCGCTCTGGTCAGTGGTCAGGATTTAGAGCTGCGCAGCACCACGCTCGACAATGACGGTGGGCTCATTCTTGCCAACCGAAACCTGACCATTGAAGGCCAGAGTGTCGGCACGCGTAGCACCCAGCTTCTCAACCACAATGGCGGTGGAATTGAGTCACTTGAGGGTGACATCACCTTGCGTACTCAAGACTTGCAAAACCTTACACAGGTCACAAAAACGCTTAAAACATACGAATATGCAAATAACTTCGCGACAGGTGAATGGGCTCCAACATGGATCTATGACAACCGATCCTTCTATCAAGAATCGGGAGCAACTGCTGGTAAAAGTATTAGCAGTATGTGGGATTGGGGAGAAGGTGAAACTGGCTACATCTTCGCTCCAGATATTGTTCAGATTGAAAAAATTCTTGAACTCGAAGGTGCATCACCAGATGAGTGGAACCCCGATTGGTGGAAGAAGTATGCCCCAAAGAATGTGAGCGAGTTTGATCCGTCAAAAGATCATATGGAACGATGGAGCATTATGACACCTGATGAAGCTCAACGCGTTCCAGGCGGAGCTCAGCTGACTGTCTACCTTGAGCAAGAAGAGATCTCAAGTTCAGAACCAACAGCGCGTATCAAATCAGGAAAGAACCTGTATGTTGATGTTGGTCATCTCAGGAACGCTCAAAGCCAGATTTTCGCCACTAATGATCTGTCAATCACTGGTGGGTCCTTAGAAAACATCGGCATATCTCTTTCCAGAACATACGGGGTTCAACTCAGCTACGAACTAACAACCAAGCAGCGAGGTTTTGGCTGGTTAGGGCAGATGCATGACGTTTCTCAGAAAACGATTGAGACCTCCACAGTTGCCGCAGCTCCCAGTATCATCCATGCTGGTGGTACACTCAGCGGCAATCTGTCTGGCACACTGACGAACGCGTCGGTAGACAAGACAGACTCCTCAGATTTGAATCTGGAAGAAGCCTCAGAGATTAACACCGGTTCCGGTGCACAAGGTTTCACGCAACACGGTGGACTCGGTCCAGAGACGGCTGGGGCAGTTGGTACTGAGGAAGTAAATTCTGATGAGGCTTCCAAAAATGCTGACGGCTTCAAATTTGCCAATAGCGGAGAGCAGCCAGAGACACAAGGTGTCACAGAACAAGGCCAACTTAATGCCAATGGCCAGGTTGATGCTGAAAAAGCAGATGCCGATGAGGCCTTACAAAATTCAGGCAGCTATACTTTAGCCAATAACACGCAGATCCTGCAGACAAATGCGGGTGACCTCACCAAAGGCGACAGCCTTAATGGCTCAACGATCAGTGCACCCACACCTTTGATACCTGGCCTGGGCTCCATTGATGATCTTGAATTTGGTGACCTTGATCTGGATGACCCTGACACCCTCAATCCGCGAGAGACCTCTGGCCAGGATTTTTTGCGCACGCTTGGTCTGACCACCAACCCGCAGTTGTTTGCTCCTGCACAGGAAGATAAAACCTATCTGATTGAGACACGGTTTGAGTTCGTCGATCAGACTAGTTTCTTTGGCCTGCCTTATTTTGCCGAAAAACTCGGCATTCAAAGTCTGGATCATTACGGGCAATCATTGGCTGGCTCAATTGAAGTACAAACGTCAGCCACGAATGTCCGCTCCTTAGGTGATGCCTACTTTGATACGCGTCTGATTACGGACCAGATCATTGCGGCAACAGGTGATCGCTGGATTTCCGATGGGGTTGGATCTGATGCCGATCAGGTCCGCGAGCTCATGCACAATGCGGCAGAAGCTGCTGAAGATCTGGACCTTGGCTATGGGATCTCTTTAAGCGCTGATCAAGTCGCGCAGTTGACACAAGACATTGTCTGGTACGAAAAAACAGTTGTCGCGGGTCATGAAGTTCTTGTTCCCCGCCTTTACCTGGCGGATGCGAAGAACCGGCGCAATATCGATGGTGCGATTATTGTTGCTGGCAGCGTCAATCTCAGTGCAGGTGAGGTCATCAACACACGCGGTAAAATCTCAGGCAAGAAAGATGTCCTGATCGCCGCCCAGGGCACATTGACCAACAGTTCTGGCACAATCTCCGGTGAAACAGTTGAATTGGCCGCCAACGAGATTGTTGTTGAGACACTCACCACAACCACCGGCAATGGCCAGGACCGCGTTGGCACCATTGTGCGCGAAATTGGCTCGGTCTCGGCGGAAAACTCCCTGATCCTGAAGAGCACCGGCGACACGCTGATCGCTGGCGGGGATCTGTCCAGTGGTGGGACGTTGGAAGTGGGGACCGGCGGCAATCTCAAAGTCACGGGTGTTGAAACTAAGTCTCATTTCGATTCTGACACAAAGGGCAACGGTGTTCACAGTATCCGCGTTGAGGACAAAACCCGGTATGTGACCTCTTCTATCCAAGTGGCCGATGATCTGAAGCTGAAGTCAGAAAAAGACATCACTTTGGAAGGAGCTTTGATTGCCAGTGATGGCACTGCCTCCATAGAGGCCAATGGTGATGTAAACATCTCCGCGCTGGAAGAAAGCACGTATAGCTTCAGCAACTCAAAACATAAGGGTTTTCTGTCCGGCAAAACCCGTCGCCGGGAGACGTCCAGCACCGAACAGGTGGGAACGGTGGTCGCAACCGTCGATGATCTGGACATCAAATCAAACAGCGGTTCAGTCGACATCACAGCTTCTGCGATTTCCAGTGAGGCAGATGTCACTGTGGAAGCAGCCAAAGATGTCAATCTGAACACCGCAGAAAACACGTTCCAGGAAGATGTGCTAAAGAAAAGCCACGGCTTCTTTGCAGAGGTTGGTGGAGGAACCGCAACGGTTGGCTACAAATCAGAAAAGCACAAGTTCAACACAGATGTGACCACCAACGTGGTGTCCTCTGTCTCCGGTGAGAACATCACCATCAAGGCTGGTGAGGATGTGAACTCCACCGCTGCGGTCCTTAATGCTGGCAATGATCTGAGCGTGACGGCTGGAGGCGACATCAACCTTGAGGCTGTCAATGATAATTATGAGCACTCCGAGAGTCACCGGGTTGATACAGTTGCTCTGAGTGTCAGTGTTTTTGAAAATGTCTCTGGTGCAGTGAAAACACTGGTGGAGACACCAAAGGCTGCAACAGCAGGTAAGGGCAATGTCGGCTATCAGGCAATAACCGCTGTCTCTGCTGGATTGAAAGCAGCAGAAGCGGCAAACACTCTCGTCGATATAGCGCAAAATGGCGGTACGGTTGCCGGGATCACCAATAGCCTGACTGTTTCCAGTGAAAAGAGCAGATCGCACGAGGAAAGCTCTGCTGCGAAAGTCTCTGTGCTCAATGCTGGCAATGATCTGACACTGATAGCTGGTGAGGACATCACCAGTGAAGGCGCTCAAATTGATGTGGGCGGGGATGCGACTCTGGATGCGGGCGGTGAGATCACCCTTGAGGCTGCCGACAACACCATGGCAAGTTCCGGTAAGAACTCGTCTAAATCCGCAGGGATCTCGGTCACAGCAGGGATCAGCCGGAAAGGTGACATTTCTGTTAGTGCCGGGGTCAATGCCAGCATTCAAAACGGCAAGCACGAAAGCGAGCAGACTTATAAAACCAACAGCAAACTGAATGTTGCAGGCAATCTGGACCTGACGTCCGGTGCAGACACCACGCTCAAAGGTGCGCAAGTCACCGCTAAGACGGCCGATCTGGATGTTGGTGGTGATCTGCACATCGAGAGCATTCAGGATACCGGCAGCAACTCGTCCTCCTCAGCAGGCGCTTCCGGTGGGATCTCGGTGGACATCTTCACAGGCGATGTTTCCGGCAATCTTAGCGTCAACGGCAGCAAGGGCAAAGGTTCCAGGGCCTGGGTCACCGAGCAGACCGGTATTGTCACGGAAGAAACCCTTGAGATTGATGTGGCTGGCAATACGGACCTCACAGGCGGACTGATTGCGTCTGATACAGACGACCTGACCCTTTCCACCGGCACACTCACCTTCAGCGATATCGACGATCACGACAAGCAGTCCAACATCGGCGGCTCGATTGGCGTCAACTTCACGGTGCCAGGCCCGAAGGATACAGACAAGAAGCCGGATACCAAATCTGACGATCAACCAGCAGAGGACACCTCAGACAAGGCCGACAGCCAGGAAACTGAAGCTGAGACATCCTACGGCGGCCAGTTTGAGGGCAGCTACGCCAACCGCGACAAACGCCAAATCACCCGCGCCACAATCGGAGAAGGCGAGATCATCATCCGTGATGAAGACAAGCAGAAAGAGCTGGAAGACAGCGGCGAGACGGAGAGTGTCGATAAACTCAACCGCGATGTCGACCTCGCGCAGGAAGTCACTAAAGACGTGGAAGAATACGTCGGAGTATATGTGAGTGATACAGCGGTGAAAGCTATCGCGGATGTAACGAAAACGTTGGCGGAAGTCATGTCTTCTTTAATTCGTTCAGATAAGGAGATGACACCAGAAGTAAAAGAGGCTGTTGATGACATCATAACTGATATCGCTGATGGGAAAGTCTCTTTGGATGAGGTCAGGGCATGTGCAAACCAGCAAAGCTTTAACATCTTCAACTACTTTATCACGCCCGCATATGCCAGTGGAGTTTGCAAGCGCTATATGAGCGAAGCGATTGATATCTGTATCGATTTCGTCGATGATTTCCGGGCAAGGGTATTAGATCAGGCTGCTGATGCTATTAGTTACTTCCAAGAGCGACTCGAGCAAGACCCTCAGGGTTTTGAGGACTTTCTAAAAGTCTATAGCATTTTTCCCACTTCATGGGCTACTTTGCCACTTGAAGAGGAATTTGAGAGATTAATAACTGAGAACCCTGACGATTGGGATGCAATTACTCAAGGGGTCACTGATTTCTATGAGAGACAAACTTCAGAGTTCACACCCGAGGCTAAGGCCGCAGCTGGCTTGGCCACAGCCGTTATCATTGCGAAAGTAGTCCCTTCAAAATACAGAAAGAAAACGCTTTCTTCATTGCAGGGGTCGATGTGGAAGGTACAGGGCTTTAACTCAAAGCAGATTGCCATCGCCCGTTCTCGAAAACTATCGCCAAAATACATTAAGAAAAATGGTGAGGTTGACTGGCCGGTGAATGATGGCTTTGCAGGCACGCCAATAAATACAACTTTAACTCCAGGAGCTAAAATTGATAGATATGGAGGCACAGATGGGTATTATCTCTCACCTCAGGGGACGCCATTCGATCAAAGGGCTATGGCATTTGGGCAAGAAAACAAAGATTACTTGTACTATTATATCGTGAAAAAACCGCTTCCGGTGAAAGCAGGAGAAATTGCGCCTGCCTTTGGTTATCCTGGCGGAGGCACTCAGTTCAAAGTTGACAGCCAAATAGCTGATCTAATTGAAGATGGTTATTTGGCAGGGCCGTTTAAATGATTGAATTAGAAGACGTTGAGAAAAAATCTATCTCTTTGGTAAAGTTCGCGTTGCAGAAGAGCTGTATACCTGCGAAGCGATACTCTGTCCAAATTGGAGAGGCGTTCCATTCGATGGAGGGGACTTGGGTTTTACATGTTCAAAAGAAAGGACTTTGGCGTGTAGGCTATTACAAAGGTAATGCAATTGAACTCGTGAGTGAGCATGAGCATTACCGTGATGCTATTAAACGCTTTTATAGCATGTTGCTTGGCTCTGAGCCTGTGATCGATCGGGCAAAATTGCTTTCTTTAATTTCTGGCGGATTACATGCGGATCACAAAAGTGAAATACTTGGGGAGGATGCATGGTCAAGCAGTGAGATACAGTGGCATGAGTTGGTTCGTGGCCTAGATGCAGTGGAACGGACGCATTGCATACACACAGTTTCAGCTCTTAAAGAGCTATTGGAAGAAAAGAAGAAGCTAGAATGTGTATATTTTGGATCGGAAAGAGATCTGAACCGGCAAGATATGCGAAAATGCCTAGTTAAGCTAAAAGATGGTGGTTGGAAGACTTGTTACAGAGAACGTGGAAAAGTAACGCGGATATCGTTATTTAAGTCTTTAAATGACGCGTCGACATGGTTTTACTGCTGGTGCGTAAACGAGCCTTCTCCCTGGACATTCCGGGAAGAATGGGAGGCTGAGACAGGCCAGGCGTTTTAACGGAAGGATGTATCCTCCGACAATCTTGGAAGGCCGCAATTATCTGAAAAATTGGATGTTTGGGTCTATGCCACACGCTGGATTAAATGCGGGCACTACCAACTCCCAAACGGTGATTTAAATTGTAAAAATTCAAACCTGATCTGACAAAAGCCGCCAGAAAACAGAAACTGTCAGATCAATTCTGAACTTCTACGCGTTGTCCATTCTTCACCTTGTATACTGTCCCTCTTGAGATACCAAGCTCATGGGCGATTATCGTTGGACTCTGGCCTATAGCAAGGCGCGTTTCAATCTCGGTCTTATCAATCCGAGGCGGACGCCCCTTATAGACACCTCTTTTCTTCGCCGCCGCAATGCCTTCCGCTTGCCGCTCCCGTCGCAGGTTGGTTTCAAACTCAGCAAAGACACCGAGCATATCGAAGAAGGCTTTGCCTGCTGCCGTTGACGTGTCGACAGGTTGCTCGGTCGCATAAAGATGAGCTCCCTTGTCTTGCAACCGCCGTGCAATAATCTGCAGGTCATGCATAGACCTGGCGAGCCGATCAATGCGCGTGACCACCAGTGTCTCACCAGGATGAATGAAGTCGAGGATTGCTTGTAGCTCAATGCGGTCTTTGAGAGTGCCGCCGCTCTTCTGTTCTGTACGGATCAGGCGGCAGCCGGCCGCTTCCAATGCATGAATCTGGGTATCTAGGTTCTGGTCCGTAGTAGAGGTGCGCGCATATCCGATGCGGGACGTAGATCTGTTCATTTTGGGTGTGCCATGAGCCATTTCTGTTCACTAACACATATTATACCCAAAATGAACATGGATCTATGTGCAATTGGTGTTCATTCGAGATCGTATTTTGAGTATACTCAAAATATCACCTAGTCATGCAGCTAGCTTACTTTCAAAGTCTATGCGCTGTTCCAGATCAAGCTCAAATCGGCCATAAGGATTGATGTGACTGTATATCAGCGGTGTCAGACCTCGGTAATCTTCTGCGGCAAGTCGGCCAGCCCAAACAGGATCTGAAAGCACCGATTGCACCATGCGGGTGTTGACGTAAACCAGCGAGGCCTGCAACAGGTGCAGAGACAGGGCCGAGATCTCCTGATCTTCAATGCGGTTACTAGCAATCTCCCCGCCCTTGCCGAAGAACACAAAGCCGTTGGCGCTGTTCCAGTTCTCCACCACATTGAGCCCTTCGTTGATTTCGCGACGATATTTTTCAGAGCGCAGATATCGGCACAAGAAAATTGTCTTGATAGCCCGACCCAGTTCAGCCAGCGCTTTATAGGTTGGGTGCATAACTTCGGAGCGGGCAAAGCGGCGTAAAATTGCTTCTGGATCTGCGGTTCTGTGCTGCATGGCAGCTGCGTACTTGACCATTTCGTCATACTGGCGGGCAATCTCCTCCCAGTTGATGGCGCTGGACAAGATCGGCAGCAGGTTGCCAAGTTCACCGCGCATCGCATTTGAAGGCAATGCCAGCTTCTGCCGACTGATCGCCTTAAGGCGTGGAGCAAGCTCAAATCCCAGCAGATGACAGAACGCAAAGCCGACAACGCTTTGACCATGGCTATCCACATACTGACGCTGGATCTCCATGTCGGTGCAATGGCGCAAAACATCCTCAATCATGGCAGCAACTTCAGAGGATGAACAGCGTTTTAGCTGAGAATAGATACAGGTTGCCTGCCGTTCCACATGCCAGTAGATCATCACACCTCTGCCGCCGTAACGAGCATGCCACTCGCTCATAAGGTTCCTATCCCAAGCTCCAAACTTCGTGCTATCTGCTGCACAAGCTGTCCCGGCTTCACCCCAGATGACAGGATTGCGGATTGCCAAAGTAGCATCAGCTACGCGGGCACAGGCAGCCCTTAAAGCGGCCGGATGAATATAGTTGCGGCGCACACGCAGCAACTCCTCATAGCTGATATCGGCGAGACCACCGGCAATACGTTTGAGGCCCGCATTTGTGCCAAGGCTGTAAAGGCAAAGTAACAATCGCTGATCACGGACATTGGGAGCCAGCACTTCACGACTTGCAGAGGTCTCAAAGCGGTCCAAGTATCCCGTTCCAAGGGCAGCTTCCTTAAGCGTATCCAATAGTCCCGTCATCGGCCATTGACGAGTGATTTCCGCTTTTAAAGAGACCAGCCCTTTGGGTTCCGGCGCAGGTTCAAACGGACTGACAGAGATCCGGTTCTTGCCGGTCCAACGCAGCCTGACCTTGTCATTGTGAGGCAGGGATGCATTGAGCTGACGTAGCTCATCCTCCAATGTCTTTCTGACTTCAGACACAAATGCTTCTGCATCTCGTGTCAGTTTCAGTCCCGCATAATATGTGTCACGGCGCTCGGCAAAATCCTTTGGCAGGTCTTCATCCGGATTTCGATAACGATCTGCTCCCACTACCCAGATTTCCTTGGCACGAATTCGCTCACGCAACTGGGTCAGGAGGCACAGCTCAAAGGAAATCACATTCACGCGGCCTTTTTTCATCAATCACGCTGCCACGCCATTTAGCTGGAACGGCTTCCACCGGAACATCATCCTCAGAAGCAAACCGCTTGCCTGCCTTCTGCAGCTTCGTAATACAGATCAATCCCTCTAGCACAGGGCGCCAGGCTGCGTTGTTGGATTTGAATTCCAGGACAGAAAGAAGCAGTGGTAGCATTCGGCGATAATGTGAGGCATATGACCCACGCATCACAAACTGAATTTGACAATCCAGAGTTCCTTTTGAGCGGTACTCCTTGACAATCGCTGATAGTTTCTGCTGCCCGGCGACCGGATAGATCACATCACAGATCCGCCCCTCCGGGTGTTCCATGGAGGCCACGGCAATCTCTGCCAGCAAGCGCTCCTTACCGTGAACCCTCTCGATTTCACGGCTAATGTCCTTAATCACCTTGCGCTTTGATTTTGCATTGATCCGATGGATCTGTTCCACCAGAAGGTCAATCACCCGATCAATCATCTGGGACTTGCGGACTATCAGATAAAGAGCGAACAGGCCTAATCGGCGCTCAACGCTGTGTCTACGCATCTGCGAAGCCGTTTCTGCACTCACCCGTCGCACGAGCTGGTCAATAAAGGAGCGCTCAACCTCCTTAAGAACATGTTCTGGAAGCTGTAAGCCTTCAACAAACTGAAGTCATTCAGTTGCGGCCAGAATGTTGTCCAGCGTAGCCCCGCCGATATCATCTTTCAGGCGTGAAAATCCGGTCGAAGTATCCGACTCCACCAATGAAGTTTCCATCTTTACAATGGCTTCCTGAGAAAGCTGACTGACAATATTTTGCAGGAACTCTTTCTGAAACTCGCGGCGTGCGGAACGAACAACACGTTCAATGATCTTTCGGGAGGGCGCAAACACCTTCTTCTCAAGACACCACTGATAGGCAATCGAAATCAGTTCTTCAACAGCATTGACGTGACCACAATGCTCGCATCGTAGCCAGTGTGCTAGCAGAGTTCTATGCTTATCTGACATCCGCTCAAAGCCGAGATACTGTACAATCTCCATCATATGGCGGCGTGCAGAACGGCTTTGAAAGTCATAGTCAAATGTGACCGGGCGATTTCCACCGAGCTGATCACTCAGATAGGTTAATACCTCTTCGCCAATCTGAATATCTTCATCTGCAAAGTAACCAAAGTGCTGAAGGTGTTTGAGTTGAAGTGCAACGCCGAGACGGGTCCGCGTATTGTAGCCACTGATGAAAGTGAGGTCATCGAATGACAGTCCCCACGTAAGACTAAAAGTCTGATCCATTGCAACTCTTTCCTAACCTGAAGAAAAAGTCACTTTGGCGAGCAAACATGTCTTAAATGGTGATGTTCAGCACTTGTTCCTCAAGATGGCCAAATACGATGGAGTGGACGCCCTCCCAGCCAGGCATCGCTTTATGCCAAGATAGCGTTGAGGATATAGCGCGAGAGGAGATGTGATCATGGAAGTT
>NZ_LCWX01000010.1:0-13741 GCF_001431305.1 Pseudovibrio sp. POLY-S9
TCCATGATCCGCTCAGGCTGCTATCAACCGAAGCGACAAGTATTGAGCGGGTTTCGCACCCGCTAGGAAAACGCGCCTTTCCACGGCGCACCAAATAACCATGGTTGCCGCAGGCCGGATTTCACCAAAATACTCACCAAGTACGGCAAAAACTGCCTCAACGTTACTCCGGTCAGTCACATAATAACGCGCACGAACCACATCCTTAAGCGAACATCCTGCTTCGCCAAGCGCACTTTTGATTGTTTCCAACGCATTAACGGCCTGTGCACCCACATCCTCTGGCATTTTCATCGTCGAATAATCATATCCGGTTGTGCCAGAAACATGGACTAAGTCGCCATCTACAACTGCGCGAGAATATCCAGCGGTCTTTTCAAAGGGTGATCCTGAAGAAATTAGGGTGCTCTCCGACATAACAACCTCCCTCGACTACAACTCAACACGCTGTGGCAGAACCACCAACAGCATTTATTGTTTGTAGGATACAACCGGGACAGCTCAGATCAATTGAGAAATTGGCGCCTTATTCCTGACGACTTGATGAGAAAAAGCAGCTCAGCCCAAGTGCGGTCCATAAAGCGATGCCAATCCAGTACATCAGCGGGTCTTCAGTTCTGTAGATGACATCATAAAGAAGCGTGTATCCCGCATAGAGATCCCACGCGACCCAAGCCAGCAAAACGACACCTACAATCCGCCAGAAAAAGCTCACCATGGGCGAAAACCTCCTACCACCCATAGTAACGCTTTGATCTTGAAGAAAAACCCACGGTTTTAGGGGGCCAAACAGTGAACAACTCAGCACACTCACTCAAAGTGAATCAGTCGAGATTTGCTAACATTTTTACTGATTCGCTTGCACAATCCTACAATTTCAACGTCAGGATGTAGGTTTAGCTAAAAACAAGACATAATTACCTAATCATAATCTACATTTAATTTGCTCATTCCTACTGATTCTGAGATATAAAGGGTCTCAAACGGACAGAAAGCTTGCTTGTTTCTCTTGAGTATTTTTGTCGATCGTCTGGGGCACGGATTGCGGAAATCACCACCTCATCCGTCAACCTATTGAATTTGTTTAATTAAACAAGTCAATTGGACAACTAGGGAAAATATAAAGGCATAAGAAAAAAGATCAAAAGCGACACATACTATGCAAAGTGTCAACTTTCTAAGGTGTTGCTTGATAACTAAAAATACTTCTTATTCAATGCCTGCCGTGTTGTTGTTGGGGGACTACATACATGACGTTAACTGCGGTTAAGACAAAAACGTCTTGCGGTAACTTTTTTGAAGATTTTCACGTGGGCCAGGTCATAAGACATGGAACACCAAAGACAATAAACGAAGGAGATACAGCTCTTTATACTGCATTATACGGATCTCGATTTGCGGTACAGTCGGGAACTGCTTTTGCAGAAAACATTGGATACCCGTATTACCCGTTGGACGACCTGCTAGTCTTCCACGTGGTCTTCGGTAAAACAGTGGGAGATATCTCACTGAACGCCGTCGCAAATCTGGGGTATTCCGACTGCCGTTTCCTGATGCCTGTCTATGCCGGAGATACAGTCTCCGCCACGTCAGAAGTCATCGGGCTGAAAGAAAATTCAAACGGCAAAACCGGTGTTGTTTACGTGCGCTCTACTGGCTATCGCCACAAAGAGCCAGAGAACCCTGAAAAAGTCCTGGAATACACCCGCTGGGTCATGGTGAAAAAGCGCGATGAAAATGCGTCTGCACCAGAAACCACCCTGCCGGATCTGCCAGACGGAATTTCTGATGACTGCCTGGGACAAGCCGTTCCAGAGCTTTCAATCGATAATTGGGACTTTGACCTGTCCGGTTCACCATTCCGCTTCGATGACTACGAAGTGGGTGAAAAGATCGACCACGTCGATGGTATGACCGTGGAAGAAGCTGAACACCAGCTCGCAACACGTCTTTACCAGAACACAGCGAAAGTCCACTTCAATCATTATAGCGAGAAAAACAGCCGCTTTGGCAAACGCCTGATCTACGGCGGCCATGTCATCTCGCTTGCACGTGCTTTGTCTTTCAACGGACTAGGCAATGCTTTCCATATCACAGGCATCAATGCAGGACGACATGTTGCACCGCTCTTCGCGGGTGACACCGTTTACGCATGGTCTGAGGTTCTGGATAAAAAACGGATTGAAGGAAGAAGCGATATCGCAGCACTACGCCTGCGCCTCGTTGCAACAAAAGATCTTATTTGCGGAGATTTCCCATACAAGAATGAAGACGGGAAATACCAAGACGGCGTGATCCTTGATCTGGATTACTGGGTCGTCATTCCGGTTTGATCTTCACCGTATCCCTGAGAAGCCAAAACCTCTCAATAGCGGATACGGCCAAACGACAAAAATAAAACAACACAAAAAGAAAGCCCGGCGCATCACCTGCCCGGGCTTTTCTGACGCTTCCTACTATCCCAGTTCCTGAGCAGGAAGCTTCAGCTCTTGTTCTAGAACTTTAAAGTAATCAGTATAAGCAGCCTCTGAATCTACCGGTTCATTATTGTAGGATGCGTTCGCGCGCACCAACATCTCACCATCCATCCTCGGAACGACACTCACCGTCATTCGCAACTGGTATCCATCCAATTTCATCCCACTTACAGTCCCTAGTTCCTTATCGGCATTGCCAATAACAAACCCCATGTCCTGCATAGTTGTCATAACCGATTGGATCGTATTCTCTTTATCTTTCGTCTTGAAAGTTCTGGACTGAACCTGTCGCAGTCCGCTCTGTTCTTCGACTGCAATGTCAAACACGTTGTCTTTTGAAGACGTTTGGCAGCCAGTAACACCAAATGTCAAAACCAGAACAGCAACACTCACAAGGGCTTTAGATCGATCTAGCATCATATTAACCTCCTGTGACATCCCAAGGGATGGATGCGCCTAGTGTCTCGTAAAACTGGCTGTAAAGTTTCTCATCTTTAATTGTTTCTGCTTTGGAAACTTCACCCCTTTGGTCCAACACAATACGCTGGACACTGATCCGCAGGTCAGTCGCATTTTCTTCACTGCCAGCGGTGATAGAGGCGCGTACAAACTGCTCATCATCATACTTAAAACTGTTTGCCCCTGCTATCGGTCCAGCAAGTAATGTCGTCAATGCAGCACCAACAACGGCTAAAGCAACTTGCTCACCTTCTGTCGCATCACGTTGCTTCGAGCCAACAACAAGCCCTAACTCTGGATCTGTTTTGTCAATGGAAAAGCCCATATCCTGAAGAGCCGCGGCCCCAGCCAGAAGCACTTCTTTTTTCTTTGGTGTGGCGATGGTTCTGGACTGAGCCACTTTCATGACTTTGTGCTGCTCTGTCACTTGCAAAACATCATCAGGCATTTGCGCGCAAGCGCCTGTCAGCAGTAAAGTACAGCCAGTTAATATATGAAATCCTGATTTCATGTGTGACCCCAAATCAGCACGAAACTTCGCTAGATTGAGATACACACCTCGTTAGTTTAGTATCTACTAAAAGAGATTAGCTGAATATGACGTAGCATTTCCACGTCCAAAAATAGAATTCAGAATTCATTCATTCAGCAATTGCTGCAGACGAGATAAGAAACACGATTTCACTGACGATCAATACACAGAGTGTATTTAAATTGAAGCATAACACATATTGCCGAACATTCACTTTTGAGAAAAAATAATATTAAAAATCAGCATCTTAAAATGCGATCACATTCTTCCCTGAACACGAGTGGTGTTTTAAGTTATTTTTTTTGATCCTGAGTTCATCGAAGCAAACACAAATAGAAATCACTGTAGCATTTGTCTGACACCACAGTGATTTTCATTATGTCAGTTAGCTCAACTCAGCAACGAAGGCAGTCACATTACGCAATCGCACTCGTTTCTGGCTTGACCGGCGCCAATCACCACTTGGTCAACAACTCGTCCAGATAGCGCAGTACCTCAGCAGAAGCATCTTCCATGCGTTTGTAAGCAGCATCTGCGCCTGCATGATCTGCTATTCCCAGAAAGCGTGCGCATTCCTTGCCTTGTTCGTGAACTTCAGCATGAACAGGCAACAGTTTCTTAAACGCCAGACTATCGCGAACACGAGCATCATCCACTTTGTCATACCACTTACCAAGACGGCACTGATGATGATCCGATAGCTCACTCACCTGCAAATGACTGAGGCCAACTGACATTTCAGCAAGGTGCTTCTTCCAGATGATGTGATCAGCCTTCGCGCGATGCAGGATAAAGTTCGGTACGCCGCGCTTATCAAACTCAGTAAACTGCTCCTCCACGATGGATTCAGATTGAGCAACCGTTTGGATCACATGTTCAATCCGCTCATTCACATCGCGTGCATGTCCTGCAATTGCATGGACACCGCGATTGATTTCGCTGGTTGCCTCTTCCTGCTGCGTCAGCTGGCGTGCAATTTCACGCATCTGCGTACTCGCAACTCCTACATCGCGCATCACTTCGGAAATCAAACTCTCGGCATTCTGTGAATTATCAATACTCTTGCCAACCAGAGACTGTGCATCGCTCACAGCTGAGTTCACATCGTTCACATGAGCCTGCAAGGTCTCAATCCGGCAACGAATATCATCGGTTGCCTGCTGTGTTTGACCGGATAGATCCTTCACCTCGGAAGCCACGACAGCAAAGCCCTTGCCTGCCTCACCAGCACGCGCGGCTTCAATCGTCGCGTTCAGTGCCAGCAGATTTGTTTGCTTGGCCAGTCCCTCGATCGTACCAACAAAGGTGCCAATCTGAACAGCGGCAGCGGTCAACTCATTTGCAGCAGCAGTCATACTCTCAAAGAACTGGCCAATATGCTGGCTGGCATCTGCGGATTCTCGAGTTGCTGTTTCTCCCTGCTGCATGGCTTCATTTGCAGATTCCACCGCATCCGCAGCTCCCTGAGCGCTGGAGGCGATCTCAGAAAACGAAACGTTCAGCTCTTCAACACCGGTCGCAATTGTCTGCGCGCCTTCATCCGTTTTGCGGATATGCCATGTGATTTGGGAGATCGCGGCCATCGATTCACTGGCTTGCAGGGAGTACTCTACCGTTTGACCAAGGGTACGCTCGTCCTGATCATCAAGCTTCTGCTTCAGCGCTTCAAATCGCTCATAAAGATCTGCTGAAACACCTTCCACCTCGGGAAGTGGACGATCTTCCATCAAAGCCAACAGAAGTGCATCAATTCCTTCACGATTGATGCCGCCCACATCTGCCTGATGTGATCCCTGAGCTTTAGGTGCGCTCTTCAACATTCCGGACCAGTTCATCTTGAATTACCTTCCAAACTGCACATTCAGTGCAGATAATTCCCTAGCCGCCAATCTCTCACCACCACAACCCAGCCAAGTCACGAGAGACTGAGCAAGTAAGATCAGCGTATTTACGTACCCCACAACAGGTCATTCAAGACAACAAGTGCAACTGTCCCAACGTCAAACTCATGAGCTTGAAAGACCCATGCTTAAAACATACATAAATTATTACTAATAATAGCTTACTGGCCTAATAAGCATGGTTTTAGCTTTGAGATTCAATGGGTTTTCATAAGGGTCAGACAAAATAAAAGCCCCGACCTTTCGGACCGGGGCTTTGAATGCATCAATCTAACTAAGCTATCAGCTCACTTCGTGCTTCAACGCATTTCGCGCCAGCATTACACCCTGCTTTTTGGTCTTCAGGATCTCGCGAGCTTTTTCAAACTTCGGATCTTCCCAGAAGATCATGCAACCGTTACAGCCTCGCCCACAGCAGCCTTCCAAACCAAGACGAGGAGACTTCGGCTTACGATCCTGACTGCCTTCAGCAATCGCATCAATCAGTCGGTCGCGCTGGCTCTCATACTTGTTCTGCTGCGCATTCGTCGCCTCACCACGCGCTTCAATACGCTCTGCAGTCCGGTCCAGCTTCAGTCGGCTCCATTGCTCAGGTGTCAACGGACGTTCTTTACGCACCACAGTGTTCACCGGGAAGCGATCCTTAAAGTCAGCTGCATCGTCTTTGTCGAACAGCGAGAACGGGATTCGCACTAGCGGCTGCTTGCCAGCATGCACTTCCTCTGTAATCTCACCAGACTTTGCGTTTTCAAACTCATAGATACGCAGCAAGACACTGTCGTCGGACAGAGGCTGCAGAAACTCCAGCACTTCCCCGGCAACAATTTTGTTCTTCACTTTCATGTAGAACGCTTCGTCAGTCACCTTCTCAACAATGCCGGCAAACTCCCACTCACCAATAGAGTGTGTATCTTCATAATTGTGGGCGTAGTTGTTCAAACGACCTTCATGGAACGCAGTTGTGTAGCCACGGTTGGCAACACTGTACATCTCATCCATGTACTTTTGTGGGTTCCAGTTCTCAGGATCACGATAGTAATCATCAATCGCCATGCGGTAAGCGCGTGCAACAACCGCCACGTAGTACATAGACTTACCACGGCCTTCGATCTTCAGTGAATCCACACCGATGCGCAGGAAGTCATTCAGCTTCGGCATCAGGCACAGGTCTTTGGAGTTCAGAATATAAGAACCACGACCATCTTCCAGAATTGGCATCAACTCACCCGGGCGGC
Organism: Pseudovibrio sp. POLY-S9; assembly: GCF_001431305.1. Lineage (NCBI taxonomy): Bacteria > Pseudomonadati > Pseudomonadota > Alphaproteobacteria > Hyphomicrobiales > Stappiaceae > Pseudovibrio > Pseudovibrio sp. POLY-S9. Next base: position 6,605 of record NZ_LCWX01000010.1, read on the forward strand.
ATCCCTCTTCCAGCAAGAACTCAAACATGTCCATGTTGTCTTCGTTCAGTTCAAGCTCATTGATCGTGCCGTCTTTCATGCGCATGCGCACTTTGTAGTTCCAACGACAGGAGTTTGCGCAGTTCCCCTGGTTCGCACCACGCTCTGCCATAAAGTTGGAAAGCAGACAGCGACCGGAGTAGGTCATGCACATCGCGCCATGAACAAATGCTTCCAGACGAATGTCCGGGCACTTCTCACGAATTTCAGAAAGCTCCGGAAAAGACACTTCACGGGCCAACACAACCAGATCCGCACCTTGCTCTTTCCAGAAATCAACGGAAAGCCAGGAGCAAACGTTCGCCTGCGTGGAAATATGCAGCGGCACGTTGGGCAGCTCTTTGCGCATAAACTGGAACACACCCGGATCAGCGATGATCAAACCATCCGGATTGATATCGCGAATAGTCTCGGCATATTCCTTCAGCTTTGGAACGTCCTTGTTATGTGAAAACAGGTTCAGTGTCAGATAAACACGCTTGCCATGCTTATGCGCAAATTCAATCCCCTCAACAACCTGCTCAAGCGTAAACTCTGCCTTCGTACGCAAGGACATATCTGGCGTACCAAGGTAGATCGCATCTGCTCCATAAAGCACAGCAATCTTTAGCTTCTGAAGGTTGCCCGCAGGCATCAGGAGTTCTGAAGTTCTCATAGTGGCGACCAAATTCTCTGGTGTTTTCTAAAGCTCTGTTGTCGAGCTATTGACCAGCGCCTCGGCAGTGTCTTTGGGAAACAGCAAAAGGGCGCGTATTCAGGGGTGCTTCTAAGGGATTTCATCAAGGATGAACAGAACAATTTTGTCTCACCCAGTTTGATGGGCTCCAGCAATTCCATCGCCAGCAACGCACCACTCCAACAAATCCGAATAACTATGCTTACAAAGAAATGGGCGGATACCGAAGTACCCACCCAAATCATAAGAACACTCATGTAAGCTGACGGTTAATTGCCCCCGCCGTCAGTTACAAACAGCAAGGCTCGTTTAATCGACGAGTGCAGCCACTGGTTCATAAGTTTCTTCATCTACAAAATCGTAGCGTAACTGATTTTCAAACCAATCACGGAAGCTGCGAATTTTTGGCTCAGCTCCACGCTTCTCACGCCACATCAGCTTATGTTCACGACCATCCCGCTGATATTCAGGGAAGATCGGTACAAGACGTCCGGCGGTCTCAGCTTCGGCACTTAAAAGATTGGACTCAAGAACAATGCCGAACCCCTTTTCGGCAGCGTCAAGAGAAAGCGCTGCATTCTCAAACACCATCATCTCATTGACGATCGGGTTTGGAACACCAGCTTCAGACAGCCATGTCTCCCAGGAAACCGTGGCACCTTCACTGCGAATAATCGGCAGTTTCAGCAGCTCATTCGGCTTCTTAGGGTAGCCAAGATTATCCAGCAGTTCAGGTGAAATCAGCGGGCGAAACTTCTCGCGCCCTAAGGAGATTTCCTGAAACTCTTCTGGAGTATTGGACTGACGTGTGAAGACAAGGTCATACAGCCCGCCTTCAATATTCTGATCAGAGCCACTGCTGCAAACAGTCACCGTGATCTCTGAGTTATGCGCAGTAAACGAACGAAGACGGCGCAACAACCAATTGCTAGCGAAGCTTGAAGAACAATGGATACTCAAAGTATCCCTGTTCCCGACAGCTTCGATAGTGCGCGTCGCAGTTGAGATTCTGTCAAATGCCTCGGCAATCTCCGAGGCATATCGATAGGCCGCTGCAGTCGGGAAAACCGCTCTGGAACGGCGCTCAAACAGCTCCAGTCCCAGGTGATCCTCCAGCGCTTTGAGCCGGTGACTGACCGCACTAGCGGTAATTGCTAGCTTTTGGGCCGCCGAAACCAAACTCCCAGTTTCCATAACTGCACGAAACGCGACCAAAGCATTCAAAGGGGGCAAACGATTCATGAAATGCCTTATTCTTGATAGAGTGAGAGATACAACCAATATTCCGATTAATGATGTAGACGTAACATAGCGCCTCCCCAATTTGAACACCCTCAAATCAACTAGGTCACGTCAAAAGTTATGTAAAAGAGCACATTTCCACAATAGATAACACCACACACAAACTACTCAATTATTGATAATCTACGTAATACTTTTTGATATTCAGTATAAATAATCGATATATAATTCATTACAGAGAAAGAACATAACAATATCAATTTTACGCTAGGAGATCATAGAATAGGGTCGGGATACACGCCTAGGTTAAAGATCAAAAAAATTAACTATTCAACTGACGCCTGCTTCAGGTCGGACGAATACCAACATATGCAGCACGCGGACGTATTTGTTCTTGCATTTGATATTGTTCGAGCGCCTGAGCGATCCAGCCGCTAATTCTTGAAATACAAAACAAAATTCCGGCAGAATTTTTTGGTAAGCCCAAAATCTGCTCCAAAAGTGCTAGTGGAAAATCCACATTCATGTGCTTTCCGAAAAGCTCCCGAGATCTTTCCAGTAATGGTGGAATCAGTGCAACAAGCGGGTGATCCAGCTCACTTTGCATGAGTTTGCCTAATAGAAATTCGCCCCTTGGATCAGGCCCGCCGTATACGGAATGCCCAAGTCCCGGCAGATATTCGCCGTTCATACATCGCTCTTGCAACACGTTCTCTATATCGTCAGCTACATGAATATGCTTCAGCCAACTCAGCACGCGCTCTGCGTTTGTTCCATGTCTGGGGCCCATAAACGCTCCGAGCCCGGAAACAAGAACAGCATGCAGCGGAGCCCGAGTCGAAGCCGCACATCTCACCGCATATGCGCTGGTATTAAGCTCATGGTCAGCACACAGAACAAGCGTCGCACGGATCAGATCGACGGCCTTTTCATTCTTCACGCCCCAGGCTTGCGCAATCTGCCGGTGCATCGGGTCAGTGCTCGGCGCTTGCATCAGTAGCGCACTGGCTGCAAGGCGAATGAGGCACGCCCCTTTTCGCTTGAGCAGCTCCTGAGACAGCGTGTAGGCCGCACTGTCTTGTTCCGGCCAGGAACAGAGCGCCACAATCGCCCGCTCAGCGGGCCTCTGGTGCCCGCTCATCACCTCAACGGCATGAGGCGCAGGCTGAGCAAACGGATCATTCTCACAATCCCACAGCAGCGTGGCGACACTTTCAAGCGTACCAGCCTTTGCAAGTTCCAGTGCAGACTGACCGCGGTAGTAATGCCCCTCATCTGTCAAAAGCGTCAGCTTGGTCTCAAGCACGCCCTTTGCAGCAGCACTCCGGGATTGCCCATCCCGTTCCTCAGAGCCTTCTCCAGCCCGACGACTTCGCAGAAAGCGGATATCTGAAGCATCATAGAGCCGCGTCCTCCCCGGCCCTTGAACCGAGCGGACCAACCCACGGCTCACATAGGCATACAGCGTGGCCGGCCGCACCCCCAACTCATTGGCAGCTTCTTTAGCGGAAAGATAAATAACTTCAGACATGGCACACCTATTACATGATCAACGTTGATCATACGAATAAGGCTGGCACACGCAATACTATAGATGTCCAATCAGAAGACCGTCAGTTGCCCTTGGTCGCATTTGAGGCTTCAGCAGCAGCAATCAGATCCTTGCCGATCTCATCTTCAAACTCACCCCAAACAGGTCGCATCACATCCGCCCATTGCTGGCGCTGTTCTGGCGTCAACTCACGCACAGTATAACCGGCATCGACAATCCGTTGCCGATTCTCGTCGCTCGTCTGCGCAGCTTGCGCATTGGCCTTGGCCAGCGTTTCTTGGAAGATCGTCAGAAACTGCTCCCGCACATCAGGCTTCAAGCTTTCCAACCACTCCGTGGGTGCAAACACAACATAAGCCAGCAATTGATGGTTGGTCTCAGTAATCCCGTCCTGAACCTCAAAGAACCGCGAGGTGAAAATGTTGGACCAGCTGTTTTCCTGACCATCAACAACCCCCAACTGCAAAGCCCCATAGACCTCTTTAAACGCCAACTTCTGCGCACTCGCTCCCATCGCCTCAATCATCGCAACAGCCACATCAGAGTTCTGCACCCGAAACTTCAGCCCTGCCCCGTCAGAAGGTACGAGCAACGGCTTATCGGCAGAAAAGTGCTTTAATCCATCATAGAGATACCCAAGTCCATCAACCCCGAATTCAGACATGACATCAAGCAGTTCCTGCCCCTTCTCGCTAGCAGTAAAACGCTGTACTGCATCCATATCCTCAAACAGGAAAGGCAGATCAAAGAGTCGGAACTTGTTGGTGTAAACTTCCAGTTTTGAAAGAGAGGGCGCCGCCAGCTGCACATCACCCAGTATCAGGGCTTCCATCACCTTCTCATCGTCATAAAGCTGGGAAAAGGGAAACACCTGCATGCAGGCCACACCGTTCATCTCGGTGTTCACCCGCTCCGCCAGCATCCGCGCAAAGTCACCCTTAGGATGGCCTCTCGGCGGCACAACATGGCTGAACTTGATAACAACTTCGCCAGGCTTACAGTCAATCTGGGCGAACGCATGTGTGGCGAAAGCAACGCCCAGAGCAAGAATTACAGCGGTGATCGCTCTCCTCATCAGCTCCTCACGGCAACATTATGGGACCTGCCTATTATCGCAGTTTCCCCCCAAAATCCGCCTAAGCTATTGCTCAGCATTTGCTTCGAATAAGCAGCAACAAAAAAGCCGGAGCAAATGCCCCGGCCTTTCAAAACATATCTTGGTTCCAGCTACCTGACGATAACCTCTGGCCCCATCATATAGGTTGGCAGCGCCGTGGAGAGCCATGGCAAGTACGTGACCAATACCAGGAACACCAGCAGAACCATCACAAACGGTGCAGCGGCACGCACCACCTGCACCAGACTCATACCCGTTATGCCCGAGGTCACAAACAGATTGAGCCCGATAGGCGGTGTGATCATGCCGATCTCCATGTTCACCACCATGATGATACCCAGGTGAATTGGATCAACACCCAGCTCCACAGCAATCGGGAACACCACAGGTGCCACAATCAACAGCAGACCGGATGGTTCCATGAACTGACCACCAATCAGCAGTATAATATTGACGGCAATCAGGAAGGTGAACCAGTTGAAACCCGCACCTAACATCCAGTCGGTAATGACCTGCGGGATGCGCTCGGCAGTGAGTGTGTGAGCAAAGAGCAGCGCATTCACGATGATGAACATCAACATAATCGTGGTCTTACTACTCTCAACCAGCACTTTGCGCGTGTCCCGGTGGAAGAAGGCAGGGAAGAAGTAAAGAACACTCAATCCAATGTTACGGACAATTGCCTCAAGCAGTCCTTCACCAGACTTACGCCATTTCTTGTCCTTCAGCGGCCCCATATCACGATAGATGAACAGAGCAATCAGACACGCATACACAGCTGCCACAGCCGCAGCTTCTGTTGGTGTAAACACACCTGCGTAAATACCGCCAAGGATGATCACAATCAGGAACATACCAAACGCAGCTTCAGCAAACGTAGACCACAGCACCCGAATACTTGGGAAAGGCTGAGCTGGCAGGTTTTTCTTGCGTGCGATAATGTAGATTGTCACCATCAACATCAAGCCAGCCACAATGCCCGGAATAACGCCTGCCAGGAACATGCGACCAACAGAAACGTTGGTTGCCGCCGCATAAACAACCATCACGATGGAAGGCGGGATCAAAATACCCAGCGTACCAGCATTGGCGATGATGCCTGCAGCAAATTCCTTGGAGTAACCAGCCTGACGCATCGCAGCAATCGCGATGGTACCAATCGCAACCACAGTCGCTGGAGACGAACCGGAAAGCGCAGCAAAGATCATACAGGCCAGCACGCCAGCCATAGCCAGACCACCACGCACCCAGCCAACAGTTGCCACAGCAAAGTTTACGATACGGCGGGCAACGCCACCAGTGGACATGAAGCTGGAAGCCAGAATGAAGAACGGGATCGCGAGCAGTGTAAAGTTCTGCGACGCATTGAACATCTGAATGGTCACAGAGCTCATGGAGTCATGAGAAAACAATGCGATGTAAAGAACGGAAGACAAGCCAAGCGCAATCGCGATTGGTGCCCCGATAAGAAGCAGCCCAAAGAGCAGCAAAAAGAGAACAGCGGTTTCCATTGGGCTTAGTCCTTCAGCACGTCTTTATTTTCTTCAACGAGCTCTTCAGCTTCGTGCGCGGCAATCATCGTGTCGCGTTGCCCCGTCAAAATGAGCCAACACATTTGCAATGATCGGAATGCAAGAAGGCCAAGGCCAATCGGCAAAATGACATAACCCCACCACCGTGGAACACGCTCTTTCACGCCAAACATCTCCTGATACCACTCAGGAAACTTCAGATCTTCCATGCCGATTGGAAGCTTGTAGTACTTGGCAACGTAATCAAACGCACCGCCGGAAGACCCGCGATTATCAAGCCCAAGCAACCAGCCAAACCAGTCTGCATCAAACAGCAGCGCCGCATACAGCAACGTCACCAGCGCACCAATCAGCCCGAAGGTGCGGAAGACCGGTTTCGGAAACAGGCGGATGAAAGCATCAACGCCAAGGTGCGAGCCAATTTTCAGGCCGTAGCTCATGCCGAAGAGAATAAGCCATGCAAACAGCACGCGGGTGAACTGTAGCGCGCCACCCCAACCCGAGTTAAAGCCGTACCGCATGACGACCTGCCAGAAGGTGACCAGCGTCATCACCGCAAGGATGGTGGCGATAAAGCCTTCTTCGAAAGCATCTATTATTTTATTTAGTCGAGACAAAGCGCCCTCCCCCAACAGCACTCTCATTTCTCAGTGTGTTGCGGCACCGAAAAAGAAACCATTGTGGTTTTTCAGGGTCTGCCCGACCAATAGCCGGACAGACCTATCAAGATGTATTAGATTAGTTGTTTGCTGCGACAGCAGCGTCGATCACATCCTGACCGATGTCATCAGCAAACTTGCCCCATACAGGCTTCATCACGTCAACCCACTGCTGACGCTGCTCAGGTGTCAAACTGCGAACTTCTACACCAGATTCAATGATCTTCTGCTTGTTCGCTTCGTTGATAGCGGAAGAGCGAGCGTTCGCATCGTTGGTCACTTCAGTGAAGATAGTGATGAACTGGTCGCGAACTTCTGGA
>NZ_LCWX01000010.1:13837-42317 GCF_001431305.1 Pseudovibrio sp. POLY-S9
TCAAGGCTATCAAGCCATTCCTGAGAGGTCACAGCAAGGTAAGACAGCAGCTGGTGGCTGGTTTCTGTAATACCGTCCTGAACTTCAAAGAACTTCTTGGTGTAGATGTTGGACCAGGTGTTTTCCTGACCATCAACAACGCCGGTCTGCAGCGCGCCGTATACTTCTTTAAACGCAAGCTTCTGCGCGTTTGCTTCCATTGCTTCAATCATCGCAACAGCAACGTCAGAGGTCTGAACGCGGAACTTCAGGCCAGCAGCATCAGCAGGTGTCAGCAAAGGCTTGTTGGCGGAGAAGTGCTTAATGCCGTTGTAAACGTAGCCGAGACCAACAAAGCCGATGTCTGACATCGCGCCCAGCAGTTCCTGACCTTTTTCACCCTGCGTGAAGTTGTTCACTGCATCCATGTCAGAGAACAGGAACGGAAGGTCAAACACACGGTACTTGAGTGTGTAAGCTTCAAACTTAGCAAGAGAAGGCGCAGCGATCTGAACGTCGCCGAGCAGCAGAGCTTCCATCACTTTGTCATCATCAAACAGCTGGGAGCTTGGGAAAACCTGCATACAGGCCTTACCATTCATCTCAGTGTTGATACGCTCTGCCAATGCAGTCGCAAAGTCACCCTTTGGGTGGCCGGTCGCAGACACAACGTGACTGAACTTGATAACAACTTCACCCGGATCACACGCTTCAGCAGCAACGGCTTGAGTAGCGGTGAACATGCCAGCTGCAACTGTGGCAGCAGTAACCAATTTCTTCATAGTATCCTCCCAGATGGAACGGAGCGAAGCTCCTCACGATACTAAAAGCAATCTGCGTGCCAGTTTTAATACTAATAGTATTTTCAGCTACTTACGGATATTTACCTAATTATTCGATTTACATTTGTTACGAATAAGTAACATTGACTACTCAAAGATGTGTCGAATTCGACACATCTCTATTCACCAATCTCATCCTTCCCTAAGCCATACTTCTTCATCTTCTCATAAAGCGCCTTGCGGGAGACGGACAGCGCTTCATACGTCGGCTTAATCTTGCCGTCGTTCTTCTCAAGCTCAGCAGCAATAATATCGCGCTCATAGGTACTCACGCGCTCAGCAAGCGTACCACTCTGCGGGCCCGCAACAGCCGCCACCGCACCAGCGGCCTTCGGCTGCCCTTCCAGCCCCAGCACAAACCGGTCTGCCACGTTGCGCAATTCACGCACATTGCCTGGCCACTCCCGCTGCATAAGTTCACCGAGAAACTCCCTCGAAATCTCCGGCACTTCTTTCCGGTAACGCGCCCGCGCCCCACGGGTGAGGTAATGGAACAGCACCGGAATATCCTCCAGCCGTTCTCGCAGCGGCGGAATAGCCAGTGTGATCACGTTAAGGCGGTAAAACAAATCCTTCCGGAACCGCCCTTGGTTGGAGGCCGCCTCCAGATCTTCCTTGGTTGCAGCCACAAAGCGCAGATCCAGCGGAATAGACTTGTTTGACCCGAGCCGCTCAATCGTTCGCGTCTCGAACACCCGCAGCAGCTTTACCTGCAAGTCCAGTGGCATGGACTCAATCTCATCCAGAAACACCGTCCCGCCATGCGCATGCTCCAGCTTGCCAATCCGCAAGCTACTTGCACCGGTAAAGGCGCCTTTCTCATGCCCAAAAAGCTCACTCTCGATGATATCAGCAGGTAGCGCTCCGCAGTTCAACGCCACAAACGGTCCATCTTTGCGCAGGCCTTCTTCATGCAACGCACGAGCAACGACCTCTTTACCAGAGCCAGTCTCACCCAGAATAAGCACATCCGCATCCGTGCCAGACAGCGCGGTAATAGTACTCCGCAGCTCTTCCATGGACGGGGACTTACCAACAATGCGCTCTTCCAGACCAGAGAGCTTGCCCAGCTCCTCACGCAACACACGGTTTTCCAGTGTCAAACGGCGCTTTTCCAGCCCGCGCTCAACAACGGCAACCAGCCCGCTAACCGGAAACGGCTTCTCTTTAAAATCATAGGCCCCGGCCCGCATGGCTTCCACAGCCAGCGGCACGTCACCATGGCCTGTAATCAGCACCACAGGCAAAGCACTATCGATCTCAAAAGCAGCTTTCATCAGATCAAAGCCACCCATCTTGGGCATACGGATATCGCTGACCAGAACACCATAGAACTCATGAGTGATGTGCTCGAGCGCTTCTTCAGCACGAGAAAACGACACCACGTGATAGTCGGCCAGTTCCAGCCCCTCCACCAGCGCCTCACGCATATCTTCGTCGTCATCGACCAGAAGAGTGGTGGCTTTATCGATTGCCCATACGTCCATACTAAACTTCTTCTTCCTCAAGATCGCCGGAAGTCTCCGTGGCATCCTTCAGCACAATCACAAAGCATGCGCCGCCAAGCTCAGACTGCTCATAGCGCAGCTGCCCTTCCAAATCCTCGATTATCTTATAGGCAATGGAAAGGCCAAGCCCCAATCCTTCACCCACATCCTTTGTAGTGAAGAACGGGTCGAAAATGCTCGCAACAACATCCTCTGGCACGCCTGGTCCATTGTCTTCAAAGCAAATGACCACCTGCTGCTCATGATGAGTAACCGAAATCCGGATGCATGGTTCAGCCTGCGCTTTCATGGCATCCAGCGCATTGCTCATCAGGTTCATCAGCACCTGCGCAAGCCGAACCTGCCCAGCCAGAACCTCAATGGTTTTGTCGTCCTGCACCACCTCAGTGTGCACGCCCATCTGCTTGCAACGTGGCCCCGTCAGCATCAGCACTTCACCAACAACGGCAGAAACCTTCACCGGAGTAAGATCACGCCCCGCTTTACGGGTGAAGCCTTTCAGGATTTGGCTGATCGCCGCCATGCGCTCCACCATAGCAACAATCTTGCCAAGGCTCTTCAACGCCCGGTCTGACTTACCGGTCTCAATCAACACCTGCGCATTTTCTGAGTGCGTACGGATCGCGCCCAGTGGCTGGTTAAACTCATGAGATAGCGCAGCAGACATTTCGCCTAATGTCGCCAGCTTGGCAGACTGCACCAGACTGGCCTGTGCCTGTTGCAGTCCGGTTTCTGCTGCCTCACGTTCTTTCACTTCCTGCGCCAGCAAAGCATTCATGGTGGAAAGCTCGCGGGTGCGTTCATGCACGCGCTCTTCCAACCGCGCCGCATAAACCTTGTCCTGCCGAATACGCTCCAGCAACCGCCGTCGCCGCTCACCCGCCATCCAGAACAATCCACCACTGACAACACACAGCAGCAAAGCCACCAGAGCAGCCCAGATGGACTGTTGACGAACCTGAGAGGTGTCGGCAAACAACACCACTTTCCAGTTCAGCACAGGCAGCTCCTGCTCAATCATCTGGAAGTTAGGTTTATTGAAAGGCGGGCTCAACCGCACAAGCTGGAAATCCAAATCATACCAACGCTGCTCAATCACACCGTTGAGAGTAGCGGACACACGTCCACGCCGCGTGGTGCGCTGTGCAAACAACCGCTCTCCGCGCCAAGTGGATTGGTTAGTGGCAACCACAATGCCATTCTGATCAACAGCAACAAGGCGATCCTTGGAAAGTGCCCAAGATTGCTCAACCCCCTCAAGGCTCACACGAACCGCAATAAAACCGTAGTCCTGCTCCCCTTGCCGAACCGGAGCAATAAACACATAGCTGGCAGGTCCACCACTGCGCGATAGCACCAATTGCCGCCCAAGCCGCCCTTGCCGCGCCGCTTGCAACGCATCCACATAAGAGGACATGCCCTGCTCCGCCATACTGGCGTTATCAACCAGGTTGGAAGCAACAATCTGGCCATCCGGCTTTTGGAACCAAACCTCCTGCGCACCAGACATACCTGCAATCACTTTGGCAACATTCTGCCCGCGCTCATGTTCATTATTGGCAAGGATCTGCACAATATCAGAGCGCCGCGCCAGCAACGGCGGCAACAAGCGGTACTTATCGAGATACTTTTCCAGTCCCGCCGCCTGTACAGACAGCGTCGCCTGCCCACGCGTTTGCAAGTCAGCCATATAAAACTGGCTGCTCAACTGCATCGCGACCCAGGCAACCACGAGCGCAAATATAGCAAACGTCACCAGTGCAACACTGGAGACCCGCTGCCATCGCTCAGATCTGCTTGTCCTGTTCACGTCGCTTGTCCGATTTAACTTAGAAACTAGCCGCAATGCCTCCCGAGGCATCACCAAATGCGCTTAATCACTTACGGTGTAACCCGTGTTCGATCACTGGTCTAGCGCAACACTTTTGATCAAAGCAAATACCTGTTGTCCGGCAGCCAACTGCAACTCGTGTACAGAATGGCGTGTCAGTCGCGCCCTCAAATGCTGCTCTCCAACCCGGCAATCCACTTCAGCGTACGGCCCGGAGGTCTCCGTAATGCCTTCAATCACAACGCAAATCACGTTGCGGACAGAAGCTTCCTCAGGCGCTTTGCGCGCAAGAGCAACGTCCTTGGCCTTGATACGAATGCGCGCATCCTGCCCGATATTTCCCAGCAGACCCGGAAGCTGCAATGTCTGCCCTTCCAAATCAAACTCAGTGATCTGCCACTGCTCATCATAGTGGTTCAGCTTGGCAAACAGCAGAGAGCCAGCATCTGGCCCGCTTGCCAGCTGTGGCAATTCCAGATTGCTCAGCATCTGCGCAATTGGCCCATGTGCCACCACAGACCCAGCATCAAGCAGCACCAGCGTATCCGCCAGCTGCTCAATCTCACCAAGGCTATGGCTCACATACAGCATCGGAATGCCGAACTCGTTCTTCAACTTAAGAAGATACGGCAGGATCTCAGCTTTGCGGGAAGCATCCAGTGATGCCAGCGGCTCATCCAGCACAAGAAGCTGCGGATTAGAAAGCAACGCCCGCCCAATCGCCACACGCTGCTTCTCTCCGCCGGAGAGCCCATGAGGCCGCCGCTTCAGCAAATGAGAGATCCCTAGCAACTCAGCAATCTCACCCAGACCAACGGCAGACTTACGCCCCGCCGCCCACTGGCTGTAAAGCAGGTTCCGCTCCACATTCATATGCGGAAACAGGCGGGAATCCTGAAACACCATGCCCACACCGCGCTGCTGGATTGGCACTCTGATGGAAGCCGCGCGATCAAACACAACCCGTTCGCCCAGCATAATGCGTCCGCTATCTGGAGCCGACAGCCCTGCGATCATGCGGATTAAAGAGGATTTACCAGCGCCAGACTTGCCGAAAATCGCCGTGATCCCGCTATTCACCGCAAATTTGGCGGAAAGCGAGAAGTCACCCAAACGGCTGGAAACATCAACCTCAATCATGCTGCCCTCCCAACTTGCGGGACAGGCGACGCGAGATCACCTCAGAGAACACCAGAGCACCAATGGAAACCACAATCGCAATCACCGTCAGGCGGATTGCTCCCGCATCACCAGAAAGGCTCTGCATCTCTGTATAAAGCGCGAGCGACAGTGTGCGTGTCTCTCCGGGGATGTTGGAAACAAACGTAATCGTTGCCCCAAACTCCCCCATCGCCTTGGCAAACCCAAGGATCGCACCGCTCAAGATACCCGGCAGCGCTAACGGCAACGTAATCAGCAAAAAGGTTCTAAGGCGAGACGTGCCCAGCGAATGCGCGGCTTCTTCCAGCTGCCCATCTGACAACTCAAAGGAAAGCTTTACAGGCCGAATGATCAGCGGAAACGCCATGATCCCCGCCGCCAGCGCAGCCCCTGTCCAGCGGAAAGCAAACACAATGCCAAACACATCTGCAAAGAAGCTGCCCAACATGCCCTGACGCCCAAACAGCACCAGCAACACATAACCTGTCACCACAGGCGGCAGCACAATCGGCAAATGCACCAAGGCATTCACCAGCGTATAACCGGGAAATTTCCAGCGGGCGAGAGCATAGCCGAGCAGTATCGCAGGCGGCAGCGCAATCGCAATTGCAAGGCTCGCAACCTGCAGCGACAGCTGGATAGCCGCCCATTCCGCATCCGTCAGATAAAAGCTCAATCGCCGCTCACTTTGAAACCATGAGCCTGAAAGATCTTGCGCCCCTCAGCACCCTTCAAAAACTCCATAAACCCTTCGCTAGCCTTGGAATGGCCAGAGGTCAAGGCACCCGGAATAACAATAGCACGATGACTGTCCTGCGGTATTTCCGCAAGCACCCGCACACCATGTTCCACTGTCGCGTCAGAAGAATAGACCAGCGCCAGAGGCACCTCACCCCGTGCAGCAGCGGCCAGAGCAATGCGTACATTCTCCATCGGCGCCACACGCTGAGCAACACTCTCCCACAAACCGAGATTAATCAGCGCCTCTTTGCCATAGCGCCCGGCGGGCACCGTCTCCGGCTCACCCATGGCCAGCCGCCCATCCGCCAATGCAGCTTGCAACGCTTCCGGCTTCAGCTCAACCGCCTCAGCGCCCAGCGCTTCAGAACCAACCAGCACAAGCCCGTTGGAGGCCAGCTCCACAACACTGTCATCCACCAGCACGCCATTCTTCACAGCATACGCCATCCACGCATCATCCGCTGTCACCAGCAAATCAGCAGGCGCACCGGCAACAACATGGCGGGTTATGGTCTGCGAACCTCCAAAGGAGAACTCTGTCTTGGTGTTATGGGATTGATCAAACTGTGCGCCAGCATCCTCCAGCACATCCTTCAGACTGGAGGCGGCAAACACCAGAATACGCTCCGGCTCCTGCGCAAACGAGCCAGCCCCGCCGCCAACAACCAGCGCGAGGCTCACAACAACTGCAGAAAGAAAACGCCAGAAACCAGTCACAGCCAGAATACTCCATTTCGCGAGTCCGGCTTGAACTATAAGGACCTAACCCACCCGAACCACTGACTCATATCAAGGCCCACGTGGGTTTCGTCAAGCATCTTTCTTTCTGAAGCATATCCCGAGAAACTGGAATCCGGTTTCCAAAATAAGATACGCTCGATGCTTTACGCCGCAATTGCGCGGGGGGATTTCACCTTCTCCGCAAGTCCTTTCAGGTTGCCATCAATAACCTTACCCGTCCCGCTTTTCACGAGCGTTTGGCCCAACAACCACCCCAACGGTCCGTACTTCATACGATACTCCAGATACCAGATAATCTGTGATTTCCCGCCGGCATAAGGCTTGATGCAAATCTCCGCTTGCGCTTCCTTCAGCGGTAAAGCCTCCATAGAAGAGAGACGCACCCGCATTCTGCGATTAGGCTCCCATTCCATCACTTCCTCATCGATGAAGGTGCCATTCTCAAAGTGGCAACGCCGCACCGAACCAACACCATCAGCTCCTTCGGTCAACGCCTCAACAGACTTCACAAGAGGAGCAAACTCATCAAGGTCCATGTACCGGCCAATCACATTCCAAATTGCTTCCGGACTGGCATCAATCACCATCGTTCTTTCGCAGCGTATCATCGGTTTCTCCTCAATCATCTCAAACATCTTGCTTGGTGCTGAACCATTGATACAGTGGCGCTGCTGACACCGTTATGGCAGCAGCATGACAGCAGGAGCCCACAATGCGTCGTACCGACCGCCTTTTCCACATCATCCAGATTTTGCGGTCAAGCCGGTCTCCTGTGACGGGGCGTGCTCTTGCAGACGAACTCGAAATCTCTCTACGCACGTTGTACCGCGATATGGCAGAGCTCATGGCCCAGCGGGTGCCCATCACCGGAGAAGCCGGAACCGGCTATGTGCTGGATGATGGCTACGACATGCCACCTTTGATGCTGACCGCAGATGAGTTGGAAGCAGCCGCTCTTGGGGCCGCATGGGTCGCAACACAAGCAGACCCAGCCCTTGCGCGCTCTGCAAGAGATTTAGTGGCCAAATTGTCTGCTGCCGTACCACCAGAGCTGCGCCCGATAATTTTGGATGCTGGCCTCAAACCCATCGCAACAACACCAGTCGCCATTGAGCGGTTCGATGGTGTCATTCTGCGGCGCGCTATTCGAGACCACACCAAGCTGCAACTCACCTATAAGGACGGCAGCGATAAACCAACCACGCGCATCATCTGGCCTCTGCTCATCGCCTACCTGAACAAAGCCCGTTACATCGTCGCCTGGTGCGAAACCAGAGAGGATTACCGGCATTTTCGAACAGACAGGGTTCACTCCATGGAAGTTCAGCCCGATAAATACCCCGGACGTCGCAAAGCGCTCATCAAGGGCTGGGAAGACGCAATGGCGTCAAAACACTAAGCTTCACTCAGACGCCCGACATCTGCGGGTCGATCAAAGACCGGTGCATCTGCATTCCGGCCCAAACACCATCCCCAACAGCAAATGAGACGGAGTGCGGCACACGGGCGACGTCGCCACAGGCAAAAACACCGCGCACAGTCGTCTCCTTGAACTCAGAGGTCACAAGCTGTTGCCCCATGGAATGGTCCTCCAACGCACAACCAGCAGACTGAGCCAGTGAATTGGATGGATATGTGTTGGAAACAACAAAGATGGCCGAGAACTCAAGTTTACGGCCATCCTCAAGCACAATGTCGGCAGTGCCTTCAATACGGCTGATCTCAGTATCGTTGAGAGTAACGCCTCTACGAAGCAGATGTGCGCGTTGCTCATCCTCCAGTGATGACGCACCATTCGTGAAGAAGGTCGTCGCCCCCCATTCTGGCATAATTTCAGCCTGATGCAGTGAGACGGGATTAAAGGCAATCACAGCGATTGGCCCGTTGTTCAACTCGTAACCATGGCAATACGGGCAATGCAAAACCGACTTGCCCCAACGCTCTGCCAAACCCGGAATATCGGGCAGTTCATCACGAACTCCCGTTGCAAGCAGAATACGATGTGCGGTGAAAGCCTCGCCTTTGTCTGTGCGCACACAAAACGCACCAATCTCACCAGAGAACTCCTGAACCGTTCCGTGATGCCAGCCCAGATTAGGATAAGCCTCAAGCTGCTGCTGCGCCTGCCTCCAAATCTCATCAGGCGACACACCATCCTGCCCCAGAAAGCCGTAGGCGTGCTCGGCAAATCGATTTCGCCTCTCACCAGCATCAATCACCAGAACAGACCTGCGAGCACGCACCAGCTGCAAAGCAGCCGCCATTCCGGCATAACTCCCCCCAACCATAATCACATCATGCATGCTCAGAGACCTTTACTGCTGGCGTTCGGTTCCTCGGCTCCGGCAATGATGCCTCAACTTTTGCAAAGGCATCATTAAACGCTTCAGCTAGGGACTGCTTTGCGAGGAAAAAGAGGGCTTCATCGCAGTTGCTCACGCATCCCAAAGGAAACGCGTGCCTGACAAAAACTATGGAAGAATAACAACCGCTTCCACTTCAAACAGCATCGGGTCAATTGCCAGTTTAGGAACAGGAACCAGCGTTTGTGCCGGCAGCGTTTCTCCAAACATCTCCATGACATTCTGAGTCAGCACACCAAGTTTCGATGGATCATGGTCCACCACATAAACGGTGAGCTTGGCAACCTGAGCTGGTGTGGCATCAAGCGCATCAAGCACCTTTTTCAAATTGGCATAAGCCTGTTTAACCTGTACCGAAAACTCTGGCGAATAAGCGCCTTTATCGTCGGCCCCACCTTGCCCGGAAACATAAGCAACCCGTGCACCAGCTGGCGCAACCACGGATACGCTGTAGCCATGAGCAGATGGATCATAAAGGCTCTGGGGATTGACGATACTAAGTTTATCCGCAGTTTCAGCGGCTGAAGTGCTGGTTGAAAAACTAGTAGACATTGCGAGGATTCCTCCAATTACAAAAATATTCTTTAGGTGCGACATGCCCGTCTCCATGGCCAGTTTCCTGGAACTTGATGTGTTAGCTCTGTGCTGCACCTAAATACGAAAGAACTCCTGACAATTCTTGTCAGCATGGTTATACTTAAACTCACTCATGCGTAGACATGTTGAAACTGGAGACTGTTCGTGAGCCGCTCTGACCGCCTAATTCGCCTGATGCAAGTCTTGCGGCGATTGCCCTCACCAGTGACGGCATCAAGGCTGGCTTTGGAAATGGAAGTCTCCCAGCGCAGCATCTACCGAGACATTCAAAGCCTTCGGTCCTCCGGCGCAATCATTGATGGGGAAGCAGGCTTTGGCTTTACGCTGACAGAAGACCCCTCCTTGCCACCAATGCATTTTGAAGCCGACGAGGTGGAAGCGCTGGCTCTTGGCCTGCATACCGTCGCCAAACTCGGCAACATAGAATTCACGTATGCAGCACAAAATGCTTTGGTGAAGTTGGAAGCAAGCCTTCCGCAAAGCATGCGCCAGCGATTGCGGCACGCAACCGTCGGCAGCCACATCTTGCGCAACACGCCCACATCCGAGGCAGACTTCCCCGGTCTTCGCGAAGCAATCTGGAATGAGCAAGCGGTGTCTTTGAATTATCTGGACCTGAAGGACCGCCTGTCAAAACGCAAAGTCTGGCCGCTCACCATCTACTTCTTCAGCGAAGTGCAGGCTCTGATCTCCTGGTGTTGTTTACGAGAAGATTTCCGCATGTTCCGGCTGGACCGGATCCAGTCAGTCGATTTCCTGGAAGAATCCTTCCGCCCCAAACGAGTAGGCTTGCTGCGCGATTACTTCGAGCGCGAAAAAGAATGCGAGTAACCACAGGGCCCAGTCAGACCACGTCTAAGCCGCCACCGCATTTTTCTGGTCCTCACACCTTGGTGCTGATGTGTCCCACTGCACAAAACCAATGGTGACCAAAACACCGGCAGCTTCTCCTTTGTTTGCTAACTCAGCTCTTTAACACCAGTAGACGTCTCGATTTGCGCCCGATAACGCACTTTTGGCCCTTCAGTGACCAACGGTGGACGGTCTAAGGCAAATTCGTTGTAGAGCCTTTCGATCTCAGTTGGATCAGAATGCTCTACTGTCAGACCTTGCAGTCGTGCACCCATATCTGGAATTTCCGACATGGAAGTTGGCACGCCCCGGTGGTCAATCAGCGAAGGCAAAGCCCCATCTAGCGGAAGGGAACCATCCTTGCGGATCGAAAATGCAAGTTCAGGATCGACAAATGGAAGCGAAACTTCATCACCAAAGATCCCAGTGTATTTGGATGAAATTCCGCCGATATCTTCCGAACTTGCGACCCATCCCCGAAGACGTCGGCCTTCCTCCCAGTCCGCTCGCACTTTTTCCTGATCATCAAGTCCAAACCATCGCGCTCGGTTCGGCTTAACTCCATTCGGATCAAGCGCAACGATCTCCAGATAAACACTCTCTCCAAGCTGAAGCCTGTGATTATGCGTCCCCATATAGGTGTGGCGCGTCCCAAACGGTATATCCAGATCAAGACAACTCCGAACATGGGACACACCCTCCTTCAAGGTTGGTGCAATGACGGTTATGTGGTCAAGTTTCAACAAATCCAGACCTCTCCATTCCAGTAAGCTCTCTAACAGGCAACCACCGCGTTTTTTCGGTCCTCGCGGATCATATCCGATGCCTTCTCCGCAATCATAATTGTCGGAGAATTGGTGTTGCCGGAGACGATGCGAGGCATGATGGAAGCATCAACAACGCGCAGGCCCTCAACGCCTTTCACCTTCAGTCGCTCATCAACCACAGCCCCCATGGAACACGTCCCCACAGGATGGAAAATGGTGGTGCCGATGTCTCCCGCTGCAATAGCAAGGTCTTCATCACTAACGACATGCGCACCTGGTAGGTACTCCTCCGGCGAAAACTCGGCCATCGCCCTGGTTTCCATGATTGTCCGTGTCAGGCGCAAACTGTCAGCTGCCACACGTCGGTCACTCTCGGCAGAAAGATAGTTCGGCTGGATCTTTGGATGTGCAATTGCATTGCCGGACCCGATATGAACACTGCCGCGAGACTCTGGCCGCAAATTACAAACACTCGCCGTAATCGCTGGAAACTCATGCAGCGGATCGCCAAACTTATCCAGCGACAACGGCTGAATGTGATACTCGATATTCGGCGTTTCATAAGAGCTGTCAGAGCGCGTAAACACCCCAAGCTGACTTGGAGCCATGGACATTGGACCAGACCGGCTCAGCGCATACTCAGCCGCTATCTTCGCTTTGCCAATCAACGAGTTGGCTCGCTGGTTCAGCGTAACGGTGTTTTGAACCTTATAGATGCTGCGGATCTGCAGATGATCCTGCAGGTTCTCGCCAACCTGAGGCTGATCCAGCACCATGTCGATGCCATGCTGGGTCAATCGCTCACCAGACCCAATGCCGGACAATTCCAGAATTTGCGGCGATCCAATGGCCCCTGCACTCAGGATAATCTCTCCTGTACAGGCAGCAGAAGTCATTTCGCCGTTCACCATCATGCAAACACCAGTCGCGCGGCGCCCGCCAAACACGAGCGCAGTCGCCTGTGCATTCGTCAGAACCTTCAGGTTTCCTCTGTTCTCAGCAGGCTTCAAAAACCCCTTGGACGTACTCCACCGCACGCCTTTGCGCTGGTTCACCTGAAAATAGGAGGAGCCGAAGTTGTCACCACCGTTGAAGTCGTCAATTTTCGGAATGCCCACTTCCTCGCAAGCATCACGGAAGCGGTCAAGGATCGGCCACGACAAACGCTGCTCTTCAACGCGCCATTCCCCGCCTTCCCCATGCACCTTGGAAGATCCGGCATAATGATCCTCTGACTTCAGGAAGTACGGCAGCACATCATCCCAGCCCCAGCCAGTCAGACCCAGCTGGCGCCAGTTGTCATAATCCTGCGCCTGTCCGCGCAGATACAGCATGCCGTTGATGGAAGAGCACCCGCCCAGCAGTTTACCGCGCGGATAGTTCAGCTTACGCCCATTCAGCCCCGGCTCCACCTCGGTCTGGAAACCCCAGTCCATACGCGGATTACCCATGCAGTACAGATAGCCGACAGGGATATGCACCCAAGGATGTTTATCGTTCCCACCAGCTTCCAGCAGCAGCACCTTCACATCCGGGTCCTGAGAAAGTCGGTTTGCAACAACACAGCCCGCGGAGCCAGCTCCAACCACGATGTAATCCCAGGTTCCCAATGCGCGCATGCCGGCCCTCCCAAGCCCTAAGTCTCGATGCTGCCTAGGATAGAAACTGAGCGGGAGGTTTGCACTAGTAAGATATGTTTAGATCACCCACGATGAGCCACCGCTGCAAAACACCCACGTCGTGCATAATGCATTTGAATATAAGAGACTTCTGGGTTCTCAAAGAAGCCCTCCAGCATCGGCTTGATGTCAGACCCTTGCGCGATATCCGCTTCAATCATCATGTGGTTTGCATCAAACCCGCGCAGTGACAACAACCGGGAGGACAGCGACACCGGAACCTCATTCTCATAGGGCATTGCATCCGCTGCATTTTCGCGTACAAAAATCGCATGGGACGCTTTGTAGGGCGTGTCATTTGGCTGGTAGGCATAGTTCAGCAAAAACACCCGCTCCCCAACCTCGGCATCATCCAGTGTGACACGGCACGGAAAGCCTGGTTTCTCATCAACCACATAAACAACCACATTACGCTCTGCCAGCTGCTCTTCGCTCAGGCCGTTCAGCGCGTCAAACTCGTTGGATTTCAATCCGGAAATAAAAAAAGCCATAGGTCACTCCTCAAGTTGGGAGCAACCTATGGCCTTCCGCAAACCGTAACCACCCGATTTGCGAGCAATTCAAATATCAGCGCATTCAGGCCTGCGCTTGAGCCGCCGCAATCGCCTTGTCCAACTCCGTAACCAAACCACTATCCAGTTCCAGCCGTGCGGCCAGCATCATCAGATAGGCCTGCTCAGCAGGTAGGTTCGGGTCAATCGCAAGGCGTGATGCAGTGTAAATTTCAGCAGCCGTTTCCGGACAGGTCGCAAACGCCACCACGCGGTCGATATCCAGTGGCGCACGCATCTCATCCAAAACGAACGCTTTTTCTTCAGCGCCCAGACCCAGCTCATCCAGCTTTTCAAAGATGCGCTGCATCTCATCACCGTCCACAGTGCCATCTGCCTTGGCCGCCTGGATCATCGCAACGATCAGCGCCATAGCAAACTCTTTGGCATCACCATTCCCTGCATCCGGGTCAAACGCAGTGCCAGTCGGGTCCGGCAGGGCGAGCGGCTCTGGCACCGGTACAACAGTTGCAGGCGCTGTCTGCGTCTGCGCAGAACCATGAGGCGCAGCTGCACCGCCGCCGCCATTGTTCTTACCATCTTGCCATGTCTGGAATGCTTTGTAGGCAAGGCCACCAACCAGCGCCATGCCACCGTATTTCACGGCCTTTTTGCCAAGTTTCTTGCCCTTCTTGCTGCCAAGAAGGTATCCGGCCAATCCACCAGCAACGGCACCGCCAGCAAGTCCGCCGGCATTGTTTTTGATGTACGACTGCCCTTTGTCCAGGGCACCACGGGCCTGATTGCCACCGTTGGAACCCAAGAACTGATCAAGAAGTGCCTTGCTGTCGAACATCTGTAAACCTATCCCTTTGCTTTTGGACGTTACCCGTCAAATCTATATGGAGATGGGAACCCGAAGTTTTCACTTCAAGATGCCCTATCCCGCAAAAACACAACCTGACAAAATTGTAATGTTTGAGAGCCTGTCTACTGCCCAAGCGGCAAATGGTTGTCGTCCCTCAGCGTATCCATCGCGATGGAGCTGCGCACATTCTGCACCGCCTCATGAGGCAGCAGATCATTGTTGATCACCTCACTCAAGGCCTTCAGATCTTTCACCCGGATCTTGAGCATGTAATCCATGTCCCCCGTCATAGCGTAGGCTTCCTGCACGCTGGGGATAGTGCGAACCAGATCACGAAACAATCTGGCGTTCTCCTTGTTGTGCGTGGCCAGTGCCACCCCAACAAACGCCATCACATCCAGCCCCAGATACTCCGGCGAAAGATCAGCCTTATAGCGACGGATCACCCGCTCCTGCTCCAGCCGTGTCCGCCGACGCGAAACCTGCGAGGCAGAAAGGTGAATCACCTCTCCCAACTCCTGATTGGTCTGGCTGGCGTCTTCTTGCAGCGCTGCAAGTAACTTAAGGTCAAACTGGTCTAGCTCAATCATCATTCGCACCAAATCAATATATGACGCACAATTTGTGCATATACTGCGTGATTTTACGTAAGAATGCAAACCTGTCGCGCCACAGATATTTCAGAATAGTTCCAAATTGCAATTGCCTTGTTTGAGGAGGAACAAATGGGCCCATTTCCGCATGATACAGGACCAGCTGAGATTACAGCAGAAAACCCTGCTGGCACCGACGGTTTCGAGTTCGTTGAATTTGCCCACCCAGAGCCGGAAAAGCTGGACGTCCTCTTCCGCCGCATGGGCTTTGCACCTGTTGCAAAGCATAAGAGCAAAAACATCACGCTCTACCGTCAGGGTGATGTGAACTACATCCTCAATGCAGAGCCAAACAGCTTCGCCTCCCGCTTCATTGACGAGCACGGCCCATGCGCCCCGTCCATGGCATGGCGCGTTGTGGATGCACAGCAGACCTTTGAGCATGCGGTCAGTCGCGGCGCAGAGCCTTACACCGGCTCCGACAAAACCCTTGATGCACCCGCAATCAAAGGCATCGGCGGCTCCCTGCTTTACTTCATCGATAAGTACGGCGACAAAGGCTCTGCCTATTCAGAAGAGTTCAACTGGCTGGGCGAAGCAGACCCCAAGCCAACCGGCAAGAGCTTCTATTACCTCGACCACCTGACCCATAACGTCTATCGCGGCAACATGGACAAGTGGTGGACGTTCTACCGCGAGCTCTTCAACTTCAAGCAGATCCACTTCTTCGACATTGATGGCCGCATCACCGGCCTCGTCAGCCGCGCGATCACATCCCCATGTGGCAAAATCCGCATTCCGCTGAACGAGTCCAAGGACGACACCAGCCAGATCGAAGAGTACTTGCGCAAGTACAAAGGCGAAGGCATCCAGCACATCGCTGTCGGCACCGACGACATCTATGAAGCCACCGACAAACTGGCAGAAGATGGCCTCAAATTCATGCCCGGCCCACCACAGACCTATTACGACCGCAGCGCCGAGCGTGTGCACGGCCACACCGAGCCACTCGACCGCATGGCCAAACACGGCATCCTCATTGATGGCGAAGGCGTCATTGGCGGCGGCATGACAAAGATCCTGCTACAGATCTTCTCCAAAACCGTCATCGGCCCAATCTTCTTTGAGTTCATCCAACGCAAAGGCGACGAAGGCTTCGGCGAAGGCAACTTCCGCGCCCTTTTTGAGAGCATAGAAGAAGACCAAATCCAACGCGGTGTTATCAAACACGACGCAGCCGAATAACCAGCAGTAGCCACTGCTGAAAAAAGACCGGAAGCACGGGGGGCTTTCGGTCTTTTTTTTGTATGCATAGTTGTAGATAATGCAACGGTTTGAAACAGTCTGCTTAAAATTTGCAGGCAGAGATTTCGCAATGACGAGTAGTCAGAGCCAAAGATCGGATAACCAATGATAAAACTAGAACTCTTGGAGCAAAAAGATATTTGGACAGAAGAACTGAAGCGCCCTGGCAATTGGGTCGTCGCAAACATTGACACTTCAGTTTCGTGGCCAACACAAGTTCACACGATCATTTATGAAGACATTCAATACTGGATCATTCCGATCACCCAAAATGCATACCCTGGTATTACAGCGCGTGCAGAAGGCATTACTCCCGAAGAGCTGCAAAAACGCATTTTACAATTGCTTAGTGTCATCTCATGGGTGGATAGGCGAGGTATTACTTTACACTCATTCACAGGAGGAAGTTTACCTCATTCTATGGGAAGAAACTCCGAACAAGGTTATGCTATCCGGGAGGAGTTCGATTACCCCTACCTACCTGAGATCGACAGTGATCGAGCAAAATTGGCATTAGCGTTAATGCGTGAGGGACGTGGCTTAAACCACGCAGCATATGCTTTCTTGACATTTTTTCGTGTTCTCGAAGTTGCTCATAATAAAAGCGAGAGACGAAATACATGGATGAAATCCGCAATAGAGCGCCTTGAAAATAGCCAAGCTTTGAAGGCTGTTAATGAATTAAAGGCAAGTGAAGTTGTTGATGTGGCTAAGCACCTTTACGCATCTGGCCGTTGCGCAATCGCTCATGCAAACTCAGATCCGATAATTAACCCAGATGATCCGACACATACAAAACGTTTGCTTCGCGAACTGCCAATAATTGAAGCACTAGCAGTCATGGCAATCGAAGAAGAACTCGGTATCAAGACCGACACGACAATCTATCGCGAACACCTCTATGAACTGGAAGGATTTAAGAAAGCTTTTGGTAGCGAGCTTGTCGAAAGAATTAAAAGTGCAGAACAGATACAGGGGAATGTGTCCGTTAGCCTACCTGTTATATCAGTACGTTTGAGAGGAAAGCCGATCTTCGCTTCACTGGAAGGCTTACAGCCACACGACATTCAGCAAGTTGGTACAAGTATTCAGCTGAGATACAAAAATGAAGAAGGTTCCTTAGGTTTGAAGTTCAATCTTAATTTCAAAGATGAGCGATTAGAGTTTGATATCCATGATAGCGTCTATGGGACTTCTGATGACAACACCGCTAACTACGCTGAAACCAAAGCTCAATTAATAGAATTCATGAAATGGTATTATTTGAACGGCAGTCTCGAGATTATAGATACAGAAACAGGTGATGAGATTTCACGGAAAGACGCATTTTTGCCAGAAAATGTATTAGTTAATCCTACAGAGTTCGACAAAGACATTGAGTTCTGGCGCTCTACAGCCAGCAAACGGCGTCAAGTCGTAAGCATGACATAAAGCATCATGAAAGTGCTGATTTAGTCGTCAGTCAGCAGTACCCCCCCTGCCCAACCGTCCCCCAGAGCTCCTCCAGCTCTTTAGGATGCTCAAACCGCAGCATCTGCCCTTCAAAACACGCTAGCTTCTCAAGGTCGCGTGGCCGGTTTGTCCGCTTGTAGTTGAGGACAAACCAGAGAAACTTCCAGTCAAAGCGCTCTTCGCAGCCTTCAACGAACTCAGCCTCTCGTCTCTGTCCCAAACCAGCCAACATCCGCCGGAACACACGATACAGGCAAATGCGGGTCGGGAAGTCGAGGTGGATCACCGTATCAGCACGGGAGATGCGTTTCTCCAAGGTGCCACCATAGTTTCCATCAATGATCCAACACGGCTGAGCAGCGAAGGTCTCCACCTTATCTGCCCAAGCAGTCTTCTCAGTCCGAACCCATCCGGGCTGCCAGTAATGAAAATCCAGATGCACAAGCGGCAATCCCGTAACAGCAGCCAACCTCTTAGCCACCGTAGACTTCCCCGCCCCCGGACATCCAACAACCATCACCCGCTGCACTTTTCGCTCCCAAGTCTCTGTCATAAAGCAATTGCTAAAAATACGAGGTCCTGAATTCGGGTACGTTTCATATCAACTAAATCATCATGTTCAACACTCAAACCAACCATTAAATGCCAGGCTAGTTGGGCTCAACAACCTCAATCTGATCAAAGACAACACCATTAATAGTTTCGCGATCCGGTGTCAGCTTAATTGCTCTGAGCACCAGACCTAGCTTTGGGGAATAGTATCTATCAAAGGTGGTTGGCGCTGCCCGTCCTTCCAACTCAAGGCGAGATTCAATACGCCAAACATCATAGCTGCACTTACCAATCTCAACTTGCCCCTCATCCAGATAAGATAATCTGGCTACACCACGGTCAACTTCGTTTGCATTGTATTTCAAGACAAAATCAGAGAACCACTGGCCGGATTGTTTTACGGAGTCCACATTTGACAGGGACTTAGAGTATTCCAGAGAGAGTGTTCCCTTAGAACTGATCCGTTGACCAGTGACCAGCGGATGAAGGTAGATCGTGGTGACCTTCTCTTGCTTCCCGTCTCGGGTCATCACACGCTCTTCAACAAGCCCTGCAGACGTTTTCTTATAAACTGCAGAATAACCATCGGCTGTTCGTGTCAACCGCAGTCCACTTTCAGGCAGTTGCTGCGGGCAGGCAGCAGCAGCATTAATTCCAGCAATTACTAGTAAACCTGACAATCTCAACATGTTCGCCCCCAAGCACTATAAAAACACTAAGTATGGAGAGATAATAAGCAAATTTCTTGGAAGGATGCCACCCAACCAAAGCCCAAAAATCACCCCACACCCAACCACGTCAGCCCCACAATCCATCCATAGCTCACCACCACGCAAAACACCGTAATCGGGAGCATCCACCAGCAGAATTGCCAGAAGGTGAAGGGGGTGGCGCCGAACTTCTCGGCTTGTTGGACAACGATCACATTGCTGGCTGCAGAGATGATGAAGAGGTTTCCGGCCACGGTGGAGATGGTGGAGAGCATCATGAAGGTGCCGGTGCCACCGCCATCCAGCAGCTTCAGGTAAAGTTCCACCACTGGCACGTTGGAAAACAGCTGGCTGGCCCAGAAGCTCACAACAGCGGTTATCGTCAGGTCTGCCAGCTCCCCTTGCAAGGAGCCAAGCAGATATTGCAGGGAGCCGGATTGGTAGAGCGAGCCAGTGACGATGAACATGGCCACAAAGAAGATCAGCGTCGCCCAGTCCACCTCCTTGAACACCCGCAGGCGCTCATCTCCTGCCAGATAGATCGGCAGGCAGGACAACAGCCCAACCCAGCCAAACGGCAGCGGGCCAAGGTGAAAGTACGTCCGGCCCAAACTATCGCCGGTGATGATACCCACCAGCAGCACAACAGAAACCATCGCAGGCCATTGCCGAGGGCTCACTTCAACCGCTTCTGCCTGCGTTTCTACGTCTTCAGAGACCAACGCACTCTCATCCGATCCATTCTTCTGCACCAGCTGGTGGAAGCGGAAGAACACAGCCACAAGACAGATTACACCGGGCACCAGAGCCCACACAATGAACGTCGCCAGCATATTCTGAAAATTGGCAGCATTCACCACCAGAATGTTCTGCGGGTTGCCAACGGGTGAAACCATGGAACCAACCGTCACCGCCGCGCACAGTGTCACCAAAACCACCGCCAGTTTCCACCTGAAAGCCCGGCTCAGGATAATAGCAATGGGCACCCCAATCACCGCCGCCGCATCATTGGTCAACACCGCCGCACAAATCGCTGAGGCCACCATGAACCACAGCAACACGACACCAGCGTTGGCCCGCTTCAGCAGCATATCCGCAATTTCCTGCGAAAGACCGGTGTCATACAGCGACGAAGCAATGCTGAACACGGCAAACAGATAGAAGATCAACTGCCAGTCCACCGCATGAAACGCGGCCACAGGCCTGATCTCCCCCAGCACCAACAGCACAATCGCGCCCGCCAGCATGATGTGCCAGATCCGCACCATGGGCGGAAGCCACTGGCGCACGGCAATTCCGAGGAAAATGAGGGCGGAAACAGCAAGAGAAACCGACATGCCCCACCGTAGCCACCGTGGTTTGACAGCAGCTTAACCGCCACTTCGACAATAGACCGAAATCCTTGGGGGCTTGGAGAGAACTCTCACTTATTCTCAACGCAGATCACGCAACAGTCCAGGGTCTCCATGAAACTCAATAAGGCAATGCTTTCGACGAACTTCTTCGCCGGCGATGTCGTGGGTGGAATTGGGCCTTATCTTGCAATCTACCTGCTCACGGGCCTGCAGTGGTCCCCCGGCAACATCGGCATGGTCCTCGCCATTGGCTCGCTGACAACCGTCGCCTTGCAAACACCAGCTGGCGCCTTCATCGACAGCACCCGCAAAAAACGTCTGCTCCTCGCCTCCTGCGCCTTGCTCATCGGCTTCGCAACCATCTCGATCCTGTTGTTCTCGCAGTATCCGGCGGTGATTTACATTGCGCAGATCTTCATGGGCATTGCCGTCGCCTTTGTCGGCCCCTGCATCGCCGCCATAACTCTGGGCATATCAGGACCAGACCATTTCACTGTGCAAATGGGTGCCAATCAGGCCGCTAACCATTCCGGCAATGTGTTTGCCGCCATTCTGGGCGCAGGTCTCGCACTGTGGATCTCGGCAGAAGGCGTATTCTGGCTTGTTGCCCTCATGGCCGTCGGCATGGCCATCAGCATCGGCATGGTCAGCGGCTCGGCCATCAACCACAACGCAGCCCGTGGTGGCTTGCACCACACTCCCAACGATGGCGATGAACCATCCACCGTCAGCACCATACTGGCAGACAAACGCCTGCTCACACTGGTGCTCTGCGTGTTCATGTTCCACTTTGCCAATGCAGCTATGCTGCCGCTGGTCGGGCAAAAGCTCTCGATCAATTCCAACGTCAACATCGGCGTCGCCTTCGCAGCAACCTGCATCGTCGTGGCACAGTTCTGGATGACCATCATGTCCATCATCTGCGCTGCCAGGGCTGACATATGGGGCCGCAAGCCGCTCTTCCTGCTCGCCTTCTTCATTCTGCCCATTCGCGGCATGCTGTTCATGTGGCTGGAAGACCCCGTCGCACTCATCTCCGTGCAATCACTGGATGGCATCGCCAACGGCATCTTCGGTGTGATTATCCTGCTCATCGCTGCAGATCTGACCCGAGGCACAGGCCGCTTCAATCTGGTGCAAGGCGCCCTCGCCGCTGTCGTGGGCATTGGTTCGGCTGCATCCAACCTGCTGGCTGAAGAAATCGTCCAGTTTTTCGGCTATTCTCCCGCCTTCATCACCCTTGCGGTTCTGGCCTTCATCGGCGGCACCATGTACCTGTTCCTGATGCCGGAAACTTTGCCGGCTCAAACAGATGAAGATGACGGAACAGCACCTCAACAAACGAGCTAGGACTTACGATTAGGTCACCTCAACTTTCGGGTGAAAACGCTGATTTATACGATTACTCTCTTTATTTACTGGTCCTCAAATACTTATGCTTATCTCGCAGATAAAAGAATGCGCTAGAAAAGAAATGTTCAGGGCCTAAGGCGTGAATACAAATGAACGCGGACATGTTTTGAACACACAGTGCAGGCCAGTACTCGAATGATCGAAAAAGCCAGTAGAGAGCAGGTTCGTCGCCAAAACCGGTTCGTGGTGTTGTCCACGTTGCGGCGTCACACCACTCTGGCCCGTGTCGACCTTGGCCGGCTAACAGGTCTTTCTCTAGCCGCCGTCACCTCCATCACCGCTGATCTGAAGGACCGCGGCCTGATCACAGAGGTGGAAGAACAGCCCAATCCGGATGCCAACACCCGTGGCCGCCCACGCACCTATCTGCGTCTGCGTGATGATGTCGCCCATGTGGTCACTGTCAAGCTCTCGGTAGACCGTGTTTCACTTGCTCTGGTGGATTATACCGGCCACCAGCATGCCGAAGCCAAGTTCATGGTGGAATCCTCCGATATGGGCGGTGAAGCATTCATCGCCCTGCTCGCCCGCCACATCAAAGCGCTGATGAAAACAGAGCCGCTTCGTGCCCGTAGCGTCATGGAAATCACCGTGGCAACGCAAGGCATCGTCGGTAAGCGCAACGGCTCCATCATCTGGTCGCCCACCATTGCAGAGCGACAGGTGGAACTCACGGCCAAGCTCTCCAAAACCCTCGGCATCACCTGCACGCTTTACAACGATACCAACATGATCGCCGAAGCCTTGCACCGGCAGGATGCTGAGAAATACAGCGGCAATTTTGTCGTGGTGTATATCGACCGCGGCGTTGGCATGGGCATCTTCATCAAAAACGCCCTCTACCGTGGCGAAACCGGAGCCGCAGCTGAATACGGCCACTCCCCCTTTACGCCAGAAGGCGCGGCATGCAGATGCGGCAAGAAGGGCTGTCTGGAAGCCTACATCGCCGACTACGCGCTCTACCGTGAAGCGCAGAAACTGCCCAAGGAAACCTCTCCCTCCGCCATGTTCTACGGACCGGAGTACATTCAGAACCTACGCGCCAGAGCTCGCATAGGTGAGGCACAGGCGCAAAAGGTCTTCACAGATGCAGGTTTTGCATTGGGCGTCAGCCTCGCCCGCACAATCTCATTGCTGGACCCAAGCCGCATCGTCCTCACAGGCAAAGCCATGCAAGCCTACGACCTCTTCAAGCACGGCATGAACAAAGGGCTGGAAAGCGGCCTGCTGGCACCACTGCTGGATTCAGTAAACCTTGAAGTCCTGCCATGGGACGAAGATTTCATCCTCCAGGGCCTCCTCATCAAAGCCCTGAAGCATCTGGATGAAGCGCTGATCCATTAAGGCGTACTCCAGCACAGTGGCTCCGGTTTTCAGATAAAAGTACACACGAAAAAAGCCGGCCCCAAAGGAACCGGCTTTCTCAAAACTCATTGTAGCAAGCTTAGTTGCGTGACAGCATTGCAGAAGGCAAACCGCGTGCAATTGTGTGCGCGACAACAGCAGCTAGAGCAACCTTGATCAGATCACCCGGAAGAAACGGCAAGCTGCCAACCATAATCGCTTTGTCGAGCGTCATACCAGCTTTGTAAGCCAGCACCGGCACGCCGAGCGCATGCACCACAACAATGCCGCCAATCACGCCGGAAACAACCGCACCAAACACCACGTTCATGTTGCGCATGGCTTTCATGATCGCACCAACCACGATCGCACCAACAAAGTAGCCTGCCAGATACCCAGCTGTCGCGCCATAAAACACGCCGATGCCACCACGGCCACCAGCCAGAAACGGCAGGCCAAGCGCCACCAGAAACAGCAGCAAAGCAACCGCAAGCCCACCACGCACCGGACCAAGCATCATGCCAGCCAGCATCACACCAAGCGACTGCGCTGTAATTGGAATTCCACCAGCAAGACCCAGCTCAATCTTGGGTACCAAACCCAAAGCAGCAATCAGCGCCGCATAAAATGCAATCTGAACAAGAGAACGATCGCTAGACATAGTCATCCTATCTATTTCTTATCACGGTCAAAGCCGTCAGCCCCACCTCGGGCTGTCAAAGCTTCGGCAACATGATCTGTCATTTTAATCGCGTGTAACGCAAATGGGGCAAGCAAGCGCCAGCTGTTGGCGTGGGCTGTTCTGGCTTTATACGCTTCTTGCAGCGACGCATAAACCGCCAGCAGCACCGGAACAAACCGGATAACCAAGGCTACTGCCAGCGACACGCGTCTTGGGGAGATGCCAAACACACGCAGAGGCCGGAACAACGGTTCAACCGCATCCATCAAGGCCTCCATATGCGTTGTTATACTAATAAAGTTGGCAAGGAGCACCATCGCCAATAGACGCAACACAGCAATAATGCCCTGCTCAATATCGCCTAAAAACACATGCACCAGAAAGATGATCCCCATCATCCAGAGCAGTGGGCGAACCACCTTCACCTTCTCCAGCCCCTGCCGGCCAAGCGTCGCATAAAGCGCCACCACAAACACCAGCAGAGCAGCAGAGAACCAAAGCGTATTGAACGGGATAATCAGCAGGCTCAGCACAAACAAAAAGATCAGCTTCACTCTGGCAGGAAGCTTATGCGCCCAACTGTTGCCCGCCATGTAAAGGGAGATCATGTGCGCGCTACCCCTTCAAAATGAAGGTCCACGCCAGAAAGCTCATGCGCCTGATAGTCTGCCAGCACATCCGCAGGCACACCAAACTGCTTGAGCTTACCGTCTTCAATCCAGAGCACTTTGTCATAGTCACTCAGCGCATCCAGCTCATGGCTGACAAAGAGGATCTGCTGATCTAGCTTCTCCAGCTTCCGCCGCAGTGCCACTCGTGTCCGCAAATCCAGACTGGAAAACGGCTCATCCAGCACAACCAGCTTCGGCTCCATGATGAGCACGGCCAAAATACAGATCAGCTGCTTTTGACCTTCAGAAAGCTCGTGAACCGGACGCTCTCCCAACTGCTCAATGCCATGGTCTCTCAACAACGCAAGGCTCTGCACCTTTGCATCTGCTTTGCCCACCCCAACCTGGCGCAGGCCAAAGCTCAACTCTTCCAGAGCGGTCGGAAAGATCAGCTGATGATCCGGGTTCTGGAACACAAACCCCGTCACCCGTGCCAGCTTTTTGGCCCCTTCCTCAGCAGAAACACCGTGAACCAGCAAAGAGCCTGCACTCACCGGCAGCAAACCATTCAGGCTGCGCACAAGCGTAGACTTACCAGACCCGTTCCGACCAATAATCCCAACCCGTTGATCCGGCAGCGCAACACTCAGATCACTGATGATCGTCGAACCGCTCCGTTCAATGGAAACATGGTCAAAATTGATTGTTTTTGAAGTGTCGTTCACGCCGCAATATCACCTGCCAAAGGAGTTGCATTCCTATACACAATGCAGCATGCCAACACCACGGAAATCTATAGGATCAAGGCTGACCATCACTGCTCGGCAAGCCTCTTCCTATGTGTCATGTCCGCGACTTTTTCAGCAAATCATCAGCTCAGAAGCATTGCATGCCAGCAGAGCAGTCCACCAATGCCCTTGTTGCTAACCATTGAGACCAAACGCAGATCAATATCAAACTCCAGCTGAGAAATTCTCACAGTGTGTTGCCGCGACCAGTTGAATCCACCGCCATTAGCGGAAATTCAAGCGTTTCCATCTGGGGTTGAGGCAATTCTTTTAGAAGTTACCGCGGGCGTTTTCATGAATACTTTTCGGTAGGACCTATGTGCTCACTTTTGCTGGATGTGTCACGGGTCGTTGAGCCTATTTGCCAATTGCTGCGGTCTGCACCAATATCGGCTGTCTCGGCTTGGCGTTGGGCATGGAACGTTGAATCAAGTCGGCAATTCTACGTCAATTCAGTAGGTATCAGTGTGCCGCATTGAAAGATGGCAAGGGCATCTGTACCCCCATGCTCAGATGCCCCATGGAGTGCCTCAGTTTAATTCAAAGTGATCCGCCAAGGCGTCGATAATGGTGTTAAGCACCTGAGTTCGATCCGTCCCCACCGGGTCGGTGCAGACAGGATCGTCTTGTTCTTCGATCAGAAGAGCTTCACCTGCGGGCTTACACAGTCCAAGTGCTGTAAAATGCGTAGCGGGTGCGATAGTCTTAACAGAAGCCTGCGGCACCAAAGCCTCAAAATTGCTGCCCATGGCGCTCGTGTCTGTCGCATTGAGCCTAAAGGCTCCTTCGCCCAACCCTATAAGAAGAAGCGGAACCGTTACATCCTGCACATCCTGCGGCGCAAGATCCCAAGTTAGACCAGGATCAATAGCGGCGACGCCACTGATACGTGGATCCCTGTAGGATGCCTCATACCTGTCTTGATCGATTGCCGTGATGTCGACGCCTTCGGCTGTCAGTTCAGCGCAAAACTGTGACCCTGCACCCGCAGCTTTGCAATAGTCGAAAAAACCGTCCCGATTGCCTTGGACACCTGCAAGTGAAAGGGCAGTCCATCCTCCGTAGGAAAGGCCTGTGGCATAGATCCGTGTTCCGTCGATGATGGGTGCGAAAATCGGATCTTGTAAAACATAGTCCAACGCGGCGGACATGTCTTCGGCGCGAGTCCAATGGTTGAATGCGGTGTCGAAGTCCAAATCAAAAGTTGTACTGCTTGGATGGTTTACCGCCACAACGATTGCCCCTTTGGAAGCCAACCCTGCGCTGAGCCACGCCATCCGAGCGTAATTTCCGCCCCAGCCATGTGAGAGAAGAACGACTGGGTATTGTCCTTGTATTGGCTCAGCGTATTTGAACACAGATGTTCCATAGAATATGGCATTTTCAGCAAACACAGTCTGGCGCTGACCCACGGCAGGGAACATGACAGCCATCTGCATATCTTGGTCATGATGGGGAGCCGCTATAGTCAGCTCGTTGAGGCCGACATCTTGTGCTGCGATTTCAGTGCAAACAGAGAGGATCGAAGCGAGGGCAAGGACAGTAGTTTTCATGGAGTGCCTATCGGTGAAGTGGTTTGAATGTTGACACCTTCATTCAAACGCTGACGAGATTTTATTCGACCTGAATCCGGTTTAAGGTCACGCAGATCAGGATTTAGGTCCTATTAAGTAAGGAAAAGGACCTCGCCTGATGCCAGTTCTGCCAATGCCCATGATTATCGCTCTGCTGCTATTGGGCCTTCTTTTGCACCCTGTGCTAACTCGCGGGACGCATGCAATCAGAAATAGCAAGAACATAAAACCGGCGAGGCCCTGCACTGAGAAGAATACCGGCAAATATGCCATCAACACCATGCTGCGCCCGCAAATGCCTACGCCTTTACGAAGGACTGCAATGGGCTCAAAAAGTCATACCTCATAATTTCCTGTTCCTTTGAGGCCTTTCTGGGCGATGTCAGCGGCGAGCGCATTACTAATCTCGGTTGCGGGGAAGACAACAACACCCGCAAGCTGACAAGAGCGGGTGCTCGCATGTCTGGTGCTGATCTTTCAAAGAACATGATCACCCATGCAATTGCCGAGGAGCAAAAGCCCCATTAGACATTACCTACGCAACCAACTCCTTCAACTCCAACACTGGCTTTCCTGGCGAAAAGACGAGGGAAGAGAGGCGACAGATCTGGTTGTCTCCAAGTGCTTGGACCAAAATCACTTCGTAGATCAATGGAAGTTCGCCCGGCGCGGAGACCATTCAGAGGTCCAGCGCTTGAGCGTACCCAGTTTCCTTTGCACCCTGAGCAATTATCTAACCCCCTTCACCAAGGCAGGCCTTCAAATCAAGGAGATTCAGGAACACGAACCAACAAGGAAGCGATTCAGCAGGTGCCACGCTTCCACCGCTGGAAATCTCTCTCTGCTTTCCTCCTGATGGTCAAAGCCACCAAGCCCGAAATCGCGTAATCTAAAAGCTAGGCCAACACATCCCGCAGGGAGGCAAGCCAACCCTTAACTTCTGCGGACACCTTGGCATGGTCCAGCCCCTCAAAGGCATCCCAGCTCCAGCCGTTCTCAGGGCACAGCTCATCCCAAAATGCATGCAGCTCTTTTTGTTTTGCCTCCGGTAAAGGCAAGTTGGCAGCATGCCTCAGCAGCAACACTTGCTCCTGAAGCCGCAGAAACACCCAGAAGGCTTCCATCATGGGCCGCAACAAATGCGGCTGCCTCTGCCATGTGTTCCCTGAAAACAGATCCTGCGTGACAATCGGCCCAGCTCCATGACAGTGAAACTGAACACAGCCCTTGTACCCGGTCGTCGCCAGATCAGAATGGATCTTGCAGGTCCCACAGCTCTCAAGATTTCGGCAAGGCTCACCAGCAGCTTTATCAAACGGGAAAACACTCGCCTTATCAAAGGCAAGCGCCACACAGCACAGTGCAGCACACTTCTCGCAGTCAGCTTTCAGCCGATCATCAAGTTGGTTCAGATCCATAGCGTCTTATTGGCACAAAACACAAGCCAGCGAAAGCAATCTCAAGTTTCGGGCGGATAAGGAGTGTCTCGCAATAGCGCGCTCCACTTGCTTGGCTTCAGTCAAATGACAAGGAGGCGCCTAACACAATGCCCGGAAGCGTGGCATCTGATGCTTCATATATGCAGCACCGAGCACCGAGCACCGAGCACCGAGCACCGAGCACCGAGCACCGAGCACCGAGCACCGAGCACCGAGCACCGAGCACCGAGCACCGAGCACCG
>NZ_LCWX01000011.1:0-2476 GCF_001431305.1 Pseudovibrio sp. POLY-S9
TGTAACCGCCATGCTAAAGTGTCAGGATCTATCAATCTAGAAGTGTCACACTGATCCTGTTGTTGGTCTCTTGCAAGGATGGTGCGACATGGGCATGGTGGTGATGAGTGAGAAAGAGTTAAACCGGATCAGAGTTTTAACGCAGCTTGATGAAGGCAAAGTGAGCTGCGCCAATGCAGCCAATCTTCTCAACCTGTCCGTGCGACAGATTTATCGGCTTCGTAACCGCTTTCGCAACCAGGGCGCGTTAGGCCTTCGTCATAAAGCCAGGGGTAAGCGCCCCAACAACCAGATCCCCGACGGGGTTCGGGACTATGCGCTCGCGCTGATTGAAGAGCACTATGCTGACTTTGGACCGACACTGGCAACTGAGATGCTGGAGATCCACCATCAGTTTAAAGTCTCGCGCGAGACCGTGCGCCAGTGGATGATGGAGGACGGGATCTGGCTCTCCAAAGTCCAGCGCCGCCGGTTTCATCAGCCGCGGCTGCGCCGGGAGGCCTTTGGTGAACTCATTCAGATAGATGGCAGCGATCATCGTTGGTTCGAGGAGCGCGGCGATCCGTGCACCCTGCTCGTCTTTGTTGATGATGCTACTTCCACATTGATGCAGCTTCAATTTGTGCCATCCGAGAGTGCGTTTTCTTATTTTTCAGCGCTGGAGCACTATTTAGGTAAACATGGCCGTCCGGTGGCGTTTTATTCTGATAAACACAGTGTGTTCAAGGTTGCCAATGAACAGTCCAAAGGCGGGGCCGGTATGACCCAGTTTGGCCGCGCCCTGTCGGAGCTTAACATCGAGATTCTGTGTGCCAATTCCTCCCAGGCCAAGGGCCGGGT
This sequence comes from Pseudovibrio sp. POLY-S9, assembly GCF_001431305.1. NCBI lineage: Bacteria > Pseudomonadati > Pseudomonadota > Alphaproteobacteria > Hyphomicrobiales > Stappiaceae > Pseudovibrio > Pseudovibrio sp. POLY-S9. Next base: position 841 of record NZ_LCWX01000011.1, read on the forward strand.
CGAACGGGCCAACCGCACACTGCAAGATCGGTTGGTCAAAGAACTACGACTGGCTGATATAAGTGACATGGAAGCAGGCAATGCGTTTTTGCAAGGCTTTACGGAACGGTTCAATAACAGGTTTGCCAAGCGAGCGTACCGCCCTGATAACCTTCACCGGACCCTTAATGTGGAACCGGACCGGCTCGCCGATATTCTGTGCTGGCGCGACAAGCGCCATGTGACCCAGCAGCTGGCAATTTCGTATAATCGCAAACGTATCATGCTGCGCGAGACCGAGTTCAGCCGGTCACTGGTCGGAAAATATGTTGATACTTATGAGTTCGCCGATGGTCGTTTTGAAGTGCGTGCCAAAGGCGCGATCCTGCCCTACACAAGCTTTGATAAGGACCAGCGCGTGACCCATGCTGCGGTGACAGAGAACAAGCGCTTGGGAGAAGTGCTGGCCTTTGTGAAGAAAGAACAGGAGGCCAGCCCTCCCCGCGTCAAGGTCAAAAGCGCTTCTGACAAAGGCGGCTACGAGAAGCGTGAACGCAAGCCCCGGAGAGCACGGCGCTCTGAAGGTGCCAGTCGCAGCCGTGCAGAGTCTCTGGCTATTTTGGAGGAATTCAGGAAAAAGCACTCTTAATTGCAAGCCCAAGGATGGGTGCCTGGATCTCTTTCATTTAGTATGATCGTGTAAAAGCACAGAAACGCCACGAAAAGACTGTCAGATTTCAGAGCATGATAGAGCTCAGTATAGTCGTATATTCTGTTCTCCTGAGACGAGGAGAGTATACTATGCTTGGGTTGGGAGAGCCGTCAGTAAAACGACTGACGAAGAAGATTTCAAATCAGATGATTGGTTTTCAATCGGTTATGTATCGTCTGTCCCATGAACAGCTTGGAATATCTCAACAAGACATTGTGAAACTTGAAATTACATTCTTTGCAATGTCGCTTGTTACTTTGAGTACTTCATATTTGTCGAAGTATAAGAATAAGATGGCTGCAATTGAGAGCGCGCAGTTTGATGTACTCAGAGCTAGCTTGCAACACTCAGAATCTGAGATCTCTCTTGAGAAGGCAGTCTCGTCATATAGAGAGCGTTTTCAGCAATATAAAGGTTTTTTTGACATTTTGGTTGATCAAAAACAATTAGATCCCGAGATCGATATTGCTTTGCTTTTTGTAAAGAATGTTTCAAGAGGCAAAGCAGAGAGACCAAGTTTTATTGTTGCTCAGCAGATTTTCGCTCAGGTGATAACTGACAACCTTAATTTTGTGAAAAATGTTCTTTAATAGAAATTGTTTCCATACATTTAAAGCATGTTGCTAGTGGCAGACATTCTTACAGTCAAACGCTGCCGCTGGCGTAGTGCTAAAGCATGAGCAGCGCACTTAGTCTCCTCCTCGCCCTGAAACCATGTCTACGGAGCCCTTCACCTTCTGGCCCTGTCGTCCTGCGATAGATTGGGGTCTCCGTCCGTCAGGGCCAGAGCGCTTCCGCAAGGTGCAAACTCACGCCTTTCATTACCTCAGCAATGACATTCCTGCATTGCGCCCCACCCGCCACTTCTGCTTGGTTGCAACATGGGTGTTTGGTTGCATTGAACTGCCTTGGAACATCTGCGTTTTAAGGTGTGCGGCAATTATT
>NZ_LCWX01000012.1:0-13129 GCF_001431305.1 Pseudovibrio sp. POLY-S9
GCCATCGGGGAAATCTGCGACCTCTACAATCCGACAGAATGCTGGAACTACTTCAAAGCCGCAGGATGCATCTCAAATTAATCTCGAAACGCTTTAGTAGCTTTGCTAGATGTATTTGGCACTGATAAACAGAACCTGGAGTCGATATCAAACGGCTGCCCGCTAAGATTAAGAACTTGGCCTTGGAGAAAGACTTCATGTCTGGAGCGCTCAAAGATGATTTATCAGAAGCACAAACCTTCGATTATTCGCCAAGCTTAGCCCTCCAACATTTCTAGAAGCGGTGTTAACTACCAGTCGTACCCGGTCTCAACAGAAATACATGCCCTCGTGAGGCTAATGGATGAGTTGCATCTGGATTATCCATTTGTTGGCAACCGTATGTTGCAACAACTATTGAAGACAAAGAGCTTTCGGCGCAAGGTAAGCCTCCTGATGAAAAGGATGGTCTTTGCGGCAATTTGCCTCAAGGCCTACGCCAACGTTCCAGAAACTAGAAAGATCATCGGTAGATTTATCACCTTTTATAATCAGAAACGCCCACATTGATCGCTTAACTGAAGTAGCCCTGATCAAGCTTACTGCAACTACACGCGTGGCATAACTTAAGCTGCGGCGTAATCGGAGCAGATCCACTTATAAACGACGTTCAACTTTCCAACAAACTGTTTGTGGGCGACGCCTTATGGACAGATCGATCGATTTGAGTAAGGGAGTGTTTTGGCCCATGATCACGACGACAGGAGTGAACAATGGGGCAATAAGCAAGGACCGCCAGCGCTGCAGCTGAGAAGGTGGTTAAAGACATCCGGCGCAAAACCCGAAAGCGCTATTCCACTGAAGACAAGATCCGTATCGTTCTGGCTGGACTGCGCGGTGAGGACAGTATTGCCGAGTTGTGCCGACAAACAATATCCCATTAGTACCCCCATCCTCGAACATGCTTTTTGTAGTAAACGCGGTTCAAGAGCCTGCTTGATAACAACTTATTTTAAGTCACGCGCCCTTCTGGCAACTGTATGACTTCTCCTGTATTTCCTTGACATGTTGTGTCCGCGGCAAGGCATATCTTACTTGCTTCCAAAAACACCTCTGATCAACTCTATAAAGTCCCTCTAATATGCCTTCTTACCGACGCAAAATCGGTGATGCTGCACTGGCAATGTCTTTGCCTCATTGCTCACGACTCAAATCGCAACCATGAGCCAAAACAATAACTTAATCCTATCACATGATATGTTCATATACCCTCAACGCAGAGCATATGTGCTATAGATTTTCACTCGACTGTGGACAATATAGGATTATCGGTAGCCCGCCTCAGTTCTAAAGAGAATTTCCGCTTGGTTGCTCTGTTCGGATCAGATGAAATCCAGAGATTTCCAGCGAGAAAATCGGTGCCTCCAGTTTCTGGTCAGTAGTGGAGGCCGATGCAGGACATAGTTTTGTTCAATTTGAGAGTATTTCAAACCATATTTGCTCGCAAACACGAACAAAAACCTTAACTCATCCAATAACGCAACTTATTGATATTAAGGTCAGTGTGTTATTCCATATCAAACTCGAAGCGGCTATAGGAAATGAGGTGACTATAAATCAGTGGGTTTTCAGCTTTTAGTGACTTTGGTAAATTACTCCCTTCTTTCAATGTTTACTCTCACGACTCACGGGAGCGGGGTTTTTGTCTTACCCACTTGAGCAATAATCCATACCTTTCGACCTCATTCGGGAAGTTTTAAATACTCTACCATTTAGATTCTAAGCAGCCTTCAAAATTGTTAGAGTTCATTACTTGCCGTCGGTTTTTATCACTTTCAAAATGTCTCGCTCCTTCATTCGCTGTCGTATCATTGTAAATGTTGCTAGCAAGAAAATTGTGATCCAGAATTCCCGTTTTCTGACAGTATAGGTGTACATCCATGCCCCAGCTTGCCCTATGACGAACGGAAAGAAGAAAACTAAAAAGCGTTCCATTTCGTTGTTCCATCTCAGAATGAAGACGCTTCGCATGATATGATAAAGAAAGAAAAAATATCCCAAGAATCCGACAACTCCCGAGGTTGCCAGAAGCGCGACGTAGGTGCTGTGGATCTCAAACTCGTGGTAAACGCCTTCAATGTTGCCAAGACCAATGCCCAAGATTGGACGATCTGAAAATGCAGTAAAACCAGCCAAAAGATTACTGAAATAAAAGCCTGAGGAAAAGTTCTCCAAGCCTGATTTCGTGAACTTTGCCTCAAATCGCCACATTGCACCTTCCACTGTCGAAAGAGAGAAGGAAATTACAAAGAAAACTAAAATCCCTATCACAATCGAAGAAATGACAAACATGCTGCCAACGCGCGCATCCGAGCTTTTTCTTGAAACGACCATCAGAATGAGTAAGAGAAGAAGGAAACCAACCACAAGGCCCAAAAGTGATGCACGTTTTCCTGTCAGGATGAGTGCGAGCAAAATTGTCAAAACCATTGAGGCATTTAAAAATGTACGTGGTATCAATCCGGATAATATGGCCGCGAGTCCAATCGTGGAGAACACCAGAAAGTAATTTCCCGCCTGCCCGGTATTACGGAAACTGCCTGCCAACCCGCCTACGACCGGATTCAAATGCGGGAAGAAAAAGAGAACCACAATCCCGTAGAGCGCCATGAGTGTGGCACCCAGAAGTATCGCTTTAGTAAGTTGGCGGGCGAAGACTAAATCCATTTTCTCAGGCAGTAAGTTAAGAAGTGCCAGTGAAAACAGAACAGCAAAAATATGGACGCACAGTTCGATATAAGCGCCCAATTGATGATCAGCCAATGTGCCCGAAAGAAAGAAACCAGCAAAGAGTGGTAGAATGCTGAGATAATGGCGAGTTATGCGAATTCTTCCACCATTTCGCATAATCATAAGGAATGCAAGTCCGATCAACAGGATGAGGACCAGGTCTCCTATTGAGACGCGTCCACCAATTCCATGACCAGGAGGTGACAAGGTTTTAGTCAACCCTGCTGCGACAGTCGCTAGCCAGGCACACAAAAGAGAAAGCCTTGAAGTACTTAGCGTCATTGTTTGCCTGACATATTTTGCATAACGGCTCCCAACTGAGCATCTCCTTCTGCTGGAGAAAAACGCTCAGCACCATTTCCTGGGAAGAATGTCATCTCGCCTAGTTTGAGGCCCATTGGCATGAAATAGAAATCTACGCGGACAAATCCGAAGCCTTTTGACAGCTGACGTGCTGCCTCAAGGGCTTGACCAAGCAAGGCTGGCTTGCGCATTGGGACCGGATTGCGCTCATAGCACATTGAGTAAGGGAGAAGCTGCCAACTCGTATCATACAGTTGGCGCGTGTGATGGGTGTACCGGCCATGATCGACCTGAACAGCAAAAGGCTCACCATCTGCACAAAAGAACTTGAAGTCCTTAGGTGGATTGCCTGTTTCATCACGTAGTAAAGGCTCTACGATAATCCGTTTGCTAAGTCCTTTGTAGTTAGGTTCACGGCTGCGCTTGTAATAATCTTCTGAGAACCAACTACGGAAAGTCTCCAAGTCTTCCATAGAGAAGGCTCGACCGTTCTGGGCAGTCCTGATTAAAGCTTCACCACTGCCATGGGTGGACTTGGCAATAAGCTCACCTTGGAAATGAAACGCTTCAATGTCCCAAGTATTTTTAAATACGCCGAGCGTTGGTACAATCAGATGCTCCATGCCAATCTCAGCGAGCCATTTTTTGACTTCGGCCTTGTCGGTCACCCGACTTGCGAGTGCAAGGTCCCCCCGAAAATTCCATTTTTGCGCAAGGATATGCTCGTTAAAACTGCGTGGTTTCCGCGGGTTCGGAAAATATCCCAAGCGTTTCCGTGCGTTTAAGACAGAAAGTGCGTTATCCCAGAAATGTCCGGTTGGAAGGAAGTTTTGTAGCTTCATGAGCTGTCACTCCTGGTCACGAGGTGAGAGTGTTAGATAAGAAAGTCGCCACACTCCGCAAGCTAACCAGCGAAGGCCCAGTGACCATGAAAGAATGGCTGCAGAGGATGCAATCGCTGCACCGTTGATGCCCAGATACGGGATCAACGTCGCGTTTGCAGCAACGGAGAAAACACCCGATGCAAAGAAGATCCAAGCTGTGCGCTTCTGATGTCCTTGCATATAAAGCGCTTGCATAGTTGCTCCGTTTGCGGCCACAGCCAGATTAGCAGCGCAAAGGATGAGCATCACCGGATAGGCTGCCAGATATTCTGGCCCTGCTAACAAGGTGATAATTTCGTCTCCCCAGACTGCGAGTGCCACGAGAGCAAACAGGCCAAAGGCGATTGAGAAGAGAACACTTTTGCGAAGGTATCCTGAGATTTTCGAGGGAGCTGCCGATCTGTCTGCTGTCGCAAGATAGGGCGCATAAAGATGACCTATGGCTTGCACGCCGAATGTGACAAGCACTGATGCTTGAGCGGCGATGCGGTAGATTCCAGCTTCTTTTTCTCCAGCAAGCACACCCAGAAGTATCGTATCGATCTGCCGATTGAAGATCAGAAGTCCAGTCACAATCGCAAAGGGAGCGACGAGGTGTATCCATTCACGGCCACCCATACGGTCTTCTTTTGGGACCGGTAGCAGGTTGCCAAGATATGGGCGGGAAAGTACCAGGCTCATTATTGTGATCGCGATTGCAGCTGCGATGTAGACTGCAATCGCGAACCGCCAGCCTTGTGCCTGCATTTGCTCTGTCAATAAAAAAGCAGTTGCCAGGACGAGCAATGGCACAAGTACGGTTCCGACAAGGATTGCTGCATTAGGCCGGAAGCTGCCGCGCAGAACCCCCTCCATCAAGCCTGTGAGGCACAGGAATGGCAGAGCCAGAGAGAAGAGTGCGACACTTACAACAAAGGCATTTGCGTTTTCACTTAATGCAACAGCTGTCCAAAGGCACACCATTGGCACGCCTGCATAAAGAAGCGACAAGCGCAGTCCTGTTGCCAGGAGAGGTCCGGCCTGCTCTGCTCCGCTGCGTTCACGGGCAATGGCCACATGCTTGGTGATCAACGTGGATGCACCGTTTTTAATCGGGATTGCCAGCAACATTATTGTTGCGAGCCCGAACGCAAAGACACCAAAAGCTGAAGGTCCAAGTATTCGTGCCAGATAAATTGTCATGGCAGCACCTGCCAAGGCCTCAGTGCCTTTGAGGGCCAGCACCTTGATGCCAGCCTGATGTCTGAGCAGGCGAGCGATCATAGCAGTGGTTCCTTTTCAGAACACCTGAACCGTTTTGGCTTAGGAGCCAGTCGCATGGTTTTCATTTTGGTTTGCACGGGACTAGAAATATCTCTCTGGAATACGGATGCTATCACCAGGGCGCAGATAAAGGCGTGCACCTGTCAGGTTCACCGGCACTTCATAGTTGCTGCCAACTGGCCGAATGAAGATGTTTGATGTATTCGCGCGATAAGAATATCCACCTGCAACAGCGATGGCGTCCTGAAGGGTCAGTCCGTTCTTATAGGAGTACTCTCCTGGTCGTGCGACTTCTCCCTGAATGAAGAACGGGCGTGAGCTTATAACTTCCAGGCTCACACGCGGTTCTTTCAAATAACCGTCTTTGAGTGCGGTGATGATGCGGGATTCCAGCTCTTTTACACTGCTGTTGCCAGCTGGAATATCACCGATGAGAGGTAGATCGAGCTTCCCCTGATCATCGACAACAAACTCACCTGAAAGATCAGGCTCTCCAAACACCATGACACGCAGCTTGTCACTTGGACCAAGCCGATACACCTCAGGCTGTGAAAAGACACGGCCAGATGCCATCTGACTTTGCGTGTTGTGTTCTGCGAACTCGCCCGAAGCGCAGCCCTGCAGAAGGCCAAGGATAACGAGACCTGTTAAGCCATTGAGCAGTTTTTGCTTCACACCAATTCCCTTTTCTTCTGTCTCAACTCTCTTTCATCCTGCGGCTGGCGTGGTTGCGAACCAATGCCGGACAAGAAAGAGTAAACCGATGATTTTACGTACCAAAGTTGATCTGGAATGAACCTTAAAGACCTTCTGAACCGCTTACGTACTGAGGTTTTGACCTAGGCCGTCGCCTGCAAAATAGAGGTGTAGTGGTCAACTACTATTCTCTCATCAAAGGTCTGTTCAGCTTTTTTGCGTGAGGCTTGACCCATCTCATTTATTGCGGTCTCACTCATCATAAGAAACTGCCGCATTGCAATTTCAATTGATTGCGTGCTTCTTGGCTCACAGAGGAAACCATTCTGGCCTTCATCAACCACGTCCTTGCATCCTGGAATGGTCGTTGTGATGATGGGACGGCCCATAGCAGCGGCTTCAAGCAGCGACCTTGGTGTGCCTTCCCGGTAGTAGGAAGGAAGCACAACACAATCTGCATCAGCGACAACCGGACGAACATCTTTTACTGAGCCCAGGTATTCAACGACCCCATCGGCTGTCAGTCTTTTCATATCGTCTTCACTTAATGCACCGGCCTTTCCGGAGCCTGACGGACCCAATAAGACGAAGCGGGCATCCGGAAAGTTGGGAGACAGAGCACGAGCCGCCTCGACAAACTCCATAACCCCCTTCTCGCGTAGCATCCGCGCGACGAGTGTAAAAGTTCGGCGATGACTATTGCCCGGAAGAGCCGTTGAATGGAAATTTGTAAGATCAACGCCTGACCCAGGCAAAAGGCAGGCTTGCTCTTTGGAAATCAGACTTGTTTTGACAAAAAAGGCAAGATCCTCAGGGTTTTGAAGGAAAACCCGTGGGCATCTGCGAAATGCAGATCGGTAGAGCCCTTTGATCAGACGGGCGAACAGATCATCACGGTCAAAGACACTGCCCATTCCTGTAATGTTCGGGATAAACGGAATACCGAGCAAGCGCGCAGACAGAGCTCCGTAAATGTTGGGCTTAATTGTAAAGCCCAGTGCAGCATCGGGTCGATACCGTCGTGTAATGCCGAAAATCTGCAGGAGCAGCTTTAGTTCAGCGACAACAGAGGTTCCAGTGGCATCCATGGGGAGTTCTATGTATGTCACACCCATTTTTTTGAAATCTGGCGTGTAATCATCGCGAGGGGCCGCTGCAATCAGCTCATGCCCTTCTCGCAGTAACTGCTCAATCAAAGTACGCCGGAAGTTGATTAGTTTAAAGCTGCTGTTGGCAACAAGAAGTATTCGCATTTGTCTTGTTCAATCAAGTAAACTAGGTATAACAACAAACCCACCTGCCCTTGCTGCTGCCCCTTCAGAGCGACTGAGCAACCCAAATACAAGTTGATTTCTGATCCATGCTAGCCTGCACTGCAGTGCCTGAGCACGATTGCTGTAAGATTAAATTTTTACTGAACATTCCCAGTGAACACTTGGCACCCAAAGCAACCTAGGACGTAAATATTTTACAAGAAGCGATTAAGTCAATTCAATAAAATGATTTTGCGAAGTATTGTGAGGATTACGCAAATTGAAATCTAACTTAATAAATTACCATTACCATTTCATTCTAATTATACTAAATTATCTACTATAACACAGCGTTTTTCTCTTAACATATCTCACGAAAATTCTGAAAAACTGAGAGGATAGAATGAATTTTTCAAAACCAGTAGTCGTGCATGGGCAATCTAATTCCCATATTATTGAAGCGCAAAAACGTATGTTTTCCGCCAAAAAATACGTAGGATACAACTGGGCGGCATTTTATGGAAATTTTATGAAACATACTTCAATGCCGTTAAAGTATATATTAGTTAAAATTCTCGAATAATCGCAGATTAAAATAGCTAAACTATTATATGTATATTTATAAATTAAGTTATGTGACAATCTATATTTATCATATTGACTTTATTACTTGGAATCAAATACCTACCCCAATTGAAATCAGAATAGCATTGGTAAGAATTCTACGAAAACTCTAACTAATGCGATGCGTAGATCTGGTTTTCTGTTGCGTCATTCAGCAGGTGGTTGAGCTTTGCAGGGGATATAAGCAAAGCAAGACTGACATGCTGTATCGCAAACAGTTCGTGAGGTAGCTCTTCTGAGGGTGTTGGGGGCTTGCTCAAATTGAGACCATGGCGGGATGAAGTATTTCTTTCCGTGAGCGACAGTAGTTAGAAGTGCACCATGATTAGAATATTCGATGTAGTCTTTAGTTTTGCTATCTTGCTGATTGTATCACCCATCATGATCTTGGTAACTATCTTGGTACGCACCAGACTGGGCAGCCCAATCATTTTCAAGCAAGATCGTGCCGGACTAAACGGCGAAGTCTTCCAAATTTACAAGTTTCGGAGCATGACCGAGGAGCGTGATGCATCTGGCAAACTTCTTCCGGACGATCAGCGACTAACTTTATTCGGTCGTATCTTGCGTGCAACAAGCATTGATGAGCTTCCAGGTTTCCTGAATGTTTTGAAGGGCGAAATGTCTGTTGTTGGGCCTCGTCCTCAACATGCTGGCTTTTTGAAGCACTATTCGAAGCGTCAAATGATGCGTCACTTTGTGAAACCAGGAATTACTGGCTGGGCACAGGTCAACGGACGCAACAGCATCGATTGGGATTCCAGATTCGAGCTGGATGTCTGGTACGTCGAGAACAAGAGTTTTTGGCTCGATATGAAAATCATCTTCATGACTATGATCATCGTTCTGCGTAGAGAAGGCATTAGCGCTACGGGGCACGCAACCATGCCAGAATTTCAGGGCAGCCAACTTTCAGTGTCGCAGAAGGACTGAACTTTGCGAGTGAAAAGAGTGGGTTAAGTTCCGCTCTTTTCCTCGGTGGTGAGGTCAAAATCGTTCAAGCAACGCCAGAACATGCAGGCGCACAGAACGTCACTTTCATCTCATTAGACACGACATAAACGCATCGAGCTAGCACGAGCCTCTCTCGTCAGTCTGGGCCCGTCACAGAACAAATAAATGAGTTCCAATCAAATGTGTAGCGTAAAGATATATCTGCTTTCCTTGGTGCTTACATGAATGGCATGAAGTTCACTTTTGCAGCCTGCATGGCCGTTTCAGCTCTTGATGCTGCGACGGCTTCAGATCTTTCCAGCGCTCTCTTGCAAAACGGGGGCGGATATAGCCTGCGCTCTCACCCGGAATACAATGCTCAAGGTATTCGGCATGCAAACTGGGTTTTCATGCCATCCCTAACCTCCGGGCTCTCTTTCGACAGCAATCTTTATAAAACGAGAGATCATCAAGAAAGCAGCATGGTGGGCGTCTTTGCACCAGCGCTTGCGATCAACTCAGACATGTCACGTCATCGCATTCACTTCGGCTTGTCCGGGCAACGTAAGCAGGTATTTTCCAATTCAGATGCCTCCACGTTGTCAGGACGCGCTTCAGCTGGAGCACAGCTTGAGGTCCTTAAAGACTTTGCATTGGACCTCGGCACAAGCATTGAATCCAGACAATATGGATTGGGTGATGCAGATGGCTCTTCAGACGCAAAACACGGCGTAAGACGTGACGCTTACTCCGCCTCCGCCCGGGTTTCAAAGGTATTCAATCGCCTGAGGTTCATTGGCGGCGGTTCTGTAAATCATTACAACTACCATGACGTTGAGGCCAAGGATGGCGACACCATTGATCAAGATGCACGCGATGGCACACGATATAATCTGCTAGGCAAAATCAATTATGCCTTTTCGCCGGGGTTCAGCGCTTTTGTTAGCGCGGAATTTGATGCTCGCGACTGGAAGGCGACCGGTGCAGAAAATCGGGACTCAAATGGCTTTGAGTTTCTGACGGGACTGGAGCTGGATAAGCGCGGCAACCTGCACGGCGCTGCTGGTATCGGGTATCTCAAACAGGATTATGATCTGGGCAGCCGCGGAGACATTTCAACTTATTCTTTCAATGTTGATGTTCAATGGATGCCCTCTCCGCTCCTGGTCGTAAACTTCGACGGGCGCCAAGCGGTGGAAGAGAGCTCACTTGACGGATATGTCAGCAAACTCACCTCAACCGCTAAAGTTTCAATGAATTACGAACTCCGACGGAACTTTGTCATTTCACCAATTTTCTCTTTCAAACGCGAGGACTTCGCAGGCACCAGCCGCCGCGACGATACACTGCGTGCGAGACTGGAAACAAAACATCTCATCAACCGCAACCTGAAGTTCGGTGCCTACTATGACTTTGAGAGGCTCAAGTCTACTGAAGCTGCAAGCAGCTACAGCCGGCATCTGATAGGGATCAACGCAAGAGTAGAGTATTGAAATCCATGCAAAATTCCCTAGCATCGAATGCCACACCAGAAGACACAATCAATCTTCGACTGGTTTTTCAGTTTTTGCGCAATTACTGGCTGGTGATCCTCAGTGTCACTGGCATTGTCACCATCCTTGGTGTCACTTATTCTATGGTGACTTCGCCTAAATACACAGCAGTTACCTCAGTCTACATTGAAACAAGGGCTGCGAATGTAGTTGACGTTAAAGCAATACTTAGTGGTTTTGGCTCCGACGACAAACTCTTGAAGAGTCAGATCGAAATTTTCAGCTCAAATGCTGTTGCTAAGCGCGTTATCAATGAACATGACTTAGAGAATTCATCAGAGTTTCAACTCACTCCTTCTTATCTATCGGAGGTGTTTGCGAAGATCACTGGTGAACCTCCTGCATCAGCCAGTCTTGAGCAACGAGTTCTCAACGGGCTTAATGTTACGTTGAACCGCAATACCACCGTTGTGGACCTCTCTTATCAAGCAAACTCTCCTGAGATGGCTGCTAACCTAGCAAATGGTTTTGCTGATGCTTATCTAGCAGACCGATTGGCAACCAAATACGATGCCATTCGCGAAGCAAGTGAATGGTTGAGCGTTCGCCTGTCCGAGCTCGGCGTGAAAGTCCGCAGTTCTGAGCAAGCTGTTGAACAATTCAGAAGTGAATTCAACCTGCAGGTTGCGGGTGGTGGGACGATCAATGAGAGACAGATCGCCACATTGAATCAACAACTTGTATTCGCGCAAACAAAAACTGCTGAAGCTCAAGCCCGAGTCGACCAAATTGAGAAGGTCCGTGCCCGAGGTGGCTCTACCTCATCGTTTGCTGATGCTGCACAATCTGCCGTGATTACTCAGTTACGTGCAAAAGCATCTGAAGTAGAACGCAAAGAGGCAGCACTTACTGTAAAATATAGTCATAAGCATCCAGCAGTGGTGAGTGTTCGCTCTCAGTTGATTGATCTGCGTCAGCAAATTGAAAAAGAGTTGCAGCGTATTGTTGACACCGCTCAAAATGAACTAGCAGTTGCAGAACGTCGTGAAACTTCAATCTTTGACAGCCTTGAAAAATTGCGTGATGTAACAAGTACAGAAAATCATGCGCAGGTGTACTTACGTGAGTTGGTTCGAGAAGCAGCTGCAAACAGAACTCTTTATGAATCTTTCCTTGCACGCCTTAAGGAAACTCAAGAGTTTGAGAAGATGGATTCTGTTAGCAGTAGGGTATTAAGCCGCGCAGAAATTCCGAGTCTCGCCAGCTTTCCAAATAAGAGATTGTTTCTCGTTGTCTCTCTAGTTTTGGGTCTGATTATCGGAACTTTGCTTGCACTTATCATCGAGCTTTTCGACAGCACATTAAAAACAAAAGAAGACGTTGAAAGCCGCATCGGCCTCCCGCTCTTTTCGCAAGTGCCACTGATAGACCATTACGCTACTAAGTCGCGTATGACCTCAATCTTTGGCTTCTTAATGGCTAAAAGTCCACGTACTCAACGAAATTATAAAAGCAGCCATGCATTAAATAAAGGAATTTTTAAGTTTGCATCGACAAACCCACTGAGCCATTACGCGGAATCCATTCGCGAATTGCGATCACGGGTCAAATTCTCGCGTCTGGACAACCCGATCAAGACACTGCTGATTACCTCGGCAATTCCAGGAGAAGGTAAATCCACCATTTCACGCAATCTGGCTCACTACACTGCGAAGGCTGGAGAGCGGGTGCTGTTTATTGATGCCGATATGCGTCGTCAGATCTCGGCAGATGCGCCGGGAGATCTGAATGAAAAGAGCCTTGCAGATGTCCTGACAGGAAAAGTGACCTTTGCTGAGGCTACCAAACATGAAGAAGGCTCAAGCCTTTATTACTTGCCTGCTCCAAGTCACCGAGAACTCTGGGAGACGGCCGAATTGCTCTCGTCCAAAGCAATGAAAACGCTGCTGGATGGTGCAAGTAAGTCTTTTGATCTGGTTATCATCGATAGTCCGCCAACATTGCCACTGATTGACAGCCGTGTGCTCTCTCATGTCGTTGACGCGACTGTGCTGATTGCCTCATGGAACTATACGGACGGCGGTTTAGTTGAGCAGGCAAAAGACCTCCTGGATCAAACTCCAGGAAAGACCCTCGGCGTCATTTTGAACAATTTCGATGTGAGCAAAGCCAAACTCAACAAACACCAGGCATCTTATGGATATGGCTACTATAGGTAAATTTGAATGGGATAGGATATTATTCTATTACATGCTCACGACAACATGCATAAAGCGAGTTTATTAGGACAAACATTCACTCAACATCTACCAAATTTCAGTATCCCTTCTCACATACGCTTTTCAGCTGAACCACAGAGGAACGGATATGTGTGATGCGTGTGTTGTGCGGATGGTGAGGGAGCGGTTGTCCCGGAGAGGGTTTATGTGTGGGGCGGCGGCATCCGTTGCGGGTGGTGCTGTGCTGAGCGCATTTGCTTTGGCGGCGACGGCAAATGTTCTACCGGAGAGTGTTTCGTTTTCAAACGTGATTGACCTCACCCAGACACTGACACCGGATTTCCCGACGTTTGAGGGTGGTCCTTCATTTGAAGAGAGCTACGAATACACCTTTGCTAAAGACGGATTGAATTTGAAGACTCTCCACTATCACGAACATGTGGGAACTCATTTCGATGCTCCGATCCATTTCAGCAAGGACGGGCAGTCAATTGATGAAATTCCGGTTGAGAAGTTCGTCTGTCCGTTAGCGGTGATTGATGTGCGTGATCAAGCAGCGGATAATCCCGATTACCGTGTCATGCCGGAAGATATTCTGAAGTACGAACACCAGCATGGGCGTATCCCGGACAGGGCCTGTGTCGCGATGCTTTCTGGCTGGCCGCAATATGTGGGCACTGATAAATACCGCG
>NZ_LCWX01000012.1:13226-31247 GCF_001431305.1 Pseudovibrio sp. POLY-S9
GGGAAGACAGCAAGGGCGTTCTCCACTTCCCCGGTTTCCATGAGGATACGGCGAAGTTCTTAATCAACGAGCGCAGTGTTTACGGACTTGGTGTGGACACGCTCTCCATCGATTACGGGCCAACAAAAGACTTTCCCGTGCACTATCTGTGGCTAGGGTCTGGGCGCTATGGCATCGAGAACCTGACCAATCTGGATCAGGTGCCATTGGCAGGGGCAACAATCATCGCTGGCGCACCAAAGTTCAAAGGTGGAACCGGCGGACCAGGTCGTGTCCTTGCAGTTTATTAAAGATGTGAAGGAGAGCTGAGTTCAACGGCTCTCACTGTCGTCCACTCGTTAGCTAGAAGGTGTTGCAACGCCATGAGGGGGATTGTCCTTCATCTCCTTGGCGCGCTTTACCGCGTCTTCCACCTGCGTTGCCCAGATCGGGCGCTCCTCGGCGTTTTTCCAAGGTACTTTTGGCCACCAAGCTTTTGTAGAGATAACCTGTCCCGGTTCAACAGAACCACCCGGCAGCGGTATGGCGACATCCACCCCGTACTTTTCTGCGGCAACCTTGACGCGCTCAACAGGCTCGGTCCAGTTGTGAGAGGATAGATCAAACAGACCCCAATGGACCGGGAGCATTGTTTTGCCCTTCACCAGTTTGTGCACCAAAACGGCCTGCTCTGGTCCCAGATGAGTGTCTTTCCAAAGCGGATTGTAAGCCCCTGTTTCAATCACTGTCAGATCAAACGGACCAAGGCGGTCGCCAATCTCCTCAAAACGATCATGCATTCCAGTGTCACCGGAGTAGTATACTGAATGCTCTGGGCCGTTAAAGGCCCAACCAGCCCAAAGAGTTGCATTCACATCACTAAAGGTGACGGAGCGGCCTGACCTATGTCGTGATGGGGTGGCCGTAACCGTCGTTTCCTCAACTTGCGTTGATTGCCACCAGTCGAGTTCAGTAATGCTGGACTTAGAAACGCCCCAATATTCCAGATGAGAACCAACTCCGAGCGGAACGATCCATTGAACCTGCTGTTGAGCCAGTCGTTGAACCGTTTCCATATCCAGGTGGTCATAATGGTCATGAGAGATCACAACGACATCGAGCTCAGGGAGTTCTTCCAATGCAATTACTGGATCATAGAAGCGCTCAACGCCTGCCCATGGCAAAGGCGAAGCGCGTTTACTCCAGACCGGATCAATCAGGATGCGCGTTTCATCCATCTCAACCAAAAGCGTGGAATGTCCGAACCATGTGACGCGAGCTCCAGATTCCGGTAGTTTGTTGAGGCGGTCACCAATCGTCTCGACAGGAATGTCTTGCTGCGGCCTGTTGTGTTCAGTCGGCTCCAGAACAAACTGACGGAAAACCTCACTTAGCGGGCCACGCACCATTGGCAGCTCGTTTGCAAAACTATCCTCGCCCCATTGGTTGGATTGCGTCAGCTGCGCTTTGTGCTCATCATTCGGCTTTTGCCCCATGTTCGTATAGGCGCTGGCGTAGATCATACCAACTCCGATCACCACAACACCCAGCACGCCACCCGCGATCTTCTTAATCATTCTTTTTTGCAATCTCTTAGTTGCGAGTTTGAAGAACCTAGCCTGCTCGCCTTGCCCATTTCTCGCTACTTAAACTAGGAACCAGTGAGTGTACATACCAGACGCAAGCTGTAAATTATGTGCGCGAGCCACAATTCTGTGACGACCATCACATCTTCAGGCGCTCCGAAGCTCAGCGCGCATCTCTCCTCTCTTCTCTTCTCTGCAAATTGCTATAAAATATTTTGCCTCCTTCAATCTTCGATTAACTCAACGACGCAATTCACGTCATCTCCCTTAAGATTGCTCAGTATTTTGGTCTTATAGGTAAGCAAGAACCAAAAATATGTGCATTCGATTGGAGCATCTCGATGCCGAAGTCAGACCTCACCCCCGAGCAGGAAAAATGGACTGAGAAGGTCCTTAAGCACTTGAATTTAAAGAATGTGGATGAGGTGCAGCTGGACGAAATGCAGTCGGATACTACCGAACACAGCAATCGTCCCAATGAAGTGAATCCGGGACGGCCCGCAGCGCGGCGATCACGCGTGCTGGTTTCCAAGGACAGCCCGGCTGCACATCAGCAGCAGGCAGCGCAAGCGGCAGAACAGTTCAAGGCCGAGATCACTCAGCTCTCCAACAGGTATCAGACATTGGCCACGAACGCCCAGAAGCTGGATGCGCAGGCTCGTCAACAGCTCGTGACAAAAGAGCATATTGAAGCCTTCAAGGTGCAAGTTGAGAAGATCAGCAACACTTTCAAGCAGTTTAATAAGAATTTTTCCGGCCAGCAGCGCCCAGATGCCGGAACCATCAGCCTACTCAAAACATTGCTGGATAAAGTTCAGTATCATATTGGCGAAGGAAAGAAGGTTCTGCAGCAAGGATGCAAGCACGCGGATGCGATGATTGCCAAGGAGATGCCTGCTGTTGAGGCCTACCAAAACACCGTTGAAGACACTTACAAGCACCGCGATGAGTTAACGCAATGGGGCGTTGATACGGCTGACTTTGATAAGGCTCACCGCATCGCAAATCTGCCACTCCTGCGCATGCAAAAGGCGATTGCAGATCACAGCTATCCGGGCCTGAAGTTCATGTTGGGTAAGATTGCAGGCAAGAAGGAAGCCTTCGTCAAAGCCTATGATGACGCCAAGGAGCAGATTGATAAGAACCGGGAGGATGCACAACAGCGGCTGGACAAAACCCTTGCCGATGCCACCGCCTTAAACAAACGATCATCAGAACTGGAACACACTCCCGATGTGCTTACACAGTTTACAGCTTCTTTTGAGAAGGTTGCTGCTGCGACGCCAAAAGGAGAGCAGGCTTTAGGCCGTGGTGATTATCAGGGTGCGACAGCCATTTTGCACGACAACGAAGGCGCCTTGTTTCAGATGCAACAGCTATGGTTTAGCAATGCGACTGCGGCAGATGACCAAACAGATGAGCCCATCGAAAAAGGCAAACCAATCCCAACGCACAAAAAGATACAAAACCTGCGCCGTGCATTGGAACAAGCCTATGAACGGCTTCCCTTCATCAAAGCCAGTTTGCCAAATGCTCACCAGTATGAAGCTGAATGCAAGTCACTGAAGACATTGCTAACTTCCGCTCAATCAGATCTGATTTCTGGCAAGGTTGAAGATGCCGAAAAAAAGGTTCTGCCACTCCGGAAAATCCGCTTCCAGCTTTACAGTCTGACCCATAAGGCAAAAGAACAGGTTGAGTGGGTTGAGAGGCAACTTGTTCAGCTGCAAGGCGATGCCAAATCCTGGCTTGATCGCCACAAGGATCTTAAGCTCATAAGCCAGTCAGACGAAGACGCCAAACAAAGCTTTAATGCCTATGAAAAAGAAGCGGAGAACGTGAAAAGCCACTTCAACAACGCAGCAAGCCATATTGAAAACGGCAAAGCGATTCAGGCTCAAAAATCAGTCGATGAAGGCATGCACAGCCTTAAACGGCTGATTGCCCATGCTTCAGATATCGAACTGGACTAGCCCCCTGCTCCGCATTTTAAGGCTGCAACAGCTTTCTGATGCTCTTCGCCAGTGCTTGTTTCGTTTCCGCGCTGTCCGCATTGTCCGTCATCAGCCAGCGGGTCAGTAACCTGTGCGCCATACCCATAATCGCCTGCCCCAACAATTCGGCAGATGTCTCATCCCAGACTAAACCTTCGCTTTGGCCATGTGCTATTGTACGGGTGGTTTCATCATGCAATGCGACGTGCGTGAACTGGGTTTGCCCTAACCAATAAGCTTGCGGGATGTTCAGAAATACAATGCGCGCTATGCTTGGATTGGCGAAATAAAACTCGCACCAGATATCCAGGAACACGAGGCATTTATCGACCGTGTTATCAGCAGCACGCGCTGCTTGCATCGCTTCTGCATAGAGGTTTTCGAGATCCCCTTTGATGCAGGCATAGAGCATCTCTTCTTTATTGCCAAAGTACTTGTAGACTGTTTGCGGACTCACCCGCGCCTGCTGGCAGATCTGCCGTATCCCCACATCCTGATACATCCCGGAGGAGAAAATTTCCAGAATGGTTCTGCGAAGTGTTTCAAGCGCTTCTGGCTTTATTGTTCTGCGGTCTACATCCACGGTCATTCCGATTGGCTCCCCCAATTTCCACCATTGTATCCGTTTTTTTTGTGTCTCCTAGCCGCCTTGTTTGAACATGTACCGAAAAACACTCCAGATTTGATCAAGATCAATTAACTTGACACATCAACAAGATTCGGTAACGCTGTTTCCGTATATTCAGGAGGGAGAACTTTGGGGGAGTTTCAAACTTATCTGCCAATTTATGCAGTGGTTCTCGCCGTTATACTCAGTGTCGGCGAAACACTCATTTTGATCAGAACCGATAAATATTGGCCGCTTTCTGTCGATGACTATCTTGCATGCGGCTTACTCATCTTGTCTGCTTTGATTTTTGAAAGCACAGTGGGTGTCGCTCTTATGCTTTGTGCCTGGGCGTTCATGTCTGGCAATCTTTACGCAATGCTGTTTACACGGCTCGACCCACAAACGGGAACACGCGAACGCATACCTGCTCTTTCAATTTTACTTGGCGCAGCCTCAATCGGTCTTGTTGCAACCTTCGCAACGCTCATTTCAAGGATGGTTTCAGCATGACACTGATAGATACCACCAACTCAATAGATACAGGAACCTACCAGAAGGATGGCTTCCTGTGTCCAATCAAAGTGCTCGAAAAAGACGATGCCATCCGTATGCGCGCAGAACTTGAGGCTATTGAGAAGCTTCAGGGACATTCCATGGACAAAGCACAGTGCAACAAGTCGTACCTTCTGTATGACTGGGCAGATGAACTTGTCCATCACCCCGTTATTCTTGACGCAGTCGAGCAGCTGATCGGCCTGGATATCCTATGTCTGATGACCAACCTGTTCACCAAGGAAGCAGGCAGCAAATCCTACGTTTCCATGCATCAGGACGCTGCTTACTGGGGGGTGGATGCCGATGATGTGGTCACCGCATGGGTCGCATTAAGTCCAGCCACGGCTCAATCAGGCGTTATGAAGGTGGAGCCGGGCAGTCACAAAACCATCCGCACGCAAGTCAACACCTACGCTAAGGACAACCTCCTCACCCGCGGACAAGAAATCCCAGAGGAAGAGCTGGAACCGGAAAACCAGATCTACATGGAACTGAAGCCCGGTGAGATGTCGCTACATCATTTCAAATTAGTGCATGGGTCTGATGCAAACACCACCAATGATCGCCGCATTGGCTTTGCAATCAGGTATGTGGCTGCAAAGAGCAATGTGAGTGCTGATAACCAATCCGCGCTCCTGGTGCGCGGGCAAAACCATACGAGCATCAGCATGGAGAAGCGCGCGAAGGACTTGAACCCAACACAGCGCTATCGCGAACACGCCCGCGCCATGCGCAATTTGGTCAGGTCTATGCTTCTTCCGGAAAAAGGGGCAGGATTGGGAGAACGCGCAAGACTGTTCATCACGCGCCAAGCCGGCGTAATGCTAACGTACTATCGGCAAATCAAGGGGGGATAATGCAATGAGTGAAGCCAACAATAGCCATAACCAGCAATTTGGCAGTTTCAAAGAATTCTATCCATTTTATCTGGCAGAACATGGGAATGTCGTCAGCCGCCGATTGCATTTTATCGGAACAGCGCTGGTGCTCACACTTCTCACTTACATCATCACGTTCGGTCTCTGGACTTTACTGCTCGCAGTTCCAGTCGTTGGCTACGGCTTTGCGTGGATTGGGCATTTCTTCTTTGAAAAGAATAAACCAGCCACGTTCAAGTTTCCATTGTATAGCCTGCTTGGTGACTTTGTGATGTTCTTCGATATTCTGCGCGGTAAGGTTTCTATCCTGAAATAAGTCGATCGACCTGACTTGCAAGGACGGGCAAGCAGGGCAGAATTTCGGAACAATAGAAGCGCAAAGATGTTCGAACGCTGAAGGTAAAGCCCACAGATCTTGGTGCTTGTATTGGTCATGGCAGCAACTCACAATGCTTATGTGACCAATACAAATCTGAGTGTCCCATGAAAAGCCTCAGCCTGGCAGTTTTATTTCTCATTGCCTCATCCAGCCTCACTTCCGCCGGGATGAACGCCAATCTTAACTCTGCCATTGCTAATATGTGCGAGAAACTAAAAACCTGCGCATTCCAGCAAATGGGTATCAACGCGTCTTCAAAACAAACCCCGACAGCAACCGCCATCAACAACAGCGTCAATCAGGCCTGTGCGCTGATCAAAGCAGATTTCACCAGTGCGGCGACAACGAACACCCAGAAAAGAAAGGCGATTGCCTGCGTATACTCAGTCACAAAAAAGACCTGCAGCGAACTCAGCCAGCCCAACGCCCCAAGCCCACCAGCCTGCAAAGGCTTCCAAAGCTTCAAACGCGCAAAATAAGCAAGTTTCAGAACCCTTTCACGATTCCCATGGTACTTACTCAGAAGCCTTCCTTAGCTATCACCATACGTCTACCTAATATCGCATTTAATGCCTGAGCTTTAGCCTCTGAAACGGCTCCAATTACACAGCTTCACCATACTTATCACGCAGGATGTTTTTTTGGACTTTGCCCATGGTGTTGCGGGGGAGTTCGTTGATGATTAGGAGTTTTTGGGGGTGTTTGAAGCGGGCGAGGTGTTTTTTGACGGTGGTCATGATCTGCTCGAGGTCAGGGGTCTCACCCTTTTCGGCAACAATTAGTCCAAGCGGGGCTTCACCGAAGTCAGCATGGGGTATGCCGATCACAGCACTTTCATGAACACCCGGTTGCTCATCCAACAGGAGTTCAATCTCTTTTGGGTAGATATTGAAGCCGCCTGAAATGATGAGGTCTTTGTTGCGTCCAACAATGTGGACGTAACCATCCGTATCTACCTTCCCCATATCACCGGTGATAAAGAAACCATCTTCTCGTAGTTCGGCGGCTGTCTTCTCCGGCATCTGCCAGTAGCCTTTGAACACGTTGCGGCCACGAACTTCAATGACGCCGATGCTGTCCTGGGGCAATTCAGAACCCGTTTCAGGATTGGTGATCTTGAGTTCAACGCCGGGAAGCGGAAAGCCTACAGTGCCTGCGCGTCGCTCCCCATCGTACGGGTTCGACGTGCTCATGTTGGTCTCAGTCATGCCATAACGTTCTAAAATGCGGTGTCCCGTACGCTCTTCAAACTGGCGGTGAGTTTCTGACAGTAATGGCGCACTACCGGAGGTGAACAGGCGCATATGCTCTGTCAGCTTGTTGGTAAAACGCTCATCACCCAACAGCCTGGTATAGAACGTTGGCACCCCCATCATGGAAGTGGCCTGCGGCAGAAACTGCACGATGGCATCCTGATTGAACTTTGGCAGGAAGATCATAGAGCCACCAACCGCGAGGATGACATTGGTTGCTACAAACAGACCATGCGTATGAAAGATCGGCAGCGCATGTAGCAGCACATCATCTTTTGTGAAGCGCCAGTAATCAACCAGAACATCTGCATTGGACAGCAAATTGTCTTGTGTCAGCATCGCGCCTTTGGAGCGGCCTGTTGTGCCTGATGTGTAAAGAAACGCTGCCAAATCCTGCAGATCTCGTTCTACAGTCTCAAAAGCAGTTGGGTGAGTTTTGGCTTCTGCCATCAAAGACCCGGAACCGTCTCCATTCAAGGTTTTGAGGAGGACACCTAGCTGATCAGCTAGGGGCTGCAATGTCTCTGCCTTTGCGCCATCACAGGCAAGAAGAGATGCTCCGCTATTGTCGAGAAAGTAAGAGAGTTCATCACTGGTGTAGGCCGTATTCAAAGGCAGGAAGATGAGGCCTGCCTGCACACAGGCGGCATAAAGAGCCAAAGCCTCCGGTGATTTTTTAACCTGTGCAGCAACACGATCGCCCGGGTTTAAGCCATTTGCGACCAGCGTGTGCGCCAACTGTGCGGTTGTTGCCAAGAACTGGGCATAAGTAAGAGTAGTGCCATCTTGAAGGAACAGGAACGGCTCTGTTTTGGACGCGTGGATCCCAAACAAACGATCATAAAGCGGGTTTGCCATGAGACTGCCTTTCACTATTGCAACAGACGTTCACCAGCCTCTTGATATGAGACACTGGTATTGATTCATCGAGATAAGACTAGTGCGAACCTACGGCCCTGAACAGGGATACTTCTCCCCGAACTCTCGTAGTAACGGCAACGAATTGTCCAGCTGACATTTACGCTCTATGCTGCAAGAATTGACCAAGGATGCAATTTTCAAATGACTCATCGCACAATTTTTACTGATCCCGATCTGGCACAATTTTATGAGCTGACACCACGAGATCGCGCGGATCACACATATTGCAAAGTGCTTGCACGCGAGGCACGCTCTGTCCTCGACCTGGGGTGCGGTACGGGAGAGCTTACCGTTCAATTGGCTGAGGGTCGCCGTGTGGTTGGTCTGGACCCGGCTGAAGCAATGCTGGAGATTGCACGCCAGCGCCCCAATGGAGAACAAGTCCGCTGGGTACAAGCGGATGCCCGTTCATTTGATCTGGGAGAGACGTTTGACCTGATCTGTCTGACCGGACATTCCTTTCAGTTTTTCCTGACGGAAGAGGACCAGCTTGCAGCTCTTAAAATGATCGCAGCGCATCTAAGCCCCAAAGGCCTGTTTGTCTTTGATACCCGCAACCCGAATTTTCCGGGCCAGAAGACTCGTCGCAAAGAGGAAACACTGAGCCGGACGCAGCACCCTGCCCTCGGTGCAATTGAGAGCTGGAACATTTCAGAATATGACGAAACCACTCAAACGCTCAGTTTCATCAATGCTTACAGGCAGCTTAAGACTGGTGAGATTTTCAGCGCGCCTTCTGAGATTAAATATACGGCACAAGACAAAATCGACCAGCTCCTCGAAGAAGCTGGCTTATGTGCTCAAACATGGCTGGGTGAATGGACAGGTGAACCTTACCACGCAACCTCACGCGAGATCATTCCCATAGGCAGAAAAACTTGAAGCTATCGCTCAATACGCGCCAGAGCGAGACCAATGCCAGAACCAATGAAGAGCGTACCGGTGAGTTTATGTCGCAAATGACCTATGCTCTTGAAGAACGGTGTTGCAGAACGAGCAAGAGCCGCCCAACACAGATCTCCACCTAGAATAACGAGAAGGTAGATCAGCGCTGGCTGGGCAAGAGCGTAACTCGTGCTTTGATCTCCAACGAACTGAGGGAGGAAAGCCGCACTGAACACGAGCGTTTTCGGGTTGATCAAAGCAAGCAACATGCCCTGCCAGAACAGCTTGCGCAAAGGGATGTTACTGGCTTCAGCGTTTTCCAACATATCCGTCCGCTCCCGCCAGGATTTGATGCCGAGATAGATCAGATAGGCCGCACCAACCCATTTCACCCATAAAAAGGCATCTGCAACAAGTGCCAAAAGGGCAGAAAATCCAAGCACCACAATGCTGAGCTGGATGGCAACGCCGAGTGTTGTTCCCAGTACCGTAGCTGCTCCAAAGCGGAAGCCATGGCTGATGGTATTGGCTGCGATGAGCGCAACGTTGGGGCCTGGGATGGCCACCAGAGCCGTAGTCGCAATCATAAGCGCTAATATCATCTCAACGGACATGAGTTCCCCTCCCAAACATCAGAGGATAGTTTGGGAGGTTCTTTGTCACATTGCAAGCTATGCCTTTGATTGGACTGCAATTGCTTAATGGAAGGCAGCGAGCTTGTCCGGGTTTCGCTGCGCATAAATCGCATCGACTTTCATGTTATCATCATAACCAAAGGTGAAAGTCGTCGTGATCCCGCTTCCGTCGACCGTGACGAGAGACAGGCAGGAGTTGAGTTCTTCAACCCAAGCTTTGCCACTGTTCGCGGCTGGGGAGATCGCCTTTTCGATAAAGCCAAGCACTTGCTCCAGACCAACAAGTGGTTTTGGAACGGCATTGACCTTGCCGCCGCCGTCGGAAATAAGCGCAACATCAGCCGCCAAAAGTTTAGAAAGTTCGGCTGTTTCTCCGGTTTCCAGCGCGCTTTGGAATACACTCACCATCGCCCGCTGTTTTTCTGGCGGAGCAACAAAGCGTTGAGATTTCTGCTGAATATTGGCCTTTGCCCTTGAAACCAGCTTGCGGCAACTGGCCGGAGTGACCTCCAATATATTTGCAACGTCTTCATAACTGGAGGAAAACACCTCGTGCAGCAAAAACGCAGCCCGCTCTTTTGGAGCAAGGCGTTCCATCACCAAAAGGAATGCCATTGTGAGACTTTCGGAAAGCTCCACTCTGTCTTCCGGCGTGTCCTGCGTGGTGGTGTGAAGCGGCTCAGGCAACCACATACCAACGTAATTTTCGCGTTTTTTGCGTGCTGATTTGAGCTGATCGAGTGCTTTGCGGGTGCAAACCGTTGTTAGCCATGCATCAGGGTTGGCAATGTCGTCTTGCGCAGCAGCTGACCAACTGAGATAGGTTTCCTGCACCACATCTTCAGCTTCTGCTGTTGTGCCCAGCAAACGATAAGCCAGCCCCATCAGCATGGGTCTGGCCTGTTCAAATACACGAAGTGATTTGTCTGAGTTCTTCATCAATGGTTCGATATCGCAATCCGGTTCCAAAGGTTGATCATACCAACCATCGCCGTCAGGGTGGAAATTTCCTGATCACTGTAGTGCTTTTTCAACTCCTGGCGAAGACGTGACAACTGATCTTCCTTGTTGAGTTCTGTCAGTGCTTCGGTCCATTCAAATGCCAGCTTCTCTTTTTCTGAAAAGTCATCGCAATGGCGCCAGATGATGAGGTGGTCAAGACGCTCGTTGGTTTCACCAGCTTTGCGAGCGTCGCGGGTATGCATCTTCACACAAAACCCGCAGCCGTTGATCTGCGATGCCCGCAGCAAAATAAGGTGGTGCAGCTTTTCGTCAAACCCAGTCGCAGCGATGGTTGCTTCCACGCCCTGAAGGGCTGCCATGATCTGCGCACCGCTCTCGTAGTGATTGATGGTGGTGTGAACGTTCATCGTTATCTCCAGTGATTGTTTTGTTGCGTTCACTGGGTCGACGAGACAGCCCTCTCAGATGTGACGTGCTTTTCAGTTTTTTTCAGTTCGGACTGTTTCAAGCCATTTGTTTCACCGGATGACGATAGACTAAATCATCAGGGTCGAGAGAAGACGCATTCGTGTCGTGGTAGGCACCCATCCGCTCCGCTAGTTTTATGGATCTTGCATTATCAGGTTCGATATAGCTGACCAACGTTTCTAACCCGCGAACGTTAAAGGCCCAACCACGCAAAGCAAGAGCAGCTTCCATTGCGTACCCTTTTCCTTCGGCGTGTTCATAAACATACCAACCCAGCTCATACTCAGGAAACAATGGTCCACGATTGATACCAACCTGGCCGATACATTCGCCTGTTTCCAGCAGATCAACCGATAATGCTCCATGACCAGAAAGAGCCCAAAGCGCCACATCATTGCAGAACATGCCCCAGGCACTTTCCGTTGTATGCGGCCCGCCCATATGTGCAGCGCGTTCGGACTTCATCAACTGCTCATAAGCAGGCCAATCTTCAATTGTCATCGGCCTTAAGCGTAATCTTTCTGTTTCAAGTGTCGGTATCACAGTCATTTGATCAGTCCAGCAATGAAAAAAGGAATCTCTGAGCGTAATGTCATTGACGAACATTATTCCGGCAGATGCTTTGTAAAAAGCAATTTTTAATCTGGCGCACAGGGAACTTTCAATATCGACTAAGCACTCAGGAGTGACATCCAAGATCTTGCTTTTGATTGCACACTTGATTTTGTTAAGGATTCACCCATCTGTTGAAATGAAAAAGGCAGCCCGAAAAACTGCTCGTTCCCATTTGCACATAATCAATACGGAGCCACAATTTTATGAGTGATAAACAAGAATATACCCCACCAAAGGTTTGGGTGTGGGAACAGGAAAACGGCGGCCAGTTCGCAAACATCAACCGTCCTATTGCTGGTTCTACTCATGACAAAGACCTGCAGGTGGGCAAGCATCCGCTGCAGCTTTACTCGCTGGCAACGCCAAATGGTGTGAAAGTCACCATTATGCTGGAAGAGCTTCTGGCCGCAGGTTTCAGCGAAGCTGAGTATGACGCATGGTTGATCAAGATTGGTGAAGGCGACCAGTTCTCCAGCGGTTTTGTTGGCGCAAACCCGAACTCCAAAATCCCGGCACTGGTGGATCACAGCACCGAAACACCAACCCGTGTATTCGAATCTGGTTCTATCCTGCTGTATCTGGCAGAAAAATTCGGAGCCTTCCTGCCGAAAGATCCGGCAGCACGCACAGAAGCCATGAACTGGCTGTTCTGGCAGATGGGGTCCGCCCCATATCTTGGCGGTGGTTTCGGTCATTTCTACGCTTATGCGCCAGAGAAGTTTGAATACCCGATCAACCGTTTTGCTATGGAAGCAAAACGCCAGCTCGACGTTCTGGACCGCAACTTGGCCGAGCGCCGCTTTATGGCTGGCGACGAGTACTCCATCGCAGATATCGCGATCTTCCCATGGTACGGCGCACTGGTGCTCGGTTCGCTCTACAGCGCAGCCGAGTTCCTCTCCGTTGACGACTACAAAAACGTCAAGCGTTGGGCAGAAGAAATCGCAGAGCGCCCTGCCGTGAAACGCGGCAAACGCGTGAACCGCACATGGGGTGATGAGGACCAGCAAGTCCCAGAACGCCACGACGCAAGCGACCTGGACCCAAAGCCAGCCTCTGAAAAAGCGTAACCGCAAAATCAGAACGTAGAAATACAAACCCGGCTTCGATGAGGCCGGGTTTTCTGTATCGTAGTTGTTACCCTCCGACCAGTACGAGCGGTGGTGGGGTTATGCCTTGCTTGCGAGATTTCGTACCCGAAGGAACTACCTTTGATGGGTTTTGCCTCACAGGAGTAGGCGCATCTGCGATCTTGTCGAAGTATGAGTTGTCATTGACCAGATAAACGTTCTTTTTGTAGGTGTAAGCCAATCGATCAATCAGTCGGTTAAAGACCCATTCTGGTGAGTAATACCTATCAAAGCCAATCGATAATGACTCCATTGTAGCTTTGCCCGGATCTCCTGAAACCTCAAACCGATAAACGACATCCTGAGCTTTCTGGCCAAGGAAAGCATAGCCCTTTAATTGACCAGTTGCAGACCCTTTAAAGCCAAACATTGTCGAATATCTAACTTTGGTTAGAACGATAGTTAGGTTTTTCGCTGGCGTTCCAGCTGGTACCCACTGCGCACTATTACGAGCAACCTGATTGAACTTTCGCTTCAACTGCTTTGCAACTAAGGCGCTATGCTCTCCATTGGGAACAATAACTTTAACTTTGTTGATGCGATAAGCTCCGCGTTCTTCTGGTGTTTTGGTTGTTACACAACCAGCGAGCAGCAGAAATGAAGCAACGATAATCAGAAAACGAGCCATATTATTGATACCTGCAATTGTA
The DNA here is from genome assembly GCF_001431305.1 of Pseudovibrio sp. POLY-S9. Taxonomy (NCBI): domain Bacteria; kingdom Pseudomonadati; phylum Pseudomonadota; class Alphaproteobacteria; order Hyphomicrobiales; family Stappiaceae; genus Pseudovibrio; species Pseudovibrio sp. POLY-S9. The sequence continues at coordinate 26,728 of NZ_LCWX01000012.1, forward strand.
TTTGTGCAATTTATAGTTGCGAAAGTTAAACAGCGTTTAATTTTGATTGATAGGTGCCAATCTCTCTAAAAGCATCACGCTTACCCTGTGCACCGTCCCTCTTTTCCAATCGGAAATTGCGGTAGTTCAATTCCTCGCCTGTCTCCCGGGTTTAAGATTTGTTCCAAAGAGCAAAAAGGAACGAACCCATGTCGGAGCTTCTCAAACAGTTTAAGGGCATTACGGAAGACCCTGGCCTCTCCTTTACGCAAAAGGCGCGTTATCTCTCGCTGGAGGCAGAAAACTCTCTGCCCTACCCTGAGCTTGATGAGGAAACCACTAAGGCGCTGGAAGAGCGTGTCATCTGCGACATGTACGAGGGACATGCGCCGTTCAAACCGCGCTATGTGATGCCCAACTATTCGGTTGTTCTTGAAAAAGGCAGCACCTTCCTGGAGCTGGACCCAGCCACCACCTTGGATGAAGCTATCAACTCCCTGATGATTGCTTATCATCACGTGCCGTCTGTCACCAACATGCCGGTGTTCATTGGTCGCCTCGACAATCTGTTGCTGCCGTATTGCGATGATGTCAGCGATGAAGATCTTTACAAGAAGCTGAAGCTATTCTGGCGCTATCTGGACCGTGTGCTGCCGGATGCCTTCATGCACGCCAATGTGGGGCCAACCGACAATCGCGTAGCCCGTACCATCATGCGCATTGATGCAGAGCTGAAGCAGATTGCACCCAACCTGACGTTTATCTGGGATCCAGATGTCAGCTCTGATGCGATCTTCTCTCAGGCTTGCGAAAGCATCATTGAATGTTCCAAACCCCACATCGCGAACAACCCACTGCATCAGCCTCTGTTTGATGACTACGGCTATGGTGTCGCCAGTTGTTACAACGTGCTGCCTCTATGCGGTGGCGCTTCCACTCTGACCCGCATCAATCTGCGAGAAGTAGCGCGTCGCTCCAAAGATACTGCAGACTTCTTCGAGAACGTTCTGCCGAAATACATTGACCTCAACTTCCGCCTGACTGAAGCGCGGATTGACCATCTCTTCAACAAGTCCGGCTTCTTTGAGAGCTTCCTTGTGAAGGAAGACTGGATCAGCCGAGACCGCTTCACGGCCATGTATGGCATCTTTGCCATGGCGCAGTGCGTGGATGAGTTGCAGGCCAAGGAAGGTCGCTCCGGCAAGTACGGACATGATGAGACCGCCAACCAGCTTGGTCACCGCATCTCCAAAGTGCTGTATGAGGCTGTTGAAGCGCGTCCGATGGAAAACTGTTGGCGCGGCAAGGCTATGCTGCATTCACAAGCAGGCCTCAGCGATGATGATGGCTGTACGCCAGGTGTTCGCATCCCTTACGGCAGTGAGCCCGATCCTGTCACGCACGTTCAGGCATTGGCAGAGCACCATGCGTTCTATCCATCCGGTGTCTCTGAAATTCTAACACTGGACGAGACCATCGAGAACAATCCAGCCGCGCTGGAGCAGCTCGTGAAAGGTGCGTTCCAACTGGGCTTCCGGGAGTTTTCCGCCAACGTCTCCAACAATGATCTGGTGCGCATCACCGGTTACATGGTGCGCTTGTCAGACATTGCGAAGTTCAAAGAATGCGGTGGGTCTCGCATCAACACCACTGTGCTGGGTGCGGAAGCTGCTGAGACTGGTAAAATACTGGAGCGTGCACCACGGGTGATGAGCCATGAACTTGCCCCTCGCTACAGTCAGTAAGGTTTTAAAGTTCTCTTGCGTGGATGGGCCGGGCAACCGGCTTGTCCTGTTTCTGCAAGGCTGCAACTTCGCTTGCCCGACCTGCCACAACCCGCACACCATGAAGCTGTGCAACGATTGCGGCGACTGCGTGCCAGAGTGCCCGAACGGCGCTCTGACCATCGTGCAAGGCAAAGTGGTGCACGACGCGAGCATTTGCGACCAATGCGATAAGTGTCTGGACGTCTGCCCCATCAATGCCAACCCTAAGGTCACGCAATACAGCGTTGATGATGTTCTGGCGCTTTTGTACCAGAACAAACCGTTCCTGAATGGCATTACGATTTCAGGCGGGGAAGCTACAACGCAGCTGAAGTTCATCATCGCTTTGTTCACAGCGATCAAAACGGATGAAAAGTTGAAGGATCTCACCTGCTTCATCGATAGCAACGGCTATTTGCCTGCAGCTGCGTGGAAGACCGTTCTGCCCGTAACCGATGGCGTGATGCTTGACATCAAAGCCTTCAACAACACCTTGCACCGCCTGCTCACCACACGCAGCAATGAACGCGTTCTGGCCACCGCTAAGCTGCTCTTTAAGGCAGGTAAGCTGCACGAACTGCGCTATCTGCTCATCCCGGGCCGCACAGACAGCGATGAGGAAATCGAAGACCTCGCTAACTTCGTTCGTGCATTGGATACAGATACGCCCTTACGCCTCAACGCCTTCCAACACCACGGCGTCAAAGGCGAAGCCCTCACCTGGCCAACCATGAAAGAACCAGACGTGGAACGTATTGCAGCGGAGTTGAGGTCCGCAGGGCTAACGAATGTGGTGGTGCCAGCGGTTTATATTTAGCCCTTCCGCTCCATACGAAACTTCTGCGGTGAAACGCCGATGGCGGCTTCGAAGGCGCGGGAGAAGGCGCTGCGGCTGCGGAAGCCGATGAGGTGGGAGACGCGCTCAATTGGGTGGTCTGTTTCCAGCAGCATAGTGGCAGCACGGCGCATGCGCACATCTCGTAAAAGTTCCATCGGGCCACTGCCGTATGCTTCCTGAAAGCGTTTGGCGAAGCCGCTGCGGCTCATGCCAGCGAGGGAGGCGAGGCTCTCGACGGAGTGCGGTTCGCCCGGAGTGTCAAGGATATGCCGAAGCACCGGCCACATGCGTGGATCGCGCAGCGCGGCCATCCATTCCAACCCACCGCGCTGATCGTTGAAGCGGCGGCGCATTAGTTCGATCATGCATTGCATCAGGAGTGCACGCACCATGGCGAGGCTTCCGGGCGCAGGGTTGGCAAGCTCCAACAGCAATCGTCGGATTGGCGCTTCACAGGCATCCTCACCAGCCTGATTTTCGACAATAGGTTCCTGCACCAGATCAATCAGATTCTCCATCTGCCGCAAGCTGAGCGAGATACGAGAGCAGATCGCAATGAGTTGGCCTTTGTCCTGTGTGTCACTGTTATGGATCAGGTGTGCCATTTTCAGCTTATCTGGATTGCAGCTGGGGATTGGATCGTGAACCTGCCCGAAGCTACGCAGAACGTGCTTTTTGAGGGCAGGCACAAGGATCAACGACCCTTTGCTCACCGGAATGGCAGGACGTCCCGGCAGCACAAGCTCCCCTTCCCCGGCAAGCACATAGTGCAGCGTTGCCAAAGGGTCTTTGTCCAGATCAAGATCGCAGGCGCCATTCAGCTCGCACAAAGCAAACGGATGCGCCTGTATCTCCATTTCATCGAGAATAAAATGAATATCCATGCTGATCTCTATACGCGTCCAATCGATGAAATGATACATATCAGGACGAAAAGGTACCAATTCTGGACCATAAAGCACATAGCTTATTCCATCTTCTCTTCACCGAACAAGAGAAGGAACAGACGATGTGTAATGATCATGATCACAAGAAAACACTCAGCCGCCGCGATGCTCTGCGCGGTGGCCTGACAGCTGCAGCAGCTGTTGGTGGTGCGGCGATTGCAGGTTCAGCGCACGCCAAAGCGCAGGACAAAGTGAAAGATCCATATGCCCCACCAGCAAAGTCCGTTCTGCCTCCAAGCAACATGAAGCTGGACCTGAGCCGCGCTGCGCTTGTGGTAACAGATCCGCAGAACGACTTCCTGTCTCCTGATGGTGTGACCTGGGGTGTTGTCGGCGAGAGCGTGACCCGCAACAACACAGTCAGCAACATCGAGCGCCTGTTCAAAGCTGCAAAAGCAGCGGACATCACCGTGGCTGTTTCTCCTCACTACTACTACCCAACCGACCACGGCTGGAAATTTGAAGGCGCGCTGGAAAAGCTGATGCACAACATCGGTATGTTTGACCGCAAAGGCGCACTCAACGTGGATGGCTTTGAAGGGTCCGGTGCAGACTGGCTGGACGTTTACAAGCCATACATCAACGACGGCAAAACCATCGTCACGTCTCCGCACAAGGTCTACGGCAACGACACCAATGACCTGTCTCTTCAGCTGCGCAAGCAGGGTGTCGATCAGGTTATTCTGGCAGGTATGTCTGCTAACCTTTGCACCGAGAGCCATATGCGCGAGTTGATCGAGCAAGGCTTTGAGGTTGCTGTGGTGAGTGATGGCACAGCTGCTGCTATTATTCCGGATGGTGATGGTTATCTGGCTGCTCTGACCAACTTCCGCTTCATCGCAAACGCGGTCTGGACAACAGACGAAGCTGTTAAGCTGCTTCAGGCTTAACCACCTAAAGCGTTTCGAGATTAATTTGAGATGCATCCTGCGGCTTTGAAGTAGTTCCAGCATTCTGTCGGATTGTAGAGGTCGCAGATTTCCCCGATGG
>NZ_LCWX01000013.1:0-2362 GCF_001431305.1 Pseudovibrio sp. POLY-S9
TGTTCAATACTCAAACGATATTCCAGCGGTTGTTTCTGGATCTGCAAGGCTATGAAAAATACGTCTGATTAGTTTTCTACAAAATGGCAGGAGAGCCATAACGGTCCCTATCTCTGTCAATGGCCACCAACACAAAAGGCCCATCATTCAGGAGAGCGATCATGCGATTGGTTGCCTTTGCACCCAATTGAGACTCATACTCACACTCAGGACGATAGGTCTCCGGAGTATTGATGTCCGCAATGCGGATCTTATCGTAACCGATATAGAAGGTATCGCCGTCAATCACGCAATCAGGCCCACGCCCTCTATCGCACTTTTGATACTGGAACTGCTGTTCGTTGAGAGCTGCAGGTTGAGCGGAAGATGTTTCACCTGCACGGCTTTCAACCTGGTCTTCAGGGGAAGTACAAGCGCTAAGAACGGCGACCATGAGCATGATCATTAGACTGTGGTGTTTCATCGGTCCCCCAAACAGAAATAGATTTCCATTTATGTGTAGCAGAGGCTCGGGCATCTTAAGAAAGCCTCTCAACTCCTAAGGTTGCTCTGCATATTTCAATAAAATCTAAAATTGTAATCACCTTTACAATCTACTAAAAGATGCGGGATAATTATGTAAAGGATCCTCAAATGTCTAACATCCTTGTTTCAGGTGTAGCCACCGCATCAACAACTCTTAGCCAAGCACTTACTGAAGCAGAACAGTTAGTGGTCAGTGGGCAGTCTATAGTACTTCTTGTCGATACAACCCATCAACTAAGCAACACAGTTATTGCTCAATACTGGCCGGGGAAACAGCTGAGACCTAATGGCACAGCCACAACAAATGGCGGCATTTCAGTGAAGTTTGCAACTAAATTGAGCGGGTTCCATCCAAACCCCGGTGACGTCGTGCTTGCATACTTTGCAACTGATCCACTCATGGATTTTGTTCACGATAAAAACACTCTTAATCATAATGTTGATGTCGTTGTAGTTGAGGACTTACTTGGAGCACCAAACTGGGTAATGAGAACACAACCAACATATGTTCCTGCTAGTAGTCAAAGTTCACCTACACCCTTGTTTCAAAATCAAGCTCATGACGCTCTCGTAGAAAACGAAATTGATCAAATAAACAAATCATCCTCAGTATTACATCGCTATGATAAGAACAAACTTAAGCTTGGCTTTAAGGCACTAAAAAATCAGGGCCATACACTCGTCGCTAATGAAGTGCGAAATAAAGCAATGACAAAGAGGGCATCATCAGTTTTAGCAGATAGCATTGCAAAACTCATATGAGATAATTGTCGTCAGCTCTCGGTTACTCAAGGCGCTTTATAAGCGCCTTTTCATTCAAGTCGCCTCATTGCATATTTGCATTTCTACGCAATCAAAACGTTTATTGGACTGCTAGATACGGCCCTTCCATGTCTCAACGCACTAAGAAACAACACATTGTTCCTCGCTTCTATTTAAGCCGGTTTAGCGACTCTGAAGGCATGGTTTGGAACTATGCTGCCGGCGCAGAGCCGCAAGGTCGAAAACCAGAGGCTACAGCCATTGAGACGAATTTTTATTCGCCCGTTGGCCCCGATGGTGAGCGGATAGATGAGCTTGAACTCTTGTTAGGCGCAATCGAAAGCGATGCAGCCCCTTTGTGGGATGATCTCATGAGTGGGAAGATCATGACAGGTGAAGACCGGCAGAAAATCTCTCTGTTCATCGCGGCTCAATATCTGCGCTCGCCAGCTTTGGTGCGAGCAGGAGCTGAATTAGCAGCACATATTGCTCATCATTCTGCAAGGTACATTGCCGCAAGCAAAGAACTTCATGATGAAGTCATCGATGAGTATGAGCAAAAAACTGATCAATTCTTATCTCCAGAAGAGCGCGAGCAAATGCGTGAGCTCGTTCTCTCTAAGGACAAATTAAAAATTAGTGTTCTTCGTTCTGCCGGCTTACCCATGCTGCAAGGTTTGGGGCAACTTGCTGGCAATCTAAACGCAATGAATTGGGTAATCGGGGGAAGTCCTGATCAGCATTTGATCACAAGCGACAGCCCCGTAATACGCATTTCTGATCCCAAAACGCACAGCCCTATCTATGGTGACGGCGGATTTGCAAATAAAACCGTCCGTGTATCTTTCCCGCTTTCACCTGATCGGATCCTTGAAATGACGTGGGAAGGCGAGGAGCAAAATCTCATCAGGCGCATTCCTAAGAAACACGCCAGGATGATGAATAAAACGCGTGCGCAACAAGCTGAACGCTTTGTGTGGCTCTCCTGCCATTTTGTAGAAAACTAATCAGACGTATTTTTCATAGCCTTGCAGATCCAGAAACAACCGCTGGAATATCGTTTGAGTATTGAACA
>NZ_LCWX01000014.1:0-13450 GCF_001431305.1 Pseudovibrio sp. POLY-S9
CTTGCCTGAAGCCTTCATTTCAACAGCTTCAAGCTGCTGCTCTTCGCTCAGCTTAGACGGTCGCCCCTGCTTCCTCTTCGCCTTCTCAATCGCCAATGCGCGCCGCTCATCATCCAGCCCGCGACCAAAGCCAACAAACGCCGCCATAACCTGAAACACACCTGGGTTTTCCAGTGTGTTTAGTCCTTCACGAAGAACCACCACATCAACGCCGAGCACTTGACATTTAGCGAAGAATTCAGCTAAATCCCGTTGATATTCTGCGATACGATCCAAAGAGCAAAATACCAACACATCACCCGCAACAGCCTCTTGCATCAGCCTATTAAGCTCAGGCTTCAGGAAGGCGCGCCGCGAAATTCCCTCATCAACGCGGAAGGTTTCGCAGTTTGCGGCTCGCAACTCTTCCATCTGGCCATCTCTGGTGTGTTCGTGTTTGTCGGTTCTTATATAGCCACGTATCATTTCGAATACCCATGTGTAGGAAAAAATCAATTTCAATTATTTTACTACACTTCATTAGTGCGTATTAAAAGATTGCAATTACATATTTTCCGACATTATCCATTTTAAACGCCCGAGTGCGTTTGCGGCACTATAGAGCAAAATGGGGTATGGTCTGTGAGTAATAAACTATCATTCTGAAATGACGCCCAATGATCCGAAGTTGCCTGTCAACGCGGTTCGATTTCATAATTGAAGTCTGGACTTTGCTGACGTTCGCTGCGGCGTAGAGAACTGGAAGTGAGTATGGCTACGTCAAGATGCGTCGGGCCAACTGCGGCCATTCAGTCCAATCCACTACAAATTGAAACATCTTATTAAACTGCTTTTTTAGGCTCGTTATTGAAGAGGTATAGATAAGTCTGACGCAAGCTCTTTCAAACAATCACTCATCAGTTACTTCAGTTTGAGCTTAAAGATAGGAAACCGAGGACTAGTGCTTGAAATGGTTCAAAAACCACTATTGTGAGACCCAATAGTCCCAACACAATCCCTAGCAACAGCAAAGCATAAGACCAGCGACTAGCGACAAGTTTGTTGTGTGAACTCATTTGCGGCTCCCCGAAACTCCATTCATTGAACGCTAACACACAGAACCCCCACTGTCTCACTTGTACAATGGTCAAGCAGAGTATGAAGCGTAAAAAAACCTCGCGCAGAGCAACTTTGGATTGATTTTGCATAGGAGCTGCATCCAAAATGATCGAGACTTTAGCGTTGTTTTAGGAGAAACTATTTTTATGAGGCAAATTTCCGCTGCAATGAAAACATTAGCCTTATTTACTGCACTCATACTCTGGAGCACAGCATTCGTCCAAAGTGAGACTATTGTAAAGCTGTCTAAGTCTGGCATCTGTCATGCGCCAGATAGTCAATATTACAGCCGAACCAAACACTTTAAGCCATTCAATAGCTTGGGAGAATGCCTTGAAAGTGGACGACTTCCAAAAAACTATAGACCATCAAGTCATTCGAGCACGACTGTGCAGCAGTATAGCAAAGCTCCTAAAGACGCCCCAGAGAACGCTTACAAGAGAGAGCTTTTTGGGGCCTGGGGTGATGAGGATGGTGATTGTCAAAACACCAGACATGAGCTTTTAGCCGAAATCAGCAGTGTAGCTCCCACATATAATAGTGCTGGGTGTCGGGTCATTCGCGGTCGCTGGTTGGACCCATACACTAACAAGGTGTTTTTAGACGCAAAAGACATGGATGTAGATCATTTGGTCCCACTAAAATGGGCTTGGGACCATGGGGCCACTTCCTGGGACGCAGATAAACGAAGAGCGTTTTCCAATGATATGAGGAACCTCTTTGCAGTCCAGGCATCCGTAAACAGAGCAAAGGGGGCATTGGGGCCGCTCAAGTGGTTGCCACCTAACAAGAAATTCCACTGTGAGTACATTACCCGTTTTAAGCGTGTTATAGTTTTGTATAAATTGAAATTATCATCCGATGAAGCTTTACGTTTCAGCCCTTTACACGATCAAATCTGTAAGTGAGGTAGCATTCTTCTTGCTGCAATAACACGATAGATGCTGAATGCCGGCCCCTGATTACACATGCATGCGACTTCAAATGCAATGCACAAAGATCAGGGGCTAAACTCTCGGGTGAACGAACCGGAAGAAACCTCTCCTACTACGAAAGTGAGAAATTTACTCACGTTCTAATAGGAGATTATTATGTACATTGCTTATTATAAGAAGAGTGCTTTTGGAGTTGGAATTACAGAAGACAAGGCCCTTGAAAAGGCAAAAGAAAATCTTTCGCAACTAGGACATCGTGAAATGGAGCGAGCTTTTCTTAAATTAAGAACTGCTCCCTTAAGCGAAACAGCACATGCTGCTCTGGAAGGAAAAGAGACAGTTTTGTTCAGCTTAATCCAAGGTATCTTTGAACTGAGCTAATTAAACTTAGCTATCAAGCGGCGGGATAGCTAATCTACCAAAACTGATAACCCTTAAACACACTAATTACTTCTCTTTTTTGAGCTGTTTAATTTGATTAAGAAAAGCTAGTATTTCCCTTTTTCATGTTGATATCGGTAATAACATTAGTTGGTCGATAATATTACTATGAATATTATTTAAATGTCGGCACGCTAGACTATCGATGAACGCATAAATTCTTTCTTTCGCAAGAGAAGGAGCTTTATTTCATAAAGAAATAGCAAGTGATGGCATACAGTACTAACTTCAAAATTTTCATTTTATTCTATTTGTAAATAAGTGCACAATGTATGCAAATACCGCCGACCAATGGGCGCTAGAGTTTAAAATAGTTATGACACTACAGTGTGAATTCTCAATTCCCGAAACATTTTTGCCAGTCAAAGACGACGCCTATCTTAGGCTTACATATCTTTTTCCTGATTTGGAAATCGAGCTTCATGATACGAGTTTTGTCTTTAGATCAATTGGTGAGTACAAAAAACAGACTTTGAAAAGAGAAGTAAGTCACACGCTTTACCGAGAGAAAATGAGGTCAGATTCCATCCAGCTTCGCCAAACACTTCTGCAGGTGTTGTCGTGAGCCAGACTTTAGTACCCATTCGTTTCAGGAAGTTGCCCACCAAACAGTATGTTATAACCAATGACGCTGGCGACTTTCTTTTTGGGTCAGAAGCTTTGATTGATCGGTATGTGGCACATCAGATTAGCGAAGAAGACAGACATATCCTTGCTAAATCCGGTTTTACGTACAGCCGGCTCGGTGATTTACCCAGCATTGGATTTGCAAATCGCTGGCTAAAACGCTCATATGTCTCTAATCAGCTAGGCTATGTTGTTATTGTTCCAACACTCCGTTGCGACCTAGATTGCTCTTATTGCCAGGTATCCAGGGTTGCTGAGAATGCATCTGGGTTTGATTGGTCTGCACAAACCCTTGAGGCAGTAAAAGCTTTTTTGGGCTCGCTGGAAACGAAAGACATTAAGATAGAGTTTCAAGGAGGAGAACCGCTCCTTCGACTCGATATCTTGCAAGAGATACGATCATTTTGCCGCACTAATTTTGATACATCTGAGTTCGTAGTCTGCACGAACCTGCAGAATGTCTCAGATGAGGCCTGGGCCTTCTTTCAGACAGATGACACTCAAATAAGTACGTCATTCGACGGTTCTTTTGACAATCACAAGAAGCAGAGAACAAGGGATAATGCCACAACTGGGCTCTTCATGAAGAACTTAGAAAAGGCAATCGCTCTTTGCGGTGAGGAACGCGTTTCAGTTTTGCCAACATTAGATGTTCAAAATCTTCCGAGCGTGAACGACTTGATTTCTAACTTTGCCCAGCTTGGAATGCGCTCCATTTTCCTCAGACCAATAAATCACCATGGGTTCGCCAGAAAGAAGCATGATGCAACAGGCTCCATTGACCCTTGGACGATGTATCATAAGGCCTTTATTAAAAAGCTGATTGAGTACAACTGGCAGCATAAAGACTGGATAGAAGATTTCTATTTTTCTCATCTTCTTCGCCGTGTGTTTCTTGGTACTGCAAATGGTCACGTTGATATTAGAAATCCCAACATTTTGGGATCTGACTATTTGCTGATCGATTATGACGGACAGTTTTATCCTACAGATGAAGCACGAATGCTGACGAGAATTGGCAACATCAATCTTGCTGTCGGGAATGTCAAAGATGGCATGGATTTCGAACTACTATCCAGGCTCAATGAACTATCACTCAATGATAACGCTCCAGATTGTGTTCATTGTGCTTACAAGCCCTATTGTGGGATAGATTTGATTGATGACTTGTCTAGATACGGTCGCGTCGATGTTCCGAAGGTAGATACGGATTATTGTCGTAAACATATGAACTTGTTCGATTTTTTATTTGAGTTGATCTTAGATACGGATGAGAAGACGCAGCATTCTATTAGCTTGTGGTTAGGAGTTCCAAACTTTTCACCTGAGTTGGTGAGGGAATGCCTATGATCCCACTCCGCTTAAAAACTTCTGGCTTACCTTTAGACGAACCGTTGGTCGTGCGATTACGTAGCGATGTTGAACATGCAAACCAACATGAGGCCTGCTTAGTCTCAACTGCAGAAGGAATTGCAGAGTTTGACTTCCATGGCTTCTCATTTGCGTTAGAAGTTGAAGATGTAAGAAGCATCGATGGTGATGTCGTTATGTTTTTGCCTGAAGGTCGATCTGTACATCGCTTAATTAGAGCAAATTCGAAACACAACACGCTGTTGATCACCGAGCAATGTGATCAGTTATGCTTGATGTGTTCGCAGCCTCCCAAAAAACATCATGTTGACCTGTTTGATCAGTTTGCAGCAGCGGTCAAACTTGCCCCTCCTGATGCAACAATAGGCATTTCAGGGGGAGAGCCACTCCTACACAAAACAAGATTGCTCAACATGATGACTGAGTGCTTGCAAGAGCGATCTGACATCAAGTTTCATGTTCTGACCAATGGTCAGCATCTCAGTGAAAGTGACCTTCCGATACTAAGTAACAGTTTGTTCCGAAGAGTGCTTTGGGGAGTTCCACTGTATTCAGAAGACGCGGCAACACATGACCTGATTGTAGGGAAATCTGGTGCCTATGAAAGGCTCTGTAACAATCTTGCTATTCTTGGACAGGCTGGCAGCTATCTGGAGCTTAGAACCGTCTTGATGCAGGAGAATGTCGAGAAGCTTCTAAATCTTGCATCCTTTATATCTAAGGATATCTCTTTCGCATCTGTTTGGGCAGTAATGCAGATGGAAAACATCGGATTTGCTCGAAAGAACTGGAGTAAGCAGTTCTATGATAACTCTTTGGACTTCAATCCGATTTCATCTGCCATGGACTTATTGCTAGCATCAGGTGTAGAGGTCGCGTTGTATAATTTCCCAAGGTGCACCATCCCTTCGAAATATCGAGATTACTCCCATCAAGCCATATCAGACTGGAAACAGAAGTTTTTACCACAATGCTCAGATTGCACTGATCAAAGGAAATGTGGTGGCTTCTTCGAGTGGTACCCAGAAAATCATGGATTTGAGAATATTTACCCCAATTGACAGGTGAGCTATGAAACTTAGAAAATTTCTTATCCCCTCTCTAGTTGCAGCCGGGTTCCCAATTTCAGAAGGGAACGCAGCGGTGAATACAGCACATACAGACTTAGAGCCAGAAATCCCGGGTGCTGTAGAACGATTGAAGCTAAACCATATCTACAATCTTGCAGGACACCGTTCTCACTCCAGCCACCGTTCACATTCTAGCCATCGGTCTTCTTCCGGTGGTGGGTATATTTACAAGCCTAAACGAGTGACCCCAGCTCCAAGTTATCCGGCTCCTTCATCCAGAAACATCCAAAGCACGCCGCCATCTTCAGTCCTTCCAAGCCTTCCTTCTGCAGCGAAGAAAAAAACACTACCAGGAAACTCTGAGAAGTTTTTGATGATCGCAAGAAAGGTTCAAGCCGCGCTGTATTTGAAGGGTTATTACACCGGCGCCATTGATGGAGTTGTAGGACCGCAGACCAGGGCTGCAATCTCTAAGTTCCAAAAGGCATTAAGGATCCAAGTGACTGGGTCTATCAATACGGAGGTCCTGAATGCGCTTGGGATTGCTGCCAACTAGCTTAGTTGCGTTTTCTTTCTTTATAACTGGTGTTGGAACTGCAATCATTGCACAGCCTCTTTGGAAGAGCGCCTTAATAGCAATGAACCAAGACGAGTTCTCTAAGCTTTCTTTTGAGTGTGACAATGCGATGCGAAGCCATTTTGTTGCTGAGCAAAACTTGTCTCAAACGCCCAATGAGGCAAATGTAACAAACTTGCAAGCCGCAGAAATCGCGTTAATCGATTGTCAGGATTATGACTTAAAGAGAAAGTCGCTCATCAAATGGGGGCTAACTGAGAATGAGGTTAGCGAGATGGTTCTTTCATCAATTGAAGAACGCGGTGACAACTTAAAGCACGTGATTAAAGTCCATGAAATTCGTTATTAAGCTTCTTGTTGCTGTGACATGTGTATTGATTTGCACACCATCCTTTGCCAGCTCTTTAAGAGAGACAGTTCTCAAAAACGCCGCGATTGAAAACGGCTTTGTAAAGCCTGAGCAAACTCATGTGAATGTAAACCCTGATTTAGTTAAAGTCGGCAAGCTTTTGTTTGAAAGTAAACTTCTGTCTCTGAATGAAGATACCGCATGTGCTTCTTGTCATTTGGATCGCTTTGGTTCTGCTGATGGCTTACCTAATGCGATCGGAGTGGGTGGTGTTGGTCATGGTGACCGCAGGCTAAAAAGCAAAGGAGCAATCATTCCTCGCAATACATTAGCTCTATGGGGTGTCGGCGGGCTAGAGTTTGATCGTTTCTTTTGGGATGGTAAAGTCGATAAGATTGGCCAGCAGATAAGCAGCCAGTTCGGCAACACTAAACCTTCAGATGATCCGCTTGTGATTGCAGTGCATTTGCCACCAGCCGAACTTGATGAAATGCTACGAGATAGCAAGGACAACTTGATATTTGAAACAGAGTCGGTGGGTTCAGCAACTGAATTATATAAGAAAGTAACTGCCCAAGTTTTGAGTAATGACGTCCTTCGAAATGAGCTTAAGGATGCATATCCTGAAGTTAGCGAAGTTACCTTTTTGCACCTTGCCGAGGCACTTGCTGCCTTCATCCGCGAAAATTTTCAGCTACAGCGGACAAAATTTTCGAAGTTTGTTTTTGAAAGTGGTACTTTAGCAGAAGCGGAACTGAAGGGCGGTCTCGTGTTTTACGGAAAGGGACGATGCAGCGGTTGTCACAATGGGCCATACTTCTCGGATATGGAGTTTCACTCCATACCTTTTCCGCAGATCGGCTTTGGTAAGAATGGTTATGGCGTTGACTATGGCCGCTTCAATACGACACTTGACGCAGATGAGATCTATAAGTTCCGGACACCTGTTCTCTACAATGTATCCAAAACAGCACCTTACTCACATTCAGGGGCGGTGCTATCATTAAAAGATGCGATTATCTATCACTTTGATCCTTTGAAAGATTATCAAGCTAACAAAATTGACCAACTTGAGAGAGCTGAGTTTTACAAACGCCTATCAATATGGAGCAATGAAACATTCAAACCTGAATTGCTCAATGAGGATGACGTTGAAAATTTGATAGCGTTCCTGCGAACCTTAGAGTTTCAAGCTTCAATGCCTGTTACTGAACTCGAGTAAGTTGCTCGGAAGCTAAGAATAGTAGATCTTAGAGCCCATGGAAGGCTACAACGCTTTGGAGACGAAAAAAGCACAAGGAGTTGAACTCACCTACCACTTTTTCGGTAAATTAGTTGCGATCTCAGCTTTCTAATCATCTGGGAAGATTCGCCTAGCTACAAAAAGGCCAATGATTGGGACAACTGGAAATGAGCATGGCTACGTCAAGGTGCGTCGGGCCATAACCGGCCATTCGGGCTGATCCATCAGGAGTTGAATTAGCACTCTTGAAAAATGCCATGGATGCTTTCGAGAATTTACTTTGTTCCTCTCAGCCCCTTTTACTGACCTTCATCGGCGCACAAGCAATCACAGGAGTAGCATGTCACTGTGACCATGTTGCAGACATTCACGCTACACAGTGGGCTATCCAGCCAGCGCGGCTTCTCAACTACAGGTCAATCTCCTTCAGCCTATAGCTCGGTTCGGTTTTCTGTCGCAGACTGCAAGTGCGAGAACTCAGGTAAGTGAGAGGCCGTTGCTAATGAAGGCCGAAGCCGCCGTTCGAGTACATCTATCAGCGGTTATGTTTACTCATTTAGAAGTTTTCAAGAGAGCTGCTGTGAGTATTTTTCAATGCTGATTGACACACATGGGTTCTGGCACAAATCGCGGATCACAAAATCACCTGCCTCAACGACCTCATGCCATGGTGTTACGCTGAGAAAACAGCGTAACGGGGTCTATTGCAGGTTTATAGGTCGGGTACAGCAGACGCATACCACAGACACAGCGTTGAGCACCGACTAGGCCTATTCGCTCTTTATCTGATAGTCCGCAAATCCCAAATGATTGATCGGGTGATTGACCTTCTGATGGAACAGACCCATCGGATCAATGCAAAATCCAAGCGTGAGGCGATTAAGGATATTAGCCGTGAAATCGAGACGGTTCACGGCAAGGAGCGCTTGCTGGCAGAGATTGCCGTGGCCTCCATGGAACACCCAAAGAGGCGGATCTGCGATGTGATCTATCCGGTCGCCGGGCAGCAGAAACTATCAGCGATTGTCTGGGATCAGGGACGAACTCCAATACCTCATCGCCGGGTTAACGCAATAACGCCGGTCCATGCTGCCGCCGTTCGCAACTAATGTGAGTCGATACAGCCTCACATCTCTCTAATCTGTTTTATTCAACACAAGGTTGAAGCTTGGAGCATGTTATTTCTCTGCGATAAGTTACGCTATGTGGAATGATGCAAATGCCGATCCTTAGTAATTCTCATATAACTCAACCCCGCGGCCCTCTATTTGAGGTCATCTCACAGAACCCGACATTAACAAGTCCTTCGGGTGAGAAAGCGGAGGGCAGGCAGTATGGCCCAGTGGCTGAATATGACGCCTCCAGCAACGGGAGGTTTGCGCTGTTCCGTGAAGCAGGTGATGGGAAATACGCTAGTTATGAGAAAAATTACTTGGCGGACGTTGAACTACTCAAAGAAGAAGTCAAGCAGCATCTTCCAAGTAAGCAGAACGAAGCCTTGAAGAATATCGAAAGCTTTGTGAGACACATCAAGGATACGTCTTTGGATGAGGACGCTTTTGTCGCGCAAGAGGGACCCAAACTGCTTCGTGTTATTTTGCTTGCTTTGAGAGATAATAGTGTTCCTGACGATCTGAAAAAAATCGCTCTTGATGAACTGGTCCATGGAATTCAGCATTGCGCCGGAGGTGTGGGCACACGTATGCAGACAGCCTGCCTCATTTTGCAATCGAAGAATACTGACATGCCGTCACAGATACAAAATGAACGGCGTGTGATCGCAGACGCTATCGTGAGACACACCCTCAGCCAGATTAAGTTTTCCCGAGGCAATGAAATCCACTGTTACAACAAAGTCTACAATGAGATTGCAGATATCCTGAATCTGAAAAAGTTTGATGATATGTTCGAGAATGCAGGCCATATTGAGGAGCAGTTGCTTACCAATGCAAAAATAACTGCACACGATGCTTTCACGCCAGCAGCCTTGGTCGATCGTCTTGCTCAATCGAAGTTTGAGCGTTTAATAGAGATTTTCAACAAACCCGGTGTGGAACCCAAATTTTTAGCTGAACTCACTTTTTCGGATGCTACCCCCAAACTAGAGACAGATTGGATTAATCTCGAAAATATCGACGAGAAACTACTTAAAGAAGTTAATGAATTTTTTAATACTGAGTTGAGACCGCTGGTTCGAGATGGGAAACTAGATCTGTTCTATATGACCGAGCAGGACGAGGACTGCGCAAATATCTCATTGAGACCGGTCAAAGAACATCTTCGAGAGCTGATAATTCAGGGCTTTCTTTCTGCCAGCAGAGATAAAATTATTTCAGCGTCTTCTCCTGAGCAGGGCCCCAACGGTTCGTTCGAGGCTGTGGTCTTCAGAAATCAAGTTGAAACTGCGCGAGAGAACGGAAAGGTTCTTCTTGCTGTAGACGGCAATATAGCGCTGCAGGCTTCTGCTCCGATTCCTGATAAGGCAAGTGCGTCGTTTGAAGGATTTCGTTTGTTTGAGCGGCTGGCGGGTGAGGACAACAGAGCAATTGTCACGATCCAGAACATGAGCTTCAAAACCGCGAGAATTGATCCATCAGGTGGAGTTGAAGACCTGCAACCGGTGACGCTTGGAGACTTGCGACCCTATACTACAAAAGTACCTTCAGGCACATCCTTCAGATCGAAAGTGATCGAAAGTGTATTGCCAGATTTGTCGCAATGGCCAAGACAAGTGACGCACCCCTTGATCATGCAAGCCATCGAAAACACGAGGTCTGCTGATGACCTGCTGCACTTTTATCAAACCGATCTGCATGGTGCTGAAGCTCAGGACTTCTTTGCAAAGCAAGAAACTGAAGCAGTCTTAACTGCGATTCAACGCTCGCCAGATTTGCAGGCGCAATTGCTTGAGAAAATTGCTGAGCCAGTCAATCACAAAAATGCCCAGGCGCGTGAAACCAGAACACAACTGAACCACCTTATAGATACTTTAAAGATACCCCGCTTGACGGCAAAGGTTATTGAGACTGGTCATCAGGTCTCGTTTGATCAGGTCAACAACGTTGAAGCCATCGCTTATTTGCCAAAAGAAACTATTGTTGAGCTCTCAGATGCGGATCGCCAGCAGATCGCGAAAACTGCAGTTGCCAGGGGACTAAGTCAGGTCGCTGTGTCCGTTTTGGCAGCAGGCCAGCTTATGATTAAAGACGAGCCTTTTCATCCTCAGACAATATTTGCATATGCGGTGCAACAAAACCGGCCTGCAACTCTGGAGGCGCTTATTGATTTTATGGTGCAGCAGAAACCAACAATGCAAGCCCAAATTCTGGGAGGGACAACGCTTGAAAGAACATTGGAGCAGGGGTCACATATTATCGACAAATTGATATTTGATGCTGCGCAGAAACAAAATCCAGAAAATTATCTTCGCCCCCTTATTAAAGGCGGAGCAGATTTAAGTATAACAGGATCACGATGGAGAACGCTCTTACATCACAATTGTATTCGTGATCCTGAGATATTTAACGCTGTTCTCGATTCATTCAAGAAGCGTGGTATTTCAAATGACAAAGCGATACATCAGGTTGACCTCGAAGACTGGTCTCCATTAATTTTTCATGTCACAAATCCATTTAAGGCAACTGCTGAGACGCAACATTCTTCTGTTGCCAATTTGCTAAGGGCTGGAGCTGATCCTTTATTCACTGGGAAAGAAACTAAGGTGTCGATGCTCCAACAGGCGGCAAAAAATGCCAAAGTGGAGACACTTAGGTTGCTTGTGGATGCGTGTCGGGAAAAAGGCGATCACTTTGACGTCCTTAAAGAGATCAATAGTTATACGAAAGAGCGAAATGGCGATACAGTGCTGACATTGGCGGTCCTGAGCCCCATTCATTCTAAAGAAGAAAATGCCGAGAAGGTAAGATATCTTATCGAGCAGGGAGCGGATGTAACGCTACGTCGAAAATCTAATAATGTGCCACCATTATACATGTCGATCGAGGTAGGTAATGTTGAAGCCACAAAACTCATCCTCTCTGAGCTACACAGGAGGGGAGAAGATTTGAATGCCCATATGAATGAGGAAATATTGCATGGGCAGTCTTCATCGGACCGTTGTCTTTCTCGGCTGACAGATCCGCAAAAACAAGAGATCTTTACCCACCTGGAGTTTCTTTTGGATCCTGAGGCCACTGCAGAACGACTTTCTGAACCCATTACTCAAAGAGATTTGATTGCAGATGAGCCTATGAGGGCGTGAGTGATTTGCGGTTCTGTCGCAAAGTTTAATCGGTTTTCTGCTCGCGTATTTCGGACACGTTGCCAATCAGCATTGAAAGCTGACCCACACTGCTGGCGCAACAGTCATATTGTGCGGCTTTTCACGCTTGCCGATCTCGTTGAAAGTGTACGCATCACCAAGCCGCCAGACATTTGTGGGTAACCGCAAGGCACGCCGGACGCTTACCACCGAGCAACAAGCTGAAAAATTGACCTGTAGTTGAGAAGCCGCGCTGGCTGAGTGGCCCGTTGTGTAGCGTGAATGTCTGCAATTGGTCATAAATTGCGGTTCGACTGTAGGCTCACACCAGCGCTGAACAAGAAAATCCTACGTTTTTCTTGCAGCCCAAAAGTAATCCTGAACTGCACGGATTGAGCATAAGAGAACCCGTTACGAAAATCATCACAAGGTTGCTTTATGCCTCTGGTCTTTTCTTGTGATCTTGCGTGGGCTTGGAGGCGGATGCGCATTAACTTATTGGCATCAGTCTCATGGCGCTGTGTCCAGTCTCAGGAGTGTGAGCCTGTCTCACATAATGTGCGCTCGTTCTCAGATAATCTGAGCCCAACTGGATTTACAGTCTCAAATAATCTGAGCCCAAATTCGCGATAATCTCGCGCCCGCCACATTTGGATCTCAAGCCCTTACACCTATGGCACGAAGCCGATGCAGAAAAAGATACCAATTACTGTGTTTTTCTCACATCGAACCGCCATGAGGCATAAACTTTACAAGTTAGCTGGGTAGCACTACCTCCATGAGGTGCTGTGTGATATTCAGTTCTTTAAGTGTACGTTTTCCACTAACAAATTCTTCGCTGACGACATTATCAGCCACCAGGACGTTGACATGATATGCTGTCAGCACTGGTTGTGGTTGGATTCGTAGGAAATGGCCTGTAGCACATAACACCAATGCGAGGACCTTCTTACTCCGCTTTATCTTCCAAATCACTGCCGAAAAACAGCCCGCAGTATAGATGAGCAAACACATCATCGGTAGGTCAGGTTCGCCGGACGCTCACTCTCCCTTAGATATTCACTACCTTGTTTGCTCACATCTGGATGATGACCATTCCGGCAACCACGACCTGGACTGGTTCGAGAAAAGTGGAAGGACTTCGGGTTAGCGTGTCTCAACTCTTGATGGAAACGCTCTAATGGCAGGTAATGGCCCTCGACGCAGGTAACCGCTACTCACTTACCTGAGTTTTCGCGGTGCAGCGAACGGGAGCCATAGTCTGCATCTTACCATCTCATACTCCGAGATACTAACGACAGTCACCCAGCATGTTCTTTAATTGTTTTGATTTTTGGCAACTTTTGTAGCTTGGGGCCTTTTAGGCCCAGTTGGCCCAAATTGTCAATGCTGGGTCAAATTTCCCCAAAAGTGCTGGACCAAATTTCCCCAGTTTGAGGTTTGGTGACCAGCCTTTTTTTAGGTCTAGTTCTCCTTTT
>NZ_LCWX01000015.1:0-5551 GCF_001431305.1 Pseudovibrio sp. POLY-S9
CTGTTCAATACTCAAACGATATTCCAGCGGTTGTTTCTGGATCTGCAAGGCTATGAAAAATACGTCTGATTAGTTTTCTACAAAATGGCAGGAGAGCCCACTCAAAAGGGCTCTCTTGCAAAAATCATCAAGCTTTGCGATGAGACTGTGTTTGATGTTGGTTTGGGGATTTCATGAGTGCTTTCAAAGGCCGTCATTTCAGTGGTGAAGTGGTATTGTGGGCGGTTCGCTGGTATTGCCGATACGGCATCAGTTATCGAGACCTTGAGCAAATGATGGCAGAGCGCGGCGTTCGCGTTGACCATGCCACGATTTACAGATGGGTCCAAAGGTATGCCCCGGAAATAGAAAAGCGACTACGTTGGCAATGGCGTGGTCCATCCTCTTGCAGTTGGCGGTGCGACGAAACCTACATAAAGGCCCTACGAACACATAGCTCCGAATGTGGCCAGATTTTAGAACAAAGCTATTCCATAGCCTTTATCTACTCTTTACAAATCACACTTTTGGGTACTCTCCTAATTCGGCCCAGCTGAGATTATCAGGAGAAAGAATAAACATAGTTTCTAAGATGGCGTTTCAGATAGCGTATGCGATTCTGTTTGTCTCTAGAACTTGCTAGACTTCGTGGAGACAGAGATGAAAATTGGTCGATAATCTCTGTTTATTATCTACATTTCCATGCTTTTCCCGTATTTTGAGATATTCTTAACGTGAATTAACCTTTTCTTTATTGATTTTACTAGATTGTAGGTAAATGTTGAGAAACAGCATTGTTGCCATTGCGATCTGGAAATTGATTTATGAACACTGAGATTGATCACGACTCCAACATTTTGAAGCACATGCGTGCTGATCATGAGGCGCTGCAGGGTGTTTTGGCAAGCATGTCGGAAGTTTATTTCCCTCCTGCTGCCATTAAGACATTAAAACGGTTTTCGACTGTTCAAGCTGCCAGTTGGGTTGGCGTATCTCGTGCTCATTTCAATAATCATGCTGACGAGTTAGGCCTCACTCCCGAGCTGGTAGGTAAGTCTAAGCAACGTTTTTATACGCTCGCGGATATTAATGCGGTACGTCAGCATCTTGCACAGAAGACAACGAATGATGAAAAAGCGCGTCTCTACGATCCTCGTCGTAGAGACGATGAAGAGCTTGCAGTTATTTCCTGCGTAAACTTCAAAGGTGGCTCTGCTAAGTCCACAACAGCAGTTCACTTTGCTCAATATCTTGCCTTAAAAGGCTATCGAGTTCTCTTAGCAGATCTCGATCCGCAGGGATCTACCAGTGGAATGATGGGTATCGTTCCGGAACGTGTTACACATGATCAAAGCCTTTATGCAGCTATTCGGTATGACAACCCTCGCCCTATGTCTGAAGTTGCGCAAAAGACCTACTTTGAAAACTTAGATATCGTGCCGAGTGGTTTGTGGGTCGCTGACTGGGAGTTTGATGCTCCACGCGTGACGACTTCAACGATGGAAGAAGAGCGCGAGATGCGCCTTCGTTTAGCTGAGTTGGAAAACAGTTTGGCTACTGGCAACTTGCCTCGCTCAGAGTTTGAACGCCTGTCTCAAGAGGTTGATAGTCTGAGGGTAAAGATGCGAGGGATGTCACTTCAAAGGCTATATTTCTTGCGCCTTCAGGCTGCGTTGACTGACGTTCAAGATCAGTATGATGTTGTGGTTTGTGATACAGCTCCAAACTTAGGTTATCTATCGAATGCTGCCATTGGAGCGTCTAATCATTTGCTCCTCACTATCCAGCCACAAATGCTAGATTGTGAATCCATGGCCCAGTATTTGATGACCTCTATTACGCACCAAGAACAGTACGAAGCGGCGATCAAGCGAGCTTTAGGGCCAGAGTACATCACTGATAAAACGCTGCATTATTTGATTACTCGCTTCAACACAGCGAGTACGCCACAAAATGACGTTTCGAAAATTCTACGCACCTATCTGAAGAACGTGCTGGACCATTCGATGGTTAATACGACTGCAGTTGAGGAAGCCAGAACCCGTCAGCTAACACTTTATGAATCTGATCGAAATCAGTTCAATCCAAAGACATACGACCGTGCAATCGAGTTCATGAATCAAGCAAATGCTGAAATTGAAAAAATCATTTTGCGCGGATGGGGTAGATTATGACAACTAAGCGTAGTGAAAGCAGAAAGCTGTTGAACTCCATTATCAGTGGAGATGTGTCAAAACCGACAAATCCTAGCCCCGCACCAAGCGGAAGCACTAAGACTAAAGTCAGCAGAACCAGCCCATTGGGCTTGATGACAGATGCGCTTTCAGAGGTTGGCAGGACTAATGGTGTTGTTAGTCGAGATCAGGTTCAAAGCATTGATCCACACAATTGTATCCCATCTATCGTTCAAGACCGGTTACCCTCCGATCATGACGAGGACTTTGAACAGCTTAAAGTGTCTATCAAACAAGATGGTCAACAAGTAGCTGTGTTGGTCCGTCCTGTAATGGGAGCACCGGACAAGTTTCAAATTGCTTACGGTCATCGTCGTTGGAAAGCATGTCTTGAGCTAGACGTCATGCTTAAGGCTGTTGTCCAGGATCTGTCCAACGAGCAACTAGTAATAGCGCAGGGTCAAGAGAACCATGAGAGAAAGAACCTCTCGTTTATTGAGACAGCGTTATTTGCTGCTAGGCTAAAGGAAGACTATCCGTCTGAGGTAGTTATTCGTGCAATTGGCGCTAGATCCAAGGGAACGCTTAGCAACTACCTAAAAGTTCCAAGCCTTGTTCCAGCAGATGTTATTGAAGCTATTGGTCCAGCTCCTAAAATTGGTCGTCCAAGTTGGATGAAGTTGGGTGAGCTCATAGATCGCAAACCTGCCCATGCTGGAAAGCTGGCAAAGTTGCTGAATCCTATCAAGATCTCTACGCAATGGCGTAATAGTGACAGCGATGAACGTTTTCGGCTGGTGTTAAAAGCGGCTCAAAACAACTTCGCGGAAGAAAAGCGTTCGACTAAAAAAGAACCATCTACCCTCCCCTTCTCTGGTGGCGAACTCGCGAAATATTCGAACACTGCCAAGGGAGCTTCCTTCGTTTGGAATGGAGAGCTGGGGCGGGACTTTGGTGAGTACCTGATCGATCAGCTTCCGGAACTGGTGAAGAGATTTGATGAGCTGAAGAAAGAGGAAACATGATTTAGAAAAGAGAAAGGCCTGCACTAGGCAGGCCCAAATCAAATTCAAAACGCAATCAGCGCTTCGAAGTAATGTAGCAATTTCTTTGTAGAGCGTTCGAAGAAAATATACAACCCCACTTTTTTGGTGAGGGAATGATTTTCTGCGCCGTTTTGAGCCAAAACTAACATGCAGTAATCTGCAGCATTCTGCGGAAAAAGGCTCGCTATGCTCGCTCAATCCATCGCCTCATTCAGGCAAATCAACCCAGCCATCATTGCTAGTCAACGTTTAGCTAGTGAACCGCTGTATGAAAGTGTGCCTAAGAAGGATCTGGCTATGACACTCAAGCGAGTTGCACCAGCTCTTAAGATCTCTGGAAGCACTTATCATATCTTAGATATTCTGCTTGGATTGGTACGAGAAGCCGATCTGAAAGCGGGTAAGAAGCCTATGGTTGCAATCTCGAATGAAAAGCTTGCTGAGTACACTATGCGCTCTACTCGCACGGTCAGCAGGTGCATCAAGCGCTTGGTAGAAGCAGGTATCCTGGCATACGCGGATAGCCCAAATGGTCGTAGGTTTGTTTGTCGAGACCAGAGCGGAGCAATTGATTATGGTTTCGGCCTGGATCTCACTCCAGCTTGCAACAATCTCCTTGAGTTTGAAGGCAAAGCAGCCGCATTTCAAGAGCGTTTGAAGTTTGAAAAGCAGGCAAGGCGTCTGATTACATCCAGAACACGGGCTGCAAAGGATTTGGCAGATCTAATTGGTAAAGAGGCTGTACCATTTATGAGAAAGCTGGAGGATGTATTGTGCCAGCAACTTGATGTGTTTGCGAGAGCACAAGTCGTTGAAGCAATTTATGAGCAGATGCTTATTATTGAAGCTAATATGTCGTCCGAGGGTGACATAAATGGCGTTGCTATATCTAATACAACACCATCACATATTGATAAAATAGTAATAGACAAGCGGCATGGCTCTCACGAGCCACACTTAGATTTAAGTACTGACAACAATTGCTACCGCAATGTTGAAATGGCTTTTGAAAAAAAGCCTGATGCACCCGCTGCTGGCAAGCAAGCAACTTCAGATGAATTAAGAACGTCCTTCAAGACTAGTGAACTCAACCAACTGCCCTCAACGAACCTTTCAGGTGTATCCATTGGGCTTCTTGAAAGCGCATGCTCAGATGTAAAAGAAACATTACAGCTCGAACTTTCAAGTTGGAATGGCTTGTTAGATCGTACCGAGGATCTGAGACATTTGATTGGTTTGTCTGAAGCAGCTTGGCAATCTGCGTGTGTTTCCCAAGGACGGCATTTGTCAGCGGCTTGCCTTGTTGTTGTTGCCGAAAAAGCGTTGAGAGATCCGGACGCAATTGCTCGCCCTGGAGGGTATTTCCGCGCAATGATCGACAGAGCTAACGATGGTAAATTGCATCTTCAAAAATCTGTTTTTGGACTCGCTAGTGGCACATAATAATGTGAAAAATTGTAACTTACTGAATTATATGAGTTATTTGTGAGAAGTTCACAGTTGTGAACTTTTAAGAGATTGGCGAGCTGAATTTCTGTGGTTGCTTTGATGGGTTTTGGAGTGATTTATCCCCTGCCCTGCTGCTTTCAAAAGGGGCTTCGCCCCATCGCTGGAGCAAGGACCAAAGCCGCTTCGCGGTCTCCCCGCTGTCTTCGACAAGAAGAAAAATAAGTTTTAGGGGTGCAGAATGGCAACCATTGTGAATACTAAATAGCGATGGTTTATTAATCGCAGACTGATGTTTAAGTTATGTTGCCATAACCCCTGTTAGTCTCGCCGCTGTTTCTTTTTGAACATTTTGTCTAGTAGGGCTTTGGCAACCTTGGGGGATACCTTGTCCGGATAGCCTTTAGGTTTCTTGATTTTGCCTTCCTCAACGAACTTGCAGATCCACTTCATCTGGCTCTCACTGGCAAAATTATTCGCGTCAATCCAGCTGCTCAGAGCCCTTGCTGAGCTTTTGGCTTCATCAGGAAGAGGCTGTCCCAAACGTTCGGCTATCGTCATTCCCAACTTGAGCTGCGCAGGGCTTGGAGCGGATGGCTCCCCTGCCCGCTCCTTCATTGGTCCCAGATAAGCCCGCAACGTGTCATAGCTTGCCAGATCTGCGCGGGTCAGACGCTTGCCTTCACGCTCTGCCTTACCCTTAGCTGCTTTGACCATGGCTGGGCTCGGTTTTCGCTGAATGTCGAGCTTTGCCCCCTGCCCGTCCAGAACATCAATTGCCGTCTTCGCAGAGCTGCAGATCTCCTGGATGATTTCATCAGCACCGGCTCGACCACTCACAATGTCATCAAGTCGCGCTTCCATTGCTGCTGTCGTTGCTGGATCAAGGAGTGAAGGACACCGGTC
>NZ_LCWX01000016.1:0-5338 GCF_001431305.1 Pseudovibrio sp. POLY-S9
ACTCTTCAGTGTATTTCGAGCGTCCCGTGCCCATTCACATCTCCTGCAACAATCAAAGTCAATATACTCGATTGTCCGGAAACCGGAGGGAACTCCACTTCCTCCTTAAAGCTCAACTCAAGACAAAAATACCGGATCAAAAGAAAACACGTAAGGCGGTGCTGAGCGGACGGTTACTTCTCCACCATGCCAAAGTGCTTGATCCAGCGCTTTAGAAGATAACGATCAATGTTATGCTGGCGGGAAACATCAAGAACAGAGGCACCATCTACCCCAACCTCAGAAACAATCGCGAGCTTCTCTTCCCGCGTCCACTTACGCCGCACCTGTTTAACTTTAGACAAGGCCATCCTCCATAAAAATCAAAAGGAAAATACCCTAGGAAAAACAAACAAGTAAGGCGGTCTTGAGCGGTCGCTTACGATTGAGGTCATAAAGCGCTCTGACCACTGTAGGGGCTTCAAGGTCCTCCCCAGACGCTGGGTTGTCGAACGACCATTCGCATGGATGGGCAGGTGCCGCAGGCTGGCCAAAGACTGGGAGAAACGAACCGGCGTATCTCAAGCATGGGCAACCATTGCCCACATCAGAACGGTCTCAAGGAGAACCGCAAGATATTGCATTTATTAGAAAACTTTTGAGTCAGGCTCTAAGGCTTGTTACACCAATTGTCACTCTCCAACTGGGCATGTTGTTGGAGTCGTGATTTTAGTATAATATTCCTTGTATCAAGGAAGTGATAAAAAGCTGTCCGTGAAACTCCAAGTACATCAGCTATGCGAGCGCGTGTTAAACCTTTCTTAAACAAGAGTTGAATTTCCGCTTCTCTTCCGTCAAGTCTCGAAACTCCAAGTTTACCGCGCGGACGTCCTCTGGGATTTGTTTCCGCTTTCATAATTTCCGTCCGAACACTAAGCAACTTCACCCGTTCTTGCTCGAGTAACGTGATGGTATCTAAAAGCAATGTCGCTGGGAGTTCTAGTTCAATGTCGGCTCTTAATCGAATATCTTTGTTGATAATTATTAACTCTGCACCTGTCTCATGTATCAAACTAATCGTCTTCAAAGCATCTGCGATATTCAGACCTAAGCGACTTAAGTCTGGTACTAATACCAATCCCAGCCTACGAGATAGATCAACTAGCTGGTCTCGCTCTAGTTCAGGATTCTCACCATACTTAGGCATGCTAACGCAAAGAATTGAGTCTACTTTCAAATTCTTTCGCTCGGCATATTGTAGGACGATTTTTCTTTGGCCTGTTAGGCCCACCCCATCTCTACTTGCCCGGCAGTACCCCACTGCTGTGTTCTTATATGAGGTCATTTTCACTCATACACTCCCGAAGTGTTAGGTTAACGTACTTTAGATATCTACACATCAAGCTTACATGGTTCGATAACGCGCAATCCAGCGACGGACTCCGTAGATTGATGCAAAGTATTATAAATATATTGCCTCATAGTCATATAGAAATACTTCACATCTCGACACATTATCAGCAATAGTAAAATTGCGTCCTCGTAATATAACTTAGTATATCAGACAGTTAAAATCCATCAAGACGATATACATAATAATATATAATTACTATCTATTTACATAATGATAGTAATATTATCGTTTTAACTAAATGAGATTACAAACAACACAGCGGACGGCAGATTGTACTTTCAAAGGAAAATACCCATGCTAGCTTGTGGGGCAGGTTATTTAAACTTTCCATTGATCCACTAGCAGCTGTAATCTAGGTCAGAATCACTGGTTTATTAATTCATTACTCATCTAGTTTTGTCTTATTGAGTAAGCCAAAAACAGATTTATGCAGATGCAGATCGCCTGTTTCAGCTTTAGTCAAACAACCGCGTATAAAGCCGCCAAATGAATTTATGGGAGCCTTTGGGTTAGAACCGCGGCGCTCGGCTATCACGATGAGCGACGCAGCCGCACTAACACCAAGTTTGTTGCAAGCCTCCTGCCACGCTGGTTTTGAGATCCCCAAATAACCTGCAGCCAGCGTTGCTGCCTGTATGACGGCATCCCAATCGGCAGCGTCGTTCTTTGAAGCATAGCGGATCATGTCCCGCAGCATCGGACTGCTACAGGTTAGAATCTGTGCGAGTGTAATGTGCTCAATGCCTGAGTTCAAAAACCCAGCTGTTGTGGTAAGTTTTTCATGCTGCCCTGATGGATGCAAAATAGACTTATTCGGAAAAAAATCCAAGTCCTTAAGTACAGCGACCTTGCCGTCATCAAGAGCCGCATTCATATTAGGTTCCAAGAAGGGATCTGATTCATTATCATAAGATCGTGTCAGCCTATTACTTCTTTCACTAGGAGACAGTGTATTTATGCATGAATGAGGTTCCATTTTTTGCCCAGTCAAATCATCAAACGATTGTATTATCAGTTCATTACATGGTTCTTCAAACAGTTGTATAGAATTTAAAATTCGTATATTCCAACAGGTCAGTCGAGTGATAGTCACCTTCGATTCAATGCGATTGGGAAGGTCCATCAAAATACGTATCGCAAGAGTTGAAGCAACATGATCTGGCTCTGATTTCAAACGTTCGCGCAAAATACGTTTGTAATGCAAAAACTTCGCTTTTTCCTGCTTCCACTTCAGCTCTCTTTGGTCCCGATTTTCTGCCAAACGTAAAAGACGATCAAAGGAAGCGGCAAGGGGGGACAGATTAACACCAAAGGCCACCTCTAATTTACCCGTCGAGGACCTTTGACCATAGCGTCGGTGATTACCACTGTCCCGCCAACAAAGAAAACCAATCTTGTTAAGAGATCGTTCAATATTCAGCACTTGACGTTCGCAAATCCCGCGCTTTTTTGCCGTTAAACCCACTGTTAAGTATACAATTGGACTACTCCCATTACACCAATCCTGTTCGCGTGTATAACCAATTAAAAACTCTAGGTGAGCAATCTGCGTTGTTGTAAGTTTCAAGGCTCGGTGCAGGCGTTTGACAAGGGACAAAACGTCCCAGCGGCTTACTCCTTCAGGCAGTCCAGAAAAATTTTTGGCCGCTATTTCAGCAAACTCATTCTGTTGTCGCGATGTGTTGCCGAATTCGAACAAACTTGTCGGATTTTTTTGACACCTGTCCATCAATATGCATTCCATATATTTCCGATTTAACAGAAGAACTAAACCAACCTCAGGTAAAACTCCTACTTTTAGAGATGATTACACCCTAACTATAGCTTCTAAGACATCATTTATTGTGAAGTGTGTATACTTTTCTATATCCTAGCTTTTTTGCATTTTAAGTTAACTTAAATGCTTCTGTTCAACACATGTGTATCTTACACTATTTTTTCTCAAAACTCAGTGTCACAAATATGTCATATCCGTATATCCAAGATATATAACCAAGTATTGCTTTAGTAAAAATGAAGCTCATTCATTTATAAGGAAACATATTTTCATAGAATTAATTGATGCAAGCGATCCTTGAAATTATTTTCCAACGGATTACCTATTACTAATGCATTTTTGATATTCTCCAAGATTAAATTAGAGGCACAATTCATCTATTTTTAGAGCTATCTATTTGTGTAAACTCTGCCAACGTGGACTGGTTTAGGGAAAGTGGCGAGCGTTTGATAAGAGGTGGCTCGGGAAATCTGGACAGGTAGTCTAAGTGGATTTCCCCCCTGAAACTGGCATTATGCCATGAACAGGAGAATAACATGACAATGTGTATTCTGTTTTTGCTTTGATGGCCTTGGTTTACTTGTTCCTGATTTTTCTACTTTGTCACGCCGTTCTGGTGGATTGGATTTTTCCAAACCCAAATCCGAACGGGAAGCCATTCCCACAACCCTTGTGATAGTTAGCACTGGTTTAAAGGTCTTTGGCGCTGGCGAGTGGCAGGAAACCAAGCATGGAACGAAGAAAAAGCGCGGAAAGTTGCATAAACTTCATCTTGGAATTGACTTGGAGAGCGGGGAATTATGTGCAATGAACTGAGCGAAGATAGTGTTGCCAATCCAACCGTGGTACCAGATCTGCTTGACCAGATTGAAGGGCAGATTGCCACGTTCCTCGGTGTTGGCGCTTATGATGACTTCCCAACACGTCAGGAAATAGCGCACCGTTATGAAGGCGTTGAATTCATCATTCCACCGCCTAAAACAGCAACTCTCAGTCTTAAGGCTACGACTAATCCCACTGCACGTTACGGGGATATTCTTGCTATCCAGGAGTGGAGTTCCCCCCATTTCCTGCAACAATCAAAGTCAATATACTCGATTATCCGGAAATCAGGGTGAACTCCGCCCTTGTCCTTAACAGCGATCGGGGGCAACGCCCCAATTTTTTGAGAACTATTCATCAAAGTTAGCTTTGCTGAGCAGGCCAAAAACAGACTTTTGAAGGTGCAGATCTCCGGCCTTGGCTTTTGCCAGACAGCCGCGCACAAAGCCGCCATAGGAATTGATGGTGGTGGTCGGATCGGTGCTGCGGCGCTCGGCAATTACAATCAGAGTTGCGGCCGCGCTGCTCCCAAGTTTGCTGCATGCCTCCTGCCATGCTGGTTTTGAGATCCCAAGATATCCTGCAGCCAGTGCCGCGGCCTGGATGACAGAATCCCAATCGGCCCCACCACTCTTTGAGGCATTGCGGATCATATCGCGCAGCATGGGACTGGCACAGGCTAAAACCTGTTTGAGCGTGATGTGCTCAATGCCGGAGCTCAGGAGCACGGCTTGTGCTGAAGGCGGTTCAAGACCGGGCAGGGGAGGCGAGTTGGATCTGTCCTCATGTGCTATCGGGTGTTGACGTGCTGGAGCAGCGCTCCCACGCTCGATCTTTTCAAGAGCCCTTTCCGCGTTAGCGGTCAAAGCAATCTTCAAGTCATTGCCGGCAGGCAGTGTCCGCTCATTACTTCTTTCGTTAGAAAGTGTTTGTTTTGTATTGTTTGTATTTATGTGTCGGAACTGGATTTCCGACCTGTCGGAAGTTTTCTTCCGACCAGAGGTGTTTTGAGGATCGCAATCCGCTGCTGGATCGTCCTCGATCTGGTCAGTGGAAGAGGGGTCATGTACCTCATGAAACACTGCGATCAGCTGCAGCAATTGCTTGCTCCATTGCAACAGCTGGGTGATGGTCAAGCGTGCCTCGATACGGCGCGGTAATGACAGCAACAGCTTTTGCGCATCCCCTGCAGCTGGATGGTCCGGATGCAAGGTCAGCTGCTGTCTTAAGACCTTTTTGTGAAGCTGCAGCGTTGTCTTTTGCTGTTTCCAGACAAGGGCACGCTGCTCCAGTTCTTGCGCCATGCGGTGCAGCCGCTTGTAACTTGCGGCCAGAGGGGCAAGATT
>NZ_LCWX01000017.1:0-385 GCF_001431305.1 Pseudovibrio sp. POLY-S9
GGATGCACATGCAGCTGTTCGGCTTGCTGAGACCTGGCAAGAGCGCAGTGTTTCAGCGAACGAAATTACAGTTGCCGCTGAAAGCGATGCGAAGGATCAGGCAATTCCGGATAATGGAAGAGCTCTCCGCAGTACGATTTCTGTTGGTGAGGACATCGCACTTCAAAATATTGAAGTTCTTCTAGACCTGCAGCACCAGCAACTCGGAGATCTTGAGATCATTCTTGTTGGCCCGGACGGGACTAAAAGCATTTTGATCAACCGGCCTGGCGTTTCCTTGGAGGCAGGCAGTTCAGATCGTGGACATGGCAATTTCGATCAGACCTGGCTGACAACAAGCACCAATCACTGGGCTGGACAAAGTGCTGGTGACTGGACGCTGATC
>NZ_LCWX01000018.1:0-332 GCF_001431305.1 Pseudovibrio sp. POLY-S9
TGCAATGGAAGACTGATGAGTGCCACTTAAGTCAATCACCACATCACCTGAGACTGCACTTGTGTTGATGATATCAAGACCTTCAGTGTCTGTAATGACAGCGCGATCGCTTGTGCCTATTTCTGCAAACTCATTGGTATAGACATAAGTGCTGTTATCAGCAGCTTGATCACCGTAAAGACGAAGTTCCCAGTTCTGCAGAGTTCCAGTCTTTCCGCTCTGAGTATCTTTGATGATCAGCGTCCAGTCACCAGCACTTTGTCCAGCCCAGTGATTGGTGCTTGTTGTCAGCCAGGTCTGATCGAAATTGCCATGTCCACGATCTGAACTGC
>NZ_LCWX01000019.1:0-1488 GCF_001431305.1 Pseudovibrio sp. POLY-S9
TGCGTGCTGAAAACACAGCGAGCTAGGTTCCGAGTGGTCGGCGATCCCCTGGATTGCAATGCCATCTGACCGAAGAATACTCCCTGAATATACAGCCACCAGTTTACCTCAATGAAACCAAAGCAACGTCTTTAAGGGATTGAACGGTAGTACCTCGAAGTGCTGTAATATGTTGAAACTAGCAGCCTTTCATGCGGTCTGGGAAGAATGGAGAGCTGCGAGAGGCGCTCGGGTTTGACCTCAATAGCGATCGCAATAGGTGATCAAGCCTCGGCATTTATGAGCTGGTGCCGTGTGCTGTGTGATTGAGCCAAACCGAAATCGGAAAGGCGTTGCGTTCCATTCTGCATCCGTTGGCGATGTTTGCACTCGGATTACGCCGCTATGTCTGCAGCGCTTTCAAAGGAAATGCAGAGCGCACTTCTGCGCCAGGATTTGATTGTCCGAATAGTACTCACAAGCGTTCTATGCTGTCGGCTGACCACAAAAGAGATAGAACTGATCTATGCGCTACCTCAGATGAACAGGAGTGAGCGTGTGTGATGGGTGCTCTTTATCGGTAGCCAAATCTGAAAGTTAGTTGAACGGGTACCGAATTGGATTTTGATTGTGTTATCTTCGTTGCAATTATCGGCTGTGTTTGATGCCTTTTTTTGATTGCTAGGGAGAGACTACATTGACGCGGGATGAGTTTGATAATTATTGCAAGTCATTGGTTGGGACGAGCAATGTCATTCAGTGGGGGAATGCTTCGGTTTGGAAGGTTGGAGGGAAGATCTTTGCGATCTGTTCTAACTGGGGAGAGGACCGGCCTGAGATGGAAGGGATCAAGATCAGCTTTAAGTGTTCGGAGCTTTCCTATCAGATTCTGACGGAACAGGAGGGCGTTATTCCGGCGCCTTATCTGGCTCGGGCGAAGTGGGTTCAGATTGAGACTGCGCAGGCGATGGCTGATGAAGACATCAAGGATTATGTTCGCGAGGCGCATAGCATTATTGCGAGGAAGCTGACCAAGAAGCTGCAGAAAGAGATTGGGTTTGTTGCAGCTTAAGTGTGTCTGATCACGTGGGGCTCTGAATAACTGATCGTGCTGATTTTAAGGTTTGCGTTCTTTTGTGCAGATTTGCGTTATTTGCGCGAAATGTGCGTTGCTCGTGGTTCTTATTGAGTGGTTTTGTGTCTGGCTTTTGCACCGCATGCATTTAATTTTGAACGGGGGAGGTTCTATCATAGAACCGCCTAGCGGGCATATGTTTACCCCGTGGAATTCGCCTTATTTTTTATGCCCGGTTTTTCAGATGTTGCGCTCGCATCTGCTAATAAAAGTTATCCCCCTCTGAGGATCTTTCTTTACTCATAAGCTTGTCTTTGCGTAGCATTGCGATCATTCGTGCTCGGTGCTCGGTGCTCGGTGCTCGGTGCTCGGTGCTCGGTGCTCGGTGCTCGGTGCTCGGTGCTCGGTGCTCGGTGCTCGGTGCTCGGTGCTCG
>NZ_LCWX01000020.1:0-7663 GCF_001431305.1 Pseudovibrio sp. POLY-S9
CTTGCATGGGGTGGCTCCATTCGTTTGCTGTCCATGACAACTGCAGTATGACGCATTACGGCGTTGGTGGGAGCAGGAGCCATCCACCCCATCAGCTATGGTCACACCGCTACATACGCTCGCATATCTATGCAAACAGGGCCATGAACTGCCATTGGAGAGGTTCTATCAAGAGTTGCTGCTGTCTGTAGTGAACTTTCAGAAGACCTTGTTGGCCAGGAATTCATAGCTCTATACGCCGTAGGCGTTAGAAGGCTTCGAGCCCCATTGCTGACGTTAGCGTGCATTATGGCGAATGAGAGTTTCGAGCCTTTTCTTGGAAGTGAAAAGGCTTATGTCGGCAGCTCAAGGTAGTGAAAGAGGATCAATTTTAGACGACAGGATAAAGCTTGGCTTTTTCTCCAAGCTTCCTTATTAGATTGAGCCGCGACCCGCGATAGATACTCATAATCCGTATAGGCGAGTTTTGAGAGAGCTCAAACAAAACTTCAAACCTCGCGTCTACCGTCCAGCTTCCAAGGCCCAATTCCTCTAGAAGTGCGCAGCCAGTTAAAAATGCGTACTCACAAAACGCTTCACGCTCTATTGTCGTGAATGGCCTCGTTGCCGATAAGTCAAACTTGGGCGCTGCTTGAGTTGGGTCGAAATCACGAACTCTTCCAATATCCCCAAAACGAGCAACATCCCAATCAATCAAAAAGCAAAGCGCTAATACTAAATCGAAAACAGTTGGTTCGCCTTGATGGCGTGTCAGGTTTAATGGTTTATCCGGGACCCAGCCAAAACTAAAGGTATGGCGGTGCCTTCTCCCATCCTTATCGGTCATAATGCCCAACCGGGAGAGGATATCCGGTGGTTCTTGTAAATCGTTTTCTGCAAAATGTTCGAACTCAGGAATACCATTACCGTGGTCGACGCAGCGGCCATAAATAATAAGCGCGATCGACCTAACCAAGGCCTCGTATTGCGCAATATTCTCGGTGCTCAAATCAATACCTTTCACAATTTAACCGTGCAAAAGACAAAAACTCAATGTCTACTTGTAAGCAAGCTTTCTAACAAGAAAAGGGTTAACGCCCTTTATAAAGCGTTGTTTAAGGCGCATCCTACATATTGTCGACGTTCGCCAAATGACTGCTTTGTCCGCACTGGGTACATGGACCAGGCGTAAGTGGATTGCTGCCCACACCTCAGGTCTTTTGGAAACGCACACAATCAGAAATAGCAAGAACGTAAAACCGGTGAGGCCTCTGCCCTGAGGCGAATGTCCGCAACGAGTCAACAAGCGACATGTTAGGCTGAAGAAATGCCGTGAACGAAGCTGTGCTTAGAGTGATACTTTATTTTCAGCCCACGGTGGCTCTTGCTAATGTTTTTAGCTATTTTGGCAGTCTTTTAAGAGATTGCGCGCAGCCTTTGTTGAGCCCTTAGCACTAAATACGCTCTCATCGAATATACCTGCAATTAAACTTGCATTCGCGATAGCAATTCTTCTTTTGGCATTCTTAATTTCGTCTAAAAGTTCAATATCTACTACAGATGTTACTGTAAAAATTTTGTCTTTATATGTGTATTTGGCTTTAAATGATCTTTTGCTGTTACTATCTATTCTAACCAAAAGTCTCGTGATTTCCTCTAGAGATTCAAAATCTATTTGATCATAATTTTTTATTTCGCGATCAATGGAGTACTTAAGAATTATTTCGTTCCCAACGCATGCAATTGCGGGCGTCCCAGCAACAATTTTCGGAGTGTTGATTGGGTTTAACCAGAACATGAATGGAAATTTTTTTTTGTCAGAAAAAGCACTTCCTATTGGAGCGTAAAGCCACTCGGCGTGTGCGGGTGTCGATAGAATTGCAATGACGAGGAAGAAGGTAAGTGAACGACACAATGTATCTCTCCAAACTTGAGTGGTTCAGCTTGGATGCTAGTGCATGACTGGCCTTAGGTCTATATCAAGTATTACTTCAGAAGCCGGAGAGCTATAGCTTGGCGAGGCATATTAAAAATTCAACTTCTGTTGCTCTCAATCGTATGCTGGAGAGAAGTATCTGGAGTTGAAAGCACACTCTTTGGCAAGGTGCCGCTGTGACCGCCTAAATGTAGACTATGGCCACTCGGAAACAAGCTGATCAAAATCGATCTATGGTTGAAGTCACGCACCGGCTGTAAGCAACAAAGTTTAGGTTGAACGTCCGCAACTGGTCAAAAGCTTCATGTGGTGCTCGCAATTATCCAAATAAATACCTCCAAATGCCTGTAGCGGAGTTCTCATTCTCGTCCTTCCAATCCAGCCTCAATCCGTTCACCAATCGTCTCTGACAGCACCCGGATTGGATGGGCATCATGGTTCACATAGCGATTGGTGATGGTCACGTTGCGGTGGCGCAGAAGGTGGCTGATGAGGAAGGCGTTGCTGCCTGCTTGGGCTGCGAAGGTGCCAACCGTGTGGCGCAGATCGTGAATACGAACATCAGGAATGTTGGCATAGACGCGGATGCGCTGCCATGCATTCTCAACTACCTCAATCGAAATGGGGCGTGTCGGATCTTTACAGCCCGGTAAAACATATGGTGAAACATCCACTCTTGGAATATCAGAGAGGATTTCGATCACACTGGTACTTACCGGATGAGGTTTACGCTCATCCCCCTTTCTTGAAGGCAGTGCAATCGTGGCCAATTCAAAATCAATATGCTTCCATTTCAGGGTTGTGATCTCACTCAAGCGTGCACCGGTGTAAAGGAGCAGACGTAAGCAATAAAGAGCTCTTGGATTAACAGGTGTCTTCCGCTTTGCAACATCCTGGGGCAAGTGCTTGGCTGTACTCTTCCCGGCTTTTATGATCCAGGGAAGACCTTCCTGGTCTGCCAGCTCAAGGGTACGCCCCAGTCTTTGCAGCTCTTCCTCTGACAGGAAACGATCACGCTCGTTTTCTTTGTAACGCTTGACCAACCGAACCGGGTTGCTGTGCTCTGGTCTTAGGCCCCATACTTCAGCGAGATTGAACGCCTTAGATAAGACAGCCAGAACTTGATTGCCTTGACAAGGTGTTGCTCTCAATGAGTGATGCAGCTTTGCAATATCCTGCCGCCTGACAGAGTTGAGTTTCATGTGCCCCAGTCGTGAACGAACACATCGCTTTAGGAGACGTTCAATGTCTTTCATTGTCTTGGGCTTGTTGTGAACCTGCACATGTTTACTCATATAGAGATCAAGGAGCACATTCACCGTGGGAGCAGCTCGTTTGTTTTCCCGCTTTAATAGAGGATCATCTCCGTTGCGGACCTTCGCCAGAACGTCGGTCGCCAGATCTCTGGCTTGATCAGGTGTCAATTCACCATATTTCCCAAGGCTCATACGACGGGAGCGGCCTTCATGCGTGCGATATTGCACAATGAATGTTTTTGCACCGCTTGGCATCACTTGAAGGCCAAACCCTTTGAGCTTGCTATCCCAGAGGAAGTGTTTTTTGCTTGCTGGCCTTGCCGCGTCAACCGTTCGCTTCGTTATGTTCGGCATAGACATACCTTTCCCGCTGACGGCTCGTGACAGGAGCCACCACACATACGAATTTTGAAGTTGAAAAACGCCTCCGTTTGCAGCTGTTTCTGACGGCATGACAGCTTCTGACGACCTTTGGGGTTTTCTTTTAGGACCTGTGCAAAACAGAATCCAAACCGTCATAGATCAAAAACGAACTGCTTACCGTTCTGTGTCAGCACTATGTAAGCAAATGTATGAGATTGAGCGCGAAAAGCAAGGTAGGCAAACGCAAATAATTTTCTACAACTCTTTGATTCATAGTAATGAATCGCTCTTCATCGTAAATGAGCGTTCTATACTGAAGCGCCTTTTAATCAGTAGGTCCACGGTTCGAACCCGTGCGGGCTCACCATTTTCTTTCAGAAAATCGGTGACTGTTTCACCAAGGCATTTATGCCTTGGTGGTGTTTGTGTGTGCTTTGCTTCAAAGTGATCGCATCCCTTTTTGGCACTCCTTGCATTCCGGTTTTCGAACCTTCCCCCCAATATATCGTCTTGTTCCGCTCTTTCTTTGCGAGGTTTTGTGATGGACTTTGTCATTACTGGTGCGTCTGGTGCTGGAAAATCTACTTTGCTGGCTTATCTCAAGTCTCTTGGGTATGCGTGCCGGGAGGAGGTTGGGCGGCAGTTGGTGCGGGAGCAGCGTGCGGTTGGTGGTTGTGCTCTGCCTGACAAGGACTGTGTTGCTTTTCGGGAATTGTTGTTTGAGCGTTCCATTGCGGCGTTTGATCGGGGAGGGGGGCGGTCAGGTGAGCCTGTGTTCCATGATCGCAGTTTTCTGGAAGCGATTGCGTATAGTGCAATTATTGGGGCTTCTGTTTCTGAGAGTATGGTGCGTGCTGCGCATCTGAGGCGGTTTGCGTTGCCCGTGTTTGTGTGCGCGCCGTGGAGAGAGATTTTTGAACATGATGCGGAGCGAACGCATGGCTTTGACTTTGCATGCCAGGATTATGCGGCGAATGTTTCGGTCTATCGTGCTTATGGATATGAGTTGGTTGACGTGCCGCAAGTGTGCGTTGAAGAGCGTGCGCGGTTTGTGATTGAGCACCTGGAAAAACAATCTCTCCTTTAATTTGTAGAATCGCTTATGTCACAAAACGTCGGGCGGGCTGTCTATTAAGGGCAGGGTGGATGGCGCTCTATGAGATTGGGCTTATGCATTTTTCGGGTTGTATCAACCTCAAGTATACACCTTATAGGTTGTTAACAGGTCGTCGTCGTGTTTCTGGTTGTGTTGTAATTCTGCAAGGTTGATCACTCGAAGGTCGTTAAGTGACTGGAACCTCTTAAAATTTCTAATCTGGTTCACGTTATATTATCGTTGGTTGTAAGCGTGAATTTATACAACCCATAAAATTGCGTTGGTTTTCCGCAAACAAGAATATCCGTAGCTTCATCTCTATCGAAGCGGACGAATTCTCTAGAAATAAAGTTGATATCTGTTCTCCATGCCGGTGTTGGTGTGTGTTTCGTGATGTCTCTTTGTGGTGTTCAGGGATTTAGTCTGTAATACATTGAGGTGTGGCGGATGTATTACAAGAATACACGACTAGAACATCTTGATGGGCGTCAGGATTTGACGCCTGTTTGGGAATACTGGAACGAGCATAGAAAAAAGATATTTGGAAGAGCGTTTCATCTTACGGGTGGTGACATGGATGCGGCTGAAGAGTTGATGTCAGCAACGATCATTAAGGTTGCATCGCACTTTGAACAGCGTCCCTTGAATATGAGGGAGCCAATCGCCTTTTTTATGTACGCGCTCAAAAACGAGTTCATCAGTCAGTATCGGAAGAAGCGTTATGAATATCAGTTTCGTGATGGCGATAAGGATGTTTACGACGAACATCTGGCCAATACAGAGATTGAAAGCGCACCGCAGGAAGTGCTGCTGGCACAGAAGGAAGAGCTGATGCTGATCAGCAAGACGCTGGAGCGGCTTCCTCTTATCTATCAGCAGATTTTTTCTATGAAGTTTGCCGAGGATCGCAGTTACAGCGAGATTTCGGAGGAGCTGAATATTTCTCAGGCTTTGGCCCGCAAGCGGGTGCAGTTTTTGCGTGAGAAGCTGAGAGATGCCCGCTCCAAGAAGCGTAAGCGGCTCAATTGAGCAGATTGAATGTTCACAGGAGGGTTGGGAGTGCGTCTCTCCGAATAGTTAACGAATTTAGACTGCGAGGGCGAAAGCATGGCGGAAGATACTGTAAATGCTCAGGTGACGGATGCCGTTACCCAGACGAATGTGAAGGTGGTGGGTGAAGCGCCTTCTCAGGCAATTGCCAATCTGTATCAGGTGGTAAGTAATGCGACGGGACTGTCGGTTCAAAATGCGACCCATGCGCAGCAATCCATGAACCAGATATCGACGGCTGTGGTGTCCAAGGGCGTTCAGCTGATTATGGAAATAGGCCCGACCTCTGGAGCGGAGTCTAAACCTTCAGGTGGCTAATTTGAGGGAATTTGATGGTGAGGGAGAGAGGTGAGAGTTCAGCTTCTCAAGAGTATGAGAATGCGATTACGCGTCGGCGGCGCCTGATCTCTCTGCTCCACGGACCTTTGAGCGATAATAGTTTGCGTTCCTCAACTCAGTCCGGTGCTGAGGCATCCAGAACACAGGGTGCTCAGCGATCTTCTCCAGCGGTCAAAATGTCCTCACAGGCGGCAACGGAAACCGTCAACACAGCAAGTGAGAGCAACAGTCAATCCGGAGCGCAACAAACCATGGTGATGGATAGTGAAAAGGGATC
The DNA here is from genome assembly GCF_001431305.1 of Pseudovibrio sp. POLY-S9. Classification (NCBI taxonomy): domain Bacteria; kingdom Pseudomonadati; phylum Pseudomonadota; class Alphaproteobacteria; order Hyphomicrobiales; family Stappiaceae; genus Pseudovibrio; species Pseudovibrio sp. POLY-S9. The sequence goes on from NZ_LCWX01000020.1 coordinate 6,297, forward strand.
TGCTGGCGGTGCAGACTTTGAGGATACTACCGGTTCTGACGGGACGGGTGGGCAGTCGCAGGGCACATCCACGGATACCGGGAAGGAGCAGTCCTCCGGGCCATCCTATCCACCATTGCCAACCTCTGCGCCTTCAACCTCTGCTTTAAACGAACAGATTACTCAGGCCGTGCAGTTTACCAACTTTCAAAACTACCAAGGATTGGAGTCGATGATCTCCATTCCTGATGATGTGATGACCAAGCAATCCAGCGGGCATGCGTCGCAGAATGCGGAGACCTACATGAACGGTGTCATGCAAATCTCTATGGCTGCACAGGCGATTGTGGCTGCGAAGATCGCACAGGATCCGGCGTTGGCAGCGACACCTGCGCTGACGGAGCTGAACGTCATGGTGACCAATGCTATCTCGGCGTTTCAGGATGTGAGTGAGTGATCTGCCGGAAGCGGGCCAACTGGCGGATCTGATTCAGGAAATTACGCTGTTGTTTCAATAGGACTACATTTTGCTTGCGACTTTTCTTCGGGCTCTGACGCGATAGGCAGATCCCCGGTCAGCTCTAAAGGTGAGATATGGAACGGGACGTTACATACATTCGAGAGGAATTGGAGGAGGTGATCCTCAATCAGTTGCGCCGCTGGGAAGGGGTTATCGAGCAGGAAGAGACGCTTACGCTGTCGCGGTCTGGTGTTGAGACGCTGCCAGGGCTTTTGTGTCACCTGAGTCTGGCGCGGGATGCGCTGGTGAAGGCGGAAGGGATGCTGGTGTGTGAAGATGGCATTACTGCAGCGGATGTGGTTCTCGGGTTTCGTGATGAGCGATTGCAGGAAGAGGCCGATCGGTATGAGGACCGTGAAGACGAGGACCGGTTGATCCAGGATGGGGTGGAAGAGGAGCTTCTTGCGCGGTTTACCTCCACTGGCGACATTGAGTTTGACGCGCGGGGAGAGGACCGCAGTTCCGAGCGGAATTCAGATCACAACTGGTAAGACTGGACTTGAGGAGTGAGGCGATGAGTACAGCCGCGAACGGAACGTCAGGGGCCGCAGATGCTGGTCCTCAAAAGGTCACGGTGACACCGGGCCCGGAATTCAACTCTGCGCTGGATGATGCTGTCGTGCAGCTGACCAAGGTGAAGCAGAATGTGGATCAGGCCGCCAGTGAATTTGCGCAGCTGAGGCAGGGCATTCCAAACTACAATGAGGTGGTTGCTGAAATCCGCCAGCAGCAGGCGCAGATCAATCGGGCTTGTGATGATGCTACATCCTCTGCGCAGACGATTGTGTCTGAAGTGGAGCAGGCGGCAGCCAAGCTGTGCACCTCCATTGATGAAGAGATTACGACGATTAAGAGCGTGATTGGTACG
>NZ_LCWX01000020.1:7761-19358 GCF_001431305.1 Pseudovibrio sp. POLY-S9
GGGGATGAGGAGGAGCCGCAATCACCACCAACGCCGCCGCCCGCACAGCCGCAAATGGTGCCTGGGCAAAGTGGGCCGCAAGCTGGCCCCGGCATGGCGCAGTTTCCGGGCTCTGGCCTGCCCGGTCCCGGCGGGGTGCCCAATCAGGAAGCGATGGCGGTACAGGCTGCTGAAGCCATGCGGGACTTTCTGAAGAAGGAAATCAAATCGGAGCTTTCAAGGCAGATTGCGCCACTCAATGAGAAGCTCTCCGAGCTTTTGATCAGTTATCTGCAACAGAGATCTCGCGATAGATGAGTGATGTGTGAACCAATTCTTACGAAGGGCACTGGCTCTTAGGAAAGAGTTCACAAATAGAGAGGAGCGGCGTCAATAGTCTGTAAATGGCAATAATAACAAGCATATTGGAGAAAAAATGCCAAAGACTATTGAGGAACAATGTGGCGCAGCAAAACCCTCCGATGGCGGAACTGTTGATGCTGACGTGATTGCAATTCTTGGGGTGGCTCCTGCGTTCGCGCTGGCGCTGACCTTCCTGACAGCGGCGCAATCGACAGGGGTGCTTTTTGAGAATTCCGTCTCGAATGCACAGCGCCAGAACATCATTGCGCAGACCGCTTTGAATCAGGGAATTTTGCATACTTATTCTGTTGGTTCCATGGCTGCTGCAAACAGCATTTCACATATGGACCCGAAGGAAGCCGAGCAGGTGAACGAGAGTTTGCTCGGAACATTGTGTCGGTACATTTCGCGTTAAGTCGGGGTGTTTGGTCAGTCTGCAACGGCCATTGAGTTTTCTAAATAATTGAGAGTTTGCCTCTGGTCAGTGCAGTGCTTGCGCTTGATCAGAGGTGAAGCAGGGCTGCGTTTTTACTGAACTGCTCATGAGTTCGGTTGATCAGGTGGGAGTGATTTATGGCGGATCTACCGGGGATTGGCCCCGTAATACCAGAGGGCGGCATGGTGACGGATGCTGTCACGCAATCCAATGTAACGGTGCTTGGGCAAGCGCCTGCAATTGCGATGGGAAATCTCTATGCATCCCTTGCACATTCAACGGGCATTTTGTTGCAGAACTCAGTCGCATCCGCGTCTCAATCTACCATTCTTGCACAGGCGACGACCAACATGGGCGTCATGCAAATCTATTCCGCGAATACAACGGCCGGGGCATCGGCCACAGAAAAAGTTGCTCAGGCTGGGACAGCTGACCAACTCAGCACGCTGCTGACTACCTTGCGTAGTTTCAACCCATAACCGGAACTTTCGAGCTTCGCTTTCTGGTGCAAAGGCCAGAGCGATGAGAATGGTTCTGATGCATCCTTTAAGTTGTAGTAGCGCGTACTCCTTTGGAGCCAGTTCAAGGAAATGCAGAACCGGATTTTGACCAGAACTGTATGAAAGAGGACTATTAGAATGCCAACAACTGTTAGCCCTATGATCACTGACGCGGTTACCCAGTCCAACGTAAAGGTCGTGGGTGAAGCCCCTGCGATGGCAATGGGCAGTGTCTTTCAGACAATGGCACATTCCACCGGAATTCTCTTTGAGAACTATGTTTCTGCCGCTCAGCAGCAGAACATTCTTTCTCAGGCAGCAGCTAACCAGGGAGTCATGCAGATTTACTCCATGGATACGATGGCTGGTGCTGGTGCTACCGAAAAAGTTGCTCAAAGCGGCACACCAGACCAGTTGAACACGCTGCTGACAATCATGCGCGTTTTCAACCCAACCTAACGGGTTTAGGCGTCGCCCTCCGGCGGCGTTGGTTCAACTTGCAGTTAATGGTGTCCGGTTGGTTTTCAGGTGGGCATGCCCCTGGTGGTTCTCTGTGAAATCACCGGACACGACTTCTCTCATTCATGGCAGTTCATATTCTGCTGAACTGCTTTTGTTTCTGTCTCCCGCGTATCGGTATTCGAAAGGCGGTTTCGTCTCTTCGAAAGATATGCTGCATTTTTAAGGATGACGACTATGCCGGATACGGTAAATCCAATGATTACTGATGCCGTCACACAAACCAATGTGAAGGTTGTTGGTGAAGCACCCGCCATGGCTATGGGTTCGCTTTTCCAGACGATGGCGCACTCAACCGGTATTCTCTTTGAGAATAACGTGGCTGCTTCTCAGCAGCAGAACATTCTGGCTCAGGCTGCAACCAACCAGGGCGTTATGCAGATCTACTCCATGGATACCATGGCAGCTGCTGGTGCTACGGAAAAGGTTGCTCAGTCTGGCACGCCGGATCAGCTTCAGACGCTTCTTACCATTATGGAAACCTTCCGCCCGGGCCGGTAAATGGACCTGTGACGACCTCTCGTGCGAGTTACATTTCAACCTTCCCTGCTTCGGCAGGGGAGGTTTGCAGTTTTGGTATGGTCTCTTTTGCTGACAGACCCGATGGAAATGGGTATAGGTACTGCTACGAATAAGCCCACAAAGGCAAAGAATGACACATACGCTAACCCCCATTTTGGTCTGTGCGCTCTACAAGTTTGTTGAGTTTGCGGACTTTGAAGACATGCGCGAACCTCTGCTTGACTACTGCAAAAGCCGAGGTATTCGCGGCAGTCTTCTTATTGCTCGTGAGGGCATTAACGGAACTATTGCTGGTGAAGAACCGCAGATGCGGGACGTGATTGCTTACTTGCGCAAAGACCCGCGTTTTCATGACATCATCGTCAAGGAAAGCTGGGCGAAGCAAGTTCCATTCAAGCGCATGAAGGTGCGTTTGAAACAGGCGATCGTGAATATGGGTGTGAACCATATTGATCCGAATGATCTTGTCGGCACCTATGTGAAGCCAGAGGACTGGAATGCGCTGATCTCTGATCCGGATACGGTCGTGATTGATACGCGCAATGACTATGAGTTTGCTCTGGGCACGTTTGAAGGTGCATTGGACCCTGACACGGAGACCTTTAATGAGTTTCCTGAGTGGGTCAAACGCAATGACAATGCTCTGCGCGCCAAGAAGAAGGTTGCCATGTTCTGCACCGGTGGTATCCGCTGCGAGCGGGCTACCGGCTTGATGCTGGAGCAGGGCTATGATGAGGTTTACCACCTTGAGGGCGGTATTCTGAACTATCTGGAAAATGTGCCAGAGGATGAGAGCCTCTGGAAAGGCGAGTGCTTTGTGTTTGATGACCGCGTGTCTGTTGACCACAAGCTTGATGCCGGCTGGGGGAAGAACCTGCCGGAGAAAACCAAGAAGGTTCTCGCGCCCTACCAGATTGACGACAAGCCTTCTGAGGCTGGTGAAAGCTGAAGCAGAGTTGATTGAGGGGCGGTTTGACTGCCCCTTATTTTTGCTTGGATCCGGAAAATCTTATCCCCGTTCGCTCAGGCTAGCTTATTGTTGATCTCATGTTCACGTAAACGGGCAGCTGGCGGAGCGACCGTCAGTGCAGCGTGAGCTGGGCGGGGCTACCGGGAGACATAACGCATCCTCCGGCGGGTCCGTTGAAACACCCCTTGAAAGTCTTTAGTGCAGGGACCAAGCGGAAGCTGGTCACCCGATGGGCGTCTACACTGGCAGGCGTTTAGCTATCACTGATACTCACACTTGCCTCTGGCTGGTGTGCTTGTTGCTGATGGTGCCTGCTCCCAATGCCTTTCGGTGGAGACCTTGTTTCATACAAAAACGCCCGGGCGAGGCGAGCAGCCAATGCCGAAGAAACTAATTTACTCACAATGCGCAGGCACTGCCTGCTCGCCTTGCTCACCCCGTATCCGGGGCCCAAACGACAACACCGCCGGATATGAGCCAGCGGTGCTAAATCTGTTTGTTTTTCAGGAGGCAGGGCAGAGCTTATCCGAAACGACAGGTTGGCAGGCCTTTGTGCTCCACATCCATTGCAAAGAGACCGCCTGATTTTGGGAACTCCTTGAGAAGCTCGTCATCTCCATGCGGGCGCAGGCTTGCCACGACCAGTGTGCCCAGGTTTGGACCTGCAAAGCACGGGATGGTCGGGCGTGGGACTGGCATGGCGATGGACTGCAGCAGCTGTCCATCCGGATCAAAGCAGTTGACGTTGCCCGCTGAGACGCCTGCGGACCAGTAGTTGCCATCGGTGTCTGTTGTTGCGCCGTCGGGTCTGCCCACTGTGTTGTCCAGCTGCAGGAACTTGCGCTGGTTGGTGACTGCACCGAAGTCGCGGTCGAAATCATAGGCGAAGACTTCACCGGAGCCGGTGTCAGAGTGGTACATGGTCTTGTTGTCCGGAGACCATGCCAAGCCGTTGGAGGTTCTGATTTCAGTGGCGATCTGCGTGACGTTGCCATCTGGCGTGACGCGATAGAGGCTGGCGATAGGGGTTCTTGGGCTGATGTCGTCCATGGTACCCACCCAGAATGCGCCGTCAGGTCCGACCTTACCGTCGTTCAGACGGGTGCGTGGATTATCCGGCTCAATCTTTGCGATGACCTCGTACATTTTGGTGCCTGTATCGAACAGGATGATTTCGTCTTTCATCGCCACGATGAGGCGACCGTCTTTACAAAGGCCGAAGGAGCCGACGACTTTCGGGAAGTCCCATGTGGTGACTTCTTTGCTATCCCAATGCATTGCATGGATCTGTTTTCCTAGGATGTCACAGAAGAACAGGTGTTTTGTCAGTTCATCCCAGAGGAGACCTTCGGCCAGCTCGTAGCGACCGTCCAGCAAGCAAGTGATAATTGGGGTCAAAGTCGTGCTCCATACTCATGCAGCCCGGGAGAGCTGCAGCAATATACAATTGAGCGTTGTTATAGAGAGGTTTGGCAGAAGCGTCGAGTATGCCTGTGAGAAAACCGCAAGGTTTCCGAGGTGAATTAGCTCTCGGAAATTGGCAGAGCGCTGCCTTGTTTGGTGGAGCGGATCGCGAACGAGGAGCGCATGCGCACAACGCCGGGAAGGCGGGTGAGGTGGTCACGGTGGATGCGCTCAAAATCAACCGGATCATCGGCCATCACACGCAGGATGTAATCCGCATCGCCGCCCATGAGGTGGCACTCCATAATCTCGGTGGAGCGATCAACGGCTTTCTCGAATGTTGAAAGGGCTTCCTCTGACTGAGACCCGAGTGAGATCTCGACAAAGACACTCATGCGCTTGCCCAGCTTTTTCGGATTGAGCAGTGCGACGTACTTCTCGATGACGCCTTCACCCTCCAGAGTCCGGACACGACGCAAGCAGGCAGAGGCGGACAGGCCCACATGATCTGCGAGATCAGAATTGGAGATACGGCCATTGTCCTGCAGCGCACGGAGGATCTTTTTATCAAGCTTGTCGAGTTTCATAGCTTTGCCGTTTTCGCAGATTATTGTGTCTGAACGATGTTTATTCGTAGATGTTTGCTAAAATGTACCGTGTCGTGCGCACATTGCAAGCATCTGCAGTTGAGATTTCCATAAGCTATGTAGAAACACAAAGCCGAAGCTGATTGGGAGATTGTGATGCTTGTTGGTGTTCCTAAGGAAATAAAAAATCACGAATATCGCGTTGGTCTGACGCCAGACAGCGTGCGTGAAGTTGTTGCTCATGGCCACGACGTGGTTGTTGAAACCAATGCCGGTGTTGGCATTGGCGCGAGCGATGCTGACTATATTGCAGCTGGCGCATCCATCCTGCCGACTGCTGCAGACGTCTTCGCGAAAGCAGAAATGATTGTGAAGGTGAAAGAACCTCAGGCTGTTGAGCGCAAGATGCTCCGTCCTGACCACTTGCTGTTCACCTACCTGCACCTGGCTCCGGATCCAGAGCAGACTGCTGACCTTGTCGCCTCCGGCGCGGTTTGCATCGCTTATGAAACAGTAACTGACGAAAAAGGCCGTCTTCCACTGCTGGCGCCTATGTCTCAGGTTGCTGGTCGTCTTTCCATTCAGGCTGGTGCAACTGCACTGCAGAAAGCCAATGGCGGCGCTGGCGTTCTGCTTGGCGGTGTACCGGGTGTTGCTCCTGCGAAAACCGTTGTGATTGGCGGCGGTGTTGTTGGCGCCCACGCAATTGAAATGGCAATCGGCCTTGGTTCCGATGTTACCGTTCTGGACAGAAACGTTGATGTTCTCGACGCTCTTTCTGCTCGCTTCGGTTCCCGCTTGAAGACAGTGTTCTCCAACCGTGCCGCGCTTGAGAAAGAAGTTCTGGCTGCTGATCTGGTTGTTGGTGCTGTTCTGGTGGCTGGTGCTGCTGCGCCGAAACTGGTGACTAAAGAGCACATCAAGGCGATGAAGCCGGGTTCTGTTGTGGTTGACGTTGCTATCGACCAGGGTGGTTGTTTTGAAACCTCCCGTGCAACAACGCACCAGGATCCAACCTACATCGTGGATGAAGTGGTTCACTACTGCGTGGCAAACATGCCGGGCGCTGTGGCTCGCACCTCCACTTACGCGCTGAACAATGCGACCTTGCCATACGTTCTGGCACTGGCTGACAAAGGCTACGCAGCTGCTCTTCGCGACATCCCGGGCTTCTTGCCGGGTCTGAACGTTTATAAAGGTCAGGTCACTGTTGCTGAAGTTGCTGAAAACCTGGGCTACACTTACGTAGCTCCGGAAGCTGCTCTGGTTCAGGAAACTGAAGCAGCCTGAGAGTCTAAGCGGACTTAGAGATGTGAAGCGGGGGCCATTGGCTCCCGTTTTGCGTTGGTAAAGGTTCTGTTTACCCTGTCACCGGTTTGCTGCGGCGTTAATGAGTTTGCAGGTGCGGTTTCGATATACTGGTCAAAATTTACTAGTATTTTTCGGGTTAGGCGGCGTCATGTATCATGATTTGGAATTGGTTCTTCAGCATGATTTGATTGTTGAATGGAAAGAGCATTACAAAGAGGTGTTCGGCAAGCACATGCTCCTGCTGAACAACCGCCTGCATGAGCTGCCTGTGTTTCTGCCAGAAAACCTAGCGCGGTTGATTGAGACCACTCCCTCTGAGCACTATGATTTTGTTCGTCCCGGTGCCATTGGCACCAAGAAGTCCCAGTGGCTACAAGGCAGTATTGAAGGCGCCAAAGGCGAGGATGTGCTTCGTGCTGTAGAAGAAGGACGTTTCTGGCTTTCTCTTCGTGCACTTCAGGACTGGGATGAAGGCTTTCGGCAGGTCACATCGAAGATATTTGATGAGCTTGAGGTGAAGGTTCCAGGCTTTGAGACCTTCAAGCACAAGACCGGGATGTTGATTTCTTCCCCCGGTGCCCAAGTGTACTATCATGCAGATGTACCCGGACAATCCTTATGGCAGGTGAAGGGCCATAAGGACGTTTATATTTATGAGAATACCGCGCCGTTTCTTTCTGATGAGCAGTTGGAAGGTATCTTCCTTGGAACGACCGAAGAAGAGATCCGCTTTGAGCCTTGGTATGATGAGTTCGCTACAAAGGTGACGCTGAGCCCGGGTGAGATGGCGCACTGGCCGCTCAACAACCCGCATCGGGTTGAGAACCATGATGAGGTGAACATCTCGGTGACCACTGAGCACTTCACCACTGAGATCAGGGATTTTTATGCGATCATCTATGCCAATGGTTTGCTGCGTAGAGCAGGGATCTCTGGCAATCGGCACAGCGTTGGTGCGATGAAATACGCCAAGATGGCTTTGGCGGCTGCGCATAAGATCATCTACAAGAAGATGGTGCAGCAGAGTGCGGGTGCCAAAAGCCCGCGCAGCTTCAAGCTGGACATGGCAGCGCCGGACTTTATGGCTGATCTGTAGAGAGGATTGCTGTCAGCAACGGTAGTAGTATGGGCGGCCATAGGTGTCGTAGCCGACACAGCGGCGCGGAGTGGTGGCTGCACCAATCAACCCGCCTGCAACGGCACCGATACCAGCACCGGCAAAGGCGGCGCCAACATCTCCGGTTGCCGCTCCAATCGCAGCGCCGGTGGCTGCACCAAGACCTCCGCCAACGAGGACGCGGTCTGTTCGGTTATACTCACTGCAAGCACCGAGTGTGAGCAGGGTGGCTGTTATGATTATTGCTTTTCTCACGATCCTACCCATGGTCTGATTGTTTGAAACCCACGGTAGTACCTGATCTGTTGCAGATGAGTGAATGCAGCTTACGAGATGGCAAGGTGGTTAAGTTGAAGCTGTTTGCCTTTTGAGAGTTGTAGGTATGTAACGCAAAAAGGCCCCGCGGTTGCAGGGCCTTTGGAATGGTGTAACCAAGTCTTTTTGCGAGGCTTATGGGCACTTTACGCGGTAAGGGCGACCGTACTGATCATAGGCAGTGCAGTTTTTCGGAGTTGTCACATTGCCAACAATGCCACCAGCTACACCGCCGATTGCTGCACCAGCGACAGCGGACCCCACACCACCGCCTGTGGCAGCGCCGATGGCTGCACCAGTCGCAGCACCAAGGCCACCGCCGATGAGAGTACGGTCCGTGCTTGAAGATGTGTTACAGCCAGCAAGGGCAAGCAATGCAACACTTACACCAGCAAGAGCAATTTTTTTCATTTTTTCCAGTCTCCTTTTGCTGCCAATCCCAATTTGACCGGACCCCGATACCTCCTGGCAGCTCTAACTTTGTGAGGTCGAGCTAACAAAAAGAACATGGTTAAAGTTTGTTAAAAATTAGAGGCTCCTCGCCTTCTTTAGATATTTTAACAAGCCTTGGGTCGAACTGTCTTTGTTTGCTGCAGATTGGCTGCCTTCAACCATTGGCAACAGCTGTGTCGCGAGTTCTTTTCCAAGTTCAACACCCCACTGGTCGTAGGAGTTGATGTTCCAAATCGCTCCTTCAACAAAGACGCGATGTTCATAAGACGCGATCAGCCTACCCAGCGTGAATGGATCGAGACGATCATAGAGGAGGGTGGTTGAAGGCCGGTTACCCGGGAAGACCTTTTGTGGAGCTAGTTTGGCAATCTCTTCTTCAGATTTTCCATCTTTACGAAACTTGTCTTCAACCTCTTCCAGAGAACGGCCACGGAGCAGGGCTTCACTCTGGGCAAGGCAGTTTGCCAGAAGGAGATTGTGATGGGTTTGCAGGTCTTCTTCGTGGCTGTTGGCAGCAACCAAAAACTCGCAAGGAATGATGCTCGTGCCCTGATGGATGAGCTGGTAGAACGCATGCTGGCCATTGGTGCCAGGCTCACCCCAAACGATTGGACCGGTCTGGGTTTCAACCGTTGTGCCATCTTTGGTGACGCTTTTGCCGTTGGATTCCATATCCAGCTGTTGCAGGTAGGCAGGGAAGCGGGCAAGGCGCTGATCATATGGCAGAACTGCGCGGGTGTCGTAACCCAGCACGTTGCGATGCCAGACACCGACGAGGCCCATCAGGAACGGGATATTGTCTTCAATCGGGGTGGTGCGGAAGTGATTGTCCATTGCATGGGCGCCGCCGAGGAAATCGGAGAATGCATCCGGACCAATAGCGATCATGAGCGGGAGGCCGATCGCGGACCAGATGGAGTAACGTCCGCCGACCCAGTCCCAGAAGCCAAAGACACGCTCTTGCGAGATGCCAAAGGCCGCGACCTTTTCCAGTGCGGTGGAGACAGCTGCAAAGTGTGCTCCGACAGCTTCTTCGCCGTTGTGTTTGGCGATCCAACGACGGGCTGTTGCCGCGTTGGTCATGGTCTCAATAGTGGTGAAAGTCTTGCTGGCGATGATGAAGAGGGTCTTCGCCGGATTCAGGTTTTCCAAAGTGTCGGCAATGTGTGCGCCGTCTACGTTGGAGACGTAATGCAGGTTCGGGCCATCATGATATGGGGCCAGAGCCAGAGTTGTCATCACCGGACCAAGGTCAGAGCCACCAATGCCGATGTTGACGACGTCTGTGATTTTCTCGCCGGAATGACCTGTGATTTCGCCAGAGCGGATGCCTTCTGCAAAGTCGCCCATGTTGACGAGAACTTCGTTGATGCCAGGCATAACGTCTTTGCCGTCCACCAGTACCGGGTTCTCGGACTGGTTGCGCAGGGCGGTGTGCAGCACAGCGCGGTCTTCAGTGGTGTTGATGTGCTCACCTGCGAACATGGCATCGCGTTTTGCTTCAACATTGGCAGCGCGTGCGAGTTCGAGCAGGAGCTCCAGGGTTTCATCAGTCAGCTTGTTCTTGGAGAAATCGTAGAGTAGGTCGTCAGAAGAACGAGAGAACTTATCAAAACGAGAAGGATCTGCAGCGAAGAGATCGGTAATCTTAGTGGAATGAATGGCCTGAGCGTGTTCATCAAGGCGCTTAAAGATATCTTTTGGATTAGCTGTCGGCATCGAGGCCTCCATTTATTCTTGTAATAGCTTCTGGCTGGCAGCGAGTGTCGCGCCTTGCCAATTTACCGTAAAGCAGCTTGCTCGTTTTTCGGGACGTGCAAACTGCTTCAAAGTTTTGTTTTTATGCGTCTTCTTACCCGGAAATATGTCATGCTTTTTAAGAGCATGACAGGTCCTTGATGTAAGGCTCCGGGTAAGAAATTCAATGCAATCAATCGTGATGGTTTGCGATTAAACAGTCAATGCAGCTGCTTCGCGAGCCCGCTTTTCAATGCCTGCCCAGTCTTCAGATTCAATTGCTTTTGCGTCTGCGATCCAGGACCCACCAACGCAAAGGACGTTAGGCAGAGCAAGGAAATCACGTGCGTTGCCAAGGTTGATACCACCAGTTGGGCAGAATTTAGCCGCAGCCAGAGGAGAAGACAGACCTTTCAACATCGGAGTGCCGCCGGCTGGAACTGCTGGGAAGAACTTGAGACGCTCATAGCCTGCTTCCAGCAGCTTCATCACTTCAGACGGAGTGCATGTGCCCGGAAGTAAAGGAGTTTGCTGGAAATCTTCAGCAGCTGCGATCAGATTGTCTGTTGCGCCCGGAGAAACGACGAATGTTGACCCTGCTTTGACGGAGGCTTCGTACTGCTGATGGGTGAGAACGGTACCGGCACCAACCAGAGCGCCTTCCACGTTGTCAGCGACTGCCTTGATGCAGTCCAGAGCGTTTGGAGTGCGCAGTGTGATCTCGATGCCCGGGATGCCGCCATCCACGAGAGCCTGTGCCATTGGAACTGCTTTTTTGGGGTCATCGACAATGAGAACTGCGATCACCGGGGCGGCGGTCATGATTGCTTCTACGCGCTCGATATTTTGAGCCATTACACTGTCTCCATTGCGCTGATTGTGTCAGCATTCCGTTGGGTTTTGTTTGTCTGTTCCAGATTGAAGAGGCGAGCGCCGGTATCGGCTGAGCTCACGTTTGCTCTGAAACTTGCGAATAATTCTCTTCCGGTTCCACTCTGGTAAGCTTGTAGGTCTGCAGGTGCGGCAGGCCTTTGCGCAAACTCATCTGCAGGAACAAGCAGCTCCAGCGTACCGCTTACTGCATCAAGACGCAGCAAGTCACCGTCCCTTACCTTTGCAATTGGTCCACCATCCATCGCCTCGGGAGTAACATGAATTGCAGCTGGGATCTTGCCACTGGCGCCGGACATCCGGCCATCTGTTACAAGTGCGACTTTATACCCTCGGTTCTGCACAACGCTAAGAGGTGGCGTCAGTTTATGGGCTTCTGGCATGCCGCAGGCTTGCGGCCCGACGTAACGGAGCACAACAATCACATCTTTGTTGAGTTCGCCAGCTTTGAAGGCAGCTTCGACATCTTCTTGCGTATGGAAGACCTGAGCTG
>NZ_LCWX01000021.1:0-895 GCF_001431305.1 Pseudovibrio sp. POLY-S9
GCGACCCAGACTGCGAAGAGAAGCGTGACCCGGAGATGGATTAGATCCGATCGGAAAGGAAAAAAGAGCTTGACCTCAGCGCCCGATTAGAGAAGCGGCCATCCGAGCGGTTCCAGCTGAGGTTGAGAGCAAATATTATAAACTATTATGAAACTGCCATCAGAACCGGATATCGTCCTTATCCAAGCACATGGCCGCCTTCGCCGGGTGACCCATGTTTGCCGTTCGGGCCAGTTGGAAATGTTGGCAGCAGATGGCACTTCGCAACTTCGGACATATACAGAGCATGCATTAACTGGCGATCGTTCGGCCTACGCGAAGAGCGCAAACTGGCAGGTCACTTCTGATTTTCTCCATATTCCTGAACAGCTACAGCAGGCCTCATTTCAGCTCAGGGCATTCTAAAGCCTGATTCACGGTTCGGCTGACTAGTAACTTTGGCGGATTACGCAGTGTTTGAAGTATAACGCAGCTCTTTTCAGCGGCATTGAGAAGCACTGCCAGAGATTTATCGGGAACATCTGATGAGGTTTTTATGTCAACCTCGACATGAACGCTCTGGAATCCAACAGGAATCTGATCGTTCATCATTAGTGTTCCACGGACGTCGGCCCCTAAGCTAACCTTTACCTCAAGATTTTTGAGTTCCATTTTCATCAGATTGGCGATCATTCGGATCGCGGTATCCAGACAACTCGCTAGAGCCGCTGCTAAAATCTCGCCGGGGCAAGGAAAGTCACTTTCCCCGCCAACAGCCTTATGCACAGAGATTGGCAAGTCGATGGGAACATCAACACCGGTAGAGTCGGGGAGAGACGCGCCCTGCGGTAGATGAGGGGAGTAGCTGTTGACCGGCTGCTTTCGCACACTGCCGGTGCCTCAATCCTCACCATGA
>NZ_LCWX01000022.1:0-3741 GCF_001431305.1 Pseudovibrio sp. POLY-S9
GGGGTCGATTAGGGCTCAGTGATAAATCGTACGCTAAGGGTTCTGAGTTCTCTGTAATGTACGATAGATAGTTGCCCTTGAAACGGAGAATATTTCGGCGAGATCGCTGATCGAATGGTCCCCGGTTTCGTGCATCTTCAGCAGCTCTCTTTGTTGTTTTTCAGTTAGTTTTGGCTTTTTTCCTCGCATCTTGCCCTTTGCTTTGGCGATGGCCATCCCTTCCCGGGTACGCATTCTAAGCAGGTCTGCTTCGAACTCGGCAAAGGTGGCGACGATATTGAAGAACATCTTACCCATCGGATCGCTGGGATCGTAGATTGCGGCCCCCAAGGCAAGCTTCACGCCTTTGGCTTCGAGTTGATCACTGATAGCCCGAACATCCGGAACAGATCGGGCTAGACGATCAAGCTTGGTCACGACCAGGGTATCACCTTTGCGCACGGCGGCCAGCGCTTGTTCAAGGCCAGGTCGCTCCCGGTTGGTGCCGGTCAATCCATGATCCGTGTAGATGCGGTCGTCCTGAACTCCGAGTTCACTCAATGCCTGCCGCTGTGCGGTGAGGTCCTGACTGTAGGTCGAGCAGCGTGCATATCCGATCTTTTCCATTGGTCCACTGTACGTTTGAACCCCCTTCACTGCAACTTTTATCGAACTAGCTATTTGCGACACCTTGAAGCCTTGGTTTTATAGGCGAGGACTCTGGGGTCTGAGCTGTGCGCTGAAGGTACGTCTATCGGACGGGCGAAAACATAAACAAAGGCCTCGGCTCCGCCCCTCAATACTTCTCTGAAAAGGTAACATATGGCCCACAGAACTGTTCTGACGAAACGTCAACGTGATGCTCTCTTCGCCCTTCCCACCGACCGGGCATCGCTGGAATACCACTACACGCTTGCGGATGATGACATCGCGTACATCAAAACGCGCAGGCGGCCAAAAAATCAGATGGGCTTTGCGCTCCAGCTTTGCGCATTGCGATATCCTGGACGTCTTCTGAAGCCGGGAGAGGTGATCCCGGAGGCAGTATCCAGTTACCTTGCCGCCCAACTCGGGCTGCAACCGGAAGATCTCTTGCCCTACGCTGCCCGCGATGTAACCCGTCGAGAACATCTCAGTGCATTACGCAAGATCTATGGCTACCAGCGGTTCACTGGCAAGCGCGTGAAGCAGATGAAATCATGGCTCTCTCAGCAGGCTGAGGCGGCCGAATCCAGTGAAGGGCTGGTGTGCAAATTCGTAGAGGAATGCCGAAAACGGAAGATCATCTTGCCGGGGGTCACGACCATCGAGAGGCTATGCGCTGATGCCTTGGTGGCTGCCGAGCGTCGGATTGAGGACAGGATTGTCACGCGTCTGGAGAGTCGGATGCGCCGCCGCCTCAACGATTTGCTCGGCCCGGCTGCAAACGGCTGGCAGAGTGTGTTCTTATGGCTGCGCAGTTTCGAGGTCGGCAAGAACACGGCCGATATGAACCGCCTGCTTGAGCGGGTGGAGTTTCTCAAGGAGATTGGCCTGTCACCTGATGTTCTTGATGGTATTCCGCCCCATCGGGTCAAGATCTTGCGCCGCCAGGGCGAGCGGTACTTCACGGCGGATTTGCAGGACATTAGCAGTAATCGTCGTCTTGCCATTCTAGCCACCTGTGTCGTCGAATGGGCCGCGTCCATCGCTGATACCGTTGTGGAAACCCATGACCGGATTGTGAGCAAGACCTGGCGAGAGGCTAAGAAAATCAGCGCACTGCACTTCGAACAGGCGCAGGCGGATATTGCTAGCACACTGGCCGAGTTCCAGGCACTGGGAACAACATTACTGATGGCAAGAGGCGATGATCTAGCCCTCGGCGAGGCTATCGATGCATCCTGTTCATGGGCTGGTCTGGAAACTCTTGTGGCGATGGCGACCCAGCTAATCAAACCGGCCATGGCCGAACCGATGGACCACATCGAGAAGGCGGTTCACAGCTTTAAACTCTATGGCAAGCGCATGTTGAGCGTGCTGGACATTCGAGGCGCCACCGTGGTCCAACCGTTACTCGACGCCGCGGCGATCATCCGGGAGGGTGCTGACATCCCGACCAAATCGCGGGCCTTTTTACCTGCCCGATCAAAATGGGACAAGCAACTGCGCAAGCCGGACACCAATGAGGAACGGCTTTGGATTGTGGCGGTGATGTTCCGCCTTCAGGAGGCCTTTCGGTCCAACGATATTTGGCTGGATCATGCCCGCCGATATGCTGATGACAGAAAGGTTCTTGTGCCCTTGGAAACAGCGAAAACGATGCCGGGCCTTGATCTGCCGCTGGACCCCAGGGTCTGGATTGAGGATCGCAAGCGCCGGTTGGAGGATGGCTTCGAGCGGCTTGCGGCAGCTGTCAGGGATGGCGCTCTTCCCAACGGCATAATCGAAGATGGCCAGTTGCGGATTGAGCGTCTCAA
Organism: Pseudovibrio sp. POLY-S9; assembly: GCF_001431305.1. NCBI lineage: Bacteria > Pseudomonadati > Pseudomonadota > Alphaproteobacteria > Hyphomicrobiales > Stappiaceae > Pseudovibrio > Pseudovibrio sp. POLY-S9. The sequence goes on from NZ_LCWX01000022.1 coordinate 2,439, forward strand.
GGCGGATGTTCCGGAGGAAGCTGCCGATCTGGTTCTCGATCTCTATCGGCGTCTGCCCCCTGCGAAAATCACGGACATCCTTCAGGACGTGGCTGAAGTCACCGGCTTCACGGAAGCGTTCACTCATCTGCGCACGGGTACACCCTGCAAAGACATCATTGGGCTGCTGACCGTACTTCTCGGCGAGGGGCTGAACGTTGGCCTGAGCAAGATGGCCGCCGCGACCGCTGACCATGAATATTCTCAGTTGTCCCGTTTGTCGCGCTGGTTTGTTGAAAATGATGCGATTAACGAGGCGCTGGCGATCGTGTTGGATGCTCAGTCCAAGCTTCCCATGGCGCAATACTGGGGTTCGGGTCAAACCTCCTCTAGCGATGGGCAGTTCTTCCCGACCACGCGTCAAGGTGAAGCGATGAACCTCATCAATACGAAGTATGACGCGCATGTGCCGGGATTGAAAGCATACACCCATGTTTCCGACCTGTACGGGCCGTATTGGATCAATTCGATCCCGGCCACGGTGAGCGAAGCACCCTACATTCTGGATGGACTGTGCCTGAGCGAGATCGGCAAGAAAATCAAGGAACACTACGCTGACACGGGCGGGTTCACCGATCTTATATTCGCCACCTTCGCCCTTCTGGGCTATCGCTTCATTCCCCGTATCCGTGATCTGAAATCCAAGCGGTTCTACGTCTTCGATCTCAAAAGCGTTCCGAAAGAACTCAAGTGCCTCATCGGGGGCAAGGTCCGGGAACAGACTTTCATCGACAATTGGGGGGATGTGCTGAGATGCACAGCCACGATGCGGGCCGGCAAAGTGCCTCCAAGCCAGATACTCAAGCGATTGTCAGCCCGACCACGCAAGAACGATCTGGCCATCGCAATGCGGGAAATCGGACAGATCGAACGGACACTGTTCGTCATCGAATGGGCTCTCGATATGGACATGCAGCGCCGCTCAACTGTCGGGCTGAATAAAGGCGAGGCGCACCATGCGCTGAAGAATGCCTTGTGGATTGGCCGTCAGGGTGAGATCCGGGATCGGACCACAGAAAGTCAGCATTTCCGTTTGGCATGCCTGAACCTACTCACCGCCATCATCATATTCTGGAACACGGATCAGCTCGGAAACGCAGTCCTGCAGCGTCAAAGCGCAGGACTGGATACCCCAGAATTCCTGCTCAGGCATATCTCGCCGCTCGGATGGGAACACATCCTGCTCATCGGACAGTACATCTGGCGCAAGAGGAAAGCGGAAATTGCTTAGCGTACGATTTATCACTGAGCCCTAATCGACCCC
>NZ_LCWX01000023.1:0-9567 GCF_001431305.1 Pseudovibrio sp. POLY-S9
GGCACGCTGTGGCTGGCGAGCACGCGATCATAGATCTGCAGCATGAACATCGGACCCGTCAGCATCAACAGGTTGATGACCAGACTCAAGACCCCAACACCCGCATACCCGGACCGAGACGCCGCAAACGCCTCAGCCACCATAGGGCGCTTTGGGGAAATAGATTGTTGCGAAGACATGTTTCACTCACGATCAGTAAGCAAGAAACCCATAAAGATAGGTCAGATAGGTCAGATAGGTGGCAGCTGTCCTAGGTTTGATCAACAGTGACAATCCCACCAGATATATGAGGGACACGGGCCTTCAGTGACCCGTGTCCTTGTGACGTCTTAGGCTATGAAATCGCCATAGATATCGATTTCAGCGATGTGTAGATATTGCCCATTCGCATGGTCTATGCGTACTTCATCGCCAACTATACCGCCAACTTCAATCAGCTGGTTGTGTGCGGAAGTCAGATCAGAGGATGACCAAACCACTGCGCCATCATCCAACACTTCGATGTGAGCTCCGGTCAGACGAGAACTTGTCCAGTTGTCCTGACGGTTCTCAAGATCAATGAACTCAATCAGAGCATCTTCTCCCAGATCAATGCTCAACCATGGGGCTGGATCGCTTTTGCCCGTGTGGTTGATTGTATCAACGTCACCATCGAGAACATCGCTTGCGAGGTCGGCAGTGTCCGAGTAGTTGCTTGACTGTGTTGCAGCACTGGCGTCCAGCGTGTCTGTCAGGTTTGTAAGTCCTGCATGATACGCTCGTTCAGCCGCTTGAGCCGCCGCAACGGTCACATCATAGGTTGCTGCATCATCTTCATTGGTGGAGATACTTGTTTGGAATGACCATTTGTGGAGGCTTGTTGCCCAGGTTACTGTGTTGTCACTATCAATCGATACGCTATTGCCTTCACCAGATAGAGAGTTGATCAGTGCATCGCGTTCAGACGCGGTCAATCCTTCGAAAATGAGCACATCGGCTTTGTCCAGATCGGTTATCGTGTCCTGTCCGGAGTTGGCAGCAAAGACAAAGGTGTCGGCACCGTCACCCCCAGTTAATGTATCATCTCCACCAGCACCTGAAAGGATGTTTCGCCCATCATCACCTTTGATGATATCGTTTCCGTCTGATCCGATCACGTTTTCGATTTCATATAAACGGTCCGAATCTACTTTTACTTTCTTAACTGTGCCGTCAGTATTGAACTCAATATTATAGGTCGCATTGGAAACAGCGTAGTCAATACCGAGACTTGTATTCGTAATTTTTGAACCCAAATCAACGATAACCGAAGCCGCGTCATAGAAGGCTACGGTATCACTATCGGATGAGCCATCAAGATTTTCACCACCAAAAATGAGATCATCACCTACACCACCAAACAGCAGGTCATCTCCTCCCATACCCCACAGTACTACGTTCTGAGCATTACTTGCAGTCGCTGTTGAGGTGGAGTTGATAGCTTTTGGTACAAAACCACCAAGCACATCGCCAAAATTTGTTCCTGCCCAACGGTAGTTATCGGTTGCGTCGTCGTAAATCGTCCGACCTGAATAGGCCCCAATATCTATGTAGCCTAGGTTGGAGCCTTTCATTTCTCCGTTCCAATCGCTCATATCTTGTTTGTCAGTTCCATAGTAGAAGTTCTGGCCATCATACATGGAATAGCTCTCTTGCATGCTAAATGCGATCGCCTTGAGAACTTCACCATTAATCGTTTCGCCCAGGCCATTTTCGGTCATATAGTCGGGAACATAATCAATAAGATCTTCAGCCCATTGAGCGGCAACGATTTGCTGGCTTTCACCCTGACGTTTGTCAGTCACTGCGAACGCTAAATCGCCAGGTGGGCTCCAGTCGAAGGAGTAGTTAGTATTAAAATCTCCATCGACGACTGCAACCGGAATCATGACGTGATCTTCAAATGGGTTAAAGTCTTTGATCTGAACTTCGGCAGTCTTGCCCCAGCTGGAATCAATGGTAAAGGTTGTCTGCGATGAGTTGGTTGCTGTGTAATAAGCATCAAAGCCAGAAGCTATTGCTTTCGCAACTGTACCGAGTATTTTCACGCCCGGTATAATCCCCACTGCGCTGCCCGCAGCGTCGAGGATAGATGTCCAATCATTGCCCTTGTTAGGGAAAGCTGCTGAAATATCGAGAACAAAGTCGCTGGTGTAATCGGTGCTGCCATCGCCAATAATGAACATATCCGCACCAGAGCCACCCCAAAGCTGGTCACTTACGGCTTGGTCTTTGAGTGAGCCTGAGGAGATAATGTCGTTCCCTGTTCCCCCATAGATTATATCAGCGCCGGTACCGCCATCGAGAATATCATTCCCATCATAACCTCTGATTTCGTCATCGCCTTCACCACCATAAGCGATGTCGATGTTGTCTGCTGTTAGCTCCCAAATTGCTCCATGAATGATGTCATCGCCTTTACCACCGTACATCTCGTTGGCGCTGTCTACAGTATTGCCAGATTCACCTCCCCAAATTGTGTCATTTCCCTTGCCACCTAGAAGCAGATCAGCCCCGGGACCGCCAAAGATCGTATCTGCGTCATCTCCGCCATCAATGTGGTCATCCCCTTTATAACCAACGAGCGTGTCATTTCCGCCATTTCCATAAAGCGTATCAGCATGGTCTCTTGTGCCTATCAGAGTGTCATTCCCACTCCCCCCGTAGGCCGTAATACCATAAGACAGACCGTAAAAATTGGCCGTGTCATCTTCTTTGGTGAAGTCAAAAATCTCAACATCGTGTGCTGTGACACTCAGGCTACCGAAGGGATAGTCACCACCTTTTTGATGACCTCCTTCAATAAGGACAGTATCTCCGTCGAGAACAACGAGATCGATCGAACGTGTTTCCTTTCCGCTATAGATTAAAGAATCTATTCCACCATAACCATAGTAGTGGAGGTTCGGGTTCTTCTTTACCTCCCCTTTAGATTTTGACAATGATTCCAGCGTTATTTGCTCGTTCTGATCGGTGCCGAAAATGTCGAAGTTCTTCTGTCTTTTTGCGATCTTGTCGAATGTTACGCTACCGCTGACATGTTCGTTTTTGTTGTCGATTTCCCGGAAATCATCGTCGTTTGCCATTTGAGTACCTATATGTTGGGCGAACACTTCTATTACCTGAGCAAACCTCAGGTGAGCGCAACGCCGAGTTTCTAAGGACGAAATTGTCCAACTCCTACATGGATACCGTGGGTCCGATTTGAGGTCTCGTGACAAACTGTGACAAATACTTGTCACAGTTTGTCACTCTGGTCATTCCTCCCGGTGGAGTGGAAGGCGAAGCTCAGCGCGGAGCCCGCCTTCAGCGCGGTTCAAGAGTCTTATGACTCCACCTTGGTCAGTTACAATTGTCTTTACGATTGCCAACCCCAGGCCGCTGCCGGGTATGTCTGTCGCCAAGCGCTGGAAAGGCTGGAACACGCGTTCTAGTTCCTCTTCTGGGATGCCAGGGCCATTATCCTCTATGGTGATAACAGCTTCATCTCCATCCTTAGAAACGGTCGCATGAGCTGCACTGCCATACTTGCAGGCATTTTCAACCAGATTAGATAAGCAGCGCTGGATTGCGTTTACACGACAGGACACGATGACGGATTCTGTGTCTGCCATCTCAGCTAAATCCCCCAGTTCACAACGCTCTTCAATCACCAAGTCCAGTAGAAGTGTGAGGTCTACACGCTGGAAGTCTCCATCTCGCATCACCGCACGTGAAAAAGTCATTATCGAGTCTAAGGTGCTCTGTACTTGATTTAAACGAGCTGAAATCTGATGTCGCGCAGTATCTGGTTTGATTTCTTCAGTAAGTTTTTTGATCCCAGATAAAGGCCCCTTTAGATCATGAGCAAGACTGCGTAAAAGGCCGATTTGATAATCGACAGCCAATGAAACCCGCTCATTCATACGATTGAAAGACTTGATGATTTCTCGGGTATCACGAGGGCCTTCTACAGCTAAAAAGGAAGTGGCCTCGCCGCGACCAAGCCGTTCTGCTTCATGGGAAAGATGCCAAAAAGGCTTCATAACACGCCGACTGATCATTAAGATGATCACTGCTATTAAAAGAGAAATGAGGCTCGATATTATGAGATTTGTGAAGGCGACGTTGACAGGTGGAAAACGCCTAAGCTGATAGACTGTTAGCCAGTTGCCTGTAGCATCATGGCGTAATGCAATTCGGTGCACTTCTGCACGTGGCTGAGCTCGAAACAAGTCCAGAAGACTTTCAGGTGAAGTCGGTTTCTCCTCAAAGACCCATCTTGGGACTGTTGTCCAGTCAAGCTCATGAGTCAAAAGAGTGCGTGGAGGCTCACCAAGGCCCAACATCGGTGCCTGATCTGCCACCATTCCGCGGGGCGGAGGAGGAGTTGGAAAGCCTCGTTCTGTCACAATCACTTCTGAGACTGGCATACCCGCAAGACTGTACCAGGAAAGTGCTTCGGCCTCGATATCGGGGCGTCGCTTATCACCTTCAAGTAGTGCTCGCGGAACTCCCCATTCTATATGAATAGCGAGATTAGATAAGGTTTGCGTATATCTGACACGTTGGTTTTCTGGCAGGGCTAGAGCTCCACTGAAGGACCGACCTGCCAGTGTGAGATGAAAGCTTTTTTGCGCAGCTGTGACAAGCTGCACATCAGCAACACGCGTTACGATTACATTTACGACTTGAACTGCCAATACCAGCCCAATGACCAAGAACATTAGTTGTTGACCAAGCGTAAGACGCGCTGAAAACCTCATTGATTTCATTTATCTATCTCGGCATTGGGACAAGTTGACGCGTAGGTGTTACAATATATGCGTGCTGCAAAGTCAATTGATTATCTAGGGTTTAGGCTTGATGAGCGAGAGCATTTTGATCGTGGACGACGATCACACCCTCGGAGAAGAGTTGGGGAAGGCTTTGGTTAGCGCTGGCTACACCCCCCATCGGTGTACAAGTGTCCCCGAGGCGCGACAGGTTTGGAACAAGACAAAGTTTGATCTCTGCTTTGTTGATATTGTCATGCCCGGCCCCTCTGGCAAAGTGTTTTGCCGTGAAGTCAGAGAGCGGTCTGACGCTGCCATCATTATGATGAGCTCACTCAGTGACCAGGACACAATCATTGCGTTGCTTGACATTGGTGCCGATGACTACATCGTCAAACCATTCACTTTTCCGGAGATGTTAGCTCGTGCACGAGCCGTGCTACGTCGTCGTAAAGATCACACTCAACAATATACGGCTTCTGCAATACAGATTGGAGATTGGACATTTGATCTTCAGCTGCGGCGCATTTCCAACATTAAAGGCCTTACCGTACCGCTCACACAAAGTGAAGCAGCAGTCCTTCGTTTTTTTGCGCAAAGTCCTGGTGTTGTTTTCTCCCGCGAAGACATACTTGCCGTTGCCAGAACTCGACAGCACGCTGGCAAGGATGATCGTTCTGTAGACACGCTAATCAAGCGCTTGCGGCGAAAGATCGAAATTGAACCTTCAAATCCAATACACATCATGACTGAGTGGGGGAAGGGTTATACATTCCAGAACTGATAAGTTGCTAAAGTAAGCCTTACGTAATCTCCAATCAGATGCTCATTGCAACTTCTCTTCAAAAATCTTGATTAGCTTCCCCAGAAATAAACCTTCGCTTTTGACAAGATATGTGAGGCAGTTTCCAGAAGCTATGTCCTTCTGACCGGAAAAAGGCTCTACCGCAGTACGCAGGCCCCTCAAAAGAGAGAAGAGGTGTGTTGGACCTTGCTTAAGCTTGCTGAGACCCACAATCGATGATTGGGCCCTACTAAGCAGAGGCCACGGCATCATCAATCCAAGTTGGTCTCAACCCTTGATAGAACCACCCGAATGTCGGCTTCTGGCCCTGATCACTAGATTAAGAGTCAACGATGAGGCAAAACACTCCTTTATTCAAATCTGCAAGCCTGTTCCATAGTAGCTGATGAAAGGCAGGCGAAATTCAAATCCGTCTTAACGGGACCTTACGAGCAAACCTTTTGATGGAGGCGGGCACTCAAAGGCCTAATCTCGTTCGAGATCATTTTTTTTCATGTGCTTACTGAGGATTATCATGGCTGTGTCGATTGCTTTGCGTACGTCTTCCAACGGCGTGTCAAACTTGACCATTTCGATAATGCCCTCAAACACCATCATAAAAAACTGAGTGAGAGCTTCGATGTCAACATCGTCATTCAATTCCCGGCGATGGTTTTTTAATCTGCTTCGAATGTCTTCTGCCCACATGGATCGCAGCTCAAGATATTCTTCACGCAATTCTGGATCATATCGGGCGATATCTCCAACGGTAGACCAGAACAGATTGCCCTCCATTTTGTATTGAGCAGCACACAGTTCGGCAAAATCCATCAACATGGAATGCATGCGTGAAAACAGGTCTGAGAACAATGCGGAACTGGAACGAACTTCTTGGCTAAACCGCATAATATACCATCGCATTGCAGGAGCGACAGGGTCTTGATCACCCTTAAACTGCATTTGAAGCGCTTCAAGGCATACGCCGGACCGCTCGCTAATAGCTTCTAAAGTGAGATTGGAGCGGCCGTTTTCAAAGATCAACTCAAAGGAGGCGGTAAAGACTTTTTCCAGAACTTCGGGTGTTATCTTACCCTGTAAGGAGCTTCGTTGTGTCATTGTCCTGCTGATTGTCGGTTGCCTCAAGATACTGGTATCTAGCCTTAAAACGCGAATTTTCAGCAAAAGCAATTAATACAAAGCGGTTCAATTTGCTCCCAGCAGGCTGGCCTTTGATGGCGCTATCAAAGGCCAGCCTGAATTTGTCCGCGCTAGTTTTCTCCAGCCGCACTTTAAGTGTGAAGCATCGCAGCTTGTTTCCATTGTGGTAAAGCGTTGATACGGTGGAGTTGAGTGTCGATTTCGGAACGTTGATGATGAGGTGGAACGATGAGATTGCGCAGGCCGGAGAAGACTACCAGAAATCTTTGAAGCTGGCCTGACGATTTCAACTTTTGCTCCATTGTTCACTCCTAATCTAGTGATCATACAGACCCATGAAGGACTACCCGTTAAGGTACTCAGAAGGCCCGTTATGTAGACAGCAACAACCCTTGATGGAATCTGTCGAATGGCAGCTGCTGGCCCACACCTCGTTGCATAATGCACTGATGGCTACTCGTTAAAGTTAAAATCACCATCGGCAAAGAACAGTTCAATCCATTCAATACCAGAGATAGGGGAAGCAGTGCTTGAAAATAAAAAATGGAATAAAAACCATGCTGCGTCTACTGCGAAGTTAGGAAAACTAGTTTCAGTATCTCCATTTCCATTGCCTGCAAGCTATCTAGACTTCTTATCTAAAAGTGATGGTGGAGAGGGGCCGCTTGCTGTTCAACCATGTTGGCTAAACCTGTTTCCTGCCGAGGAGGTTGCGGATATTGAAGAGAGCGCCACCTACCATGAGTTTTCCCAGGCCATGTTGTGATTGGTAGCAAAGGTGGTGGAGTTGCAATCGCATTGACCTCCGATGCTGAGCAGAAAACGACTGTCATTGCTTTTGATCCGATAAACATTGATTTGAAAGAAAACGTCGTATTGCTTGACCAACATTTGAAGCATTTCTTGCGATGCTTAGGACGACGTCTCTCCTGCAAAAAGCGTTCTTGGCAATGTCGGCAACAATGTTATCTCGTGAAAGTCTACAAAACGCCGGTAAGTGAATCGTAGTGCGGTCTTTGGAAGCTGCGGCTTTTAAGAGTGACCGAAAACGCTCAGATAAGCTGTCTCAACCAGTGATGGTAACGTCTGAATGACAGCTCTTAACCCCTCAGCGCGCCCAAAGCACGGCCTTATCTCGACAATGGCTCTCTGGAGCTCGACAACAACACCGCCGAGCGGGCAATGAGACCTGTGGCTCTTGGGCAGAAAAATTATCTCTTCATGGGATCAGAAGGTGGCAGCAAAGCTGCGGCAAACGCCTATACCTTCATCGAAACAGCCAAGCTCAACAATGTGGACCCCTCAAGCCTGGCTCACGTGGGTTCTGACCTAAATCGTTGATCACAAGATCACCCACATCACCGACCTCATGCCGTGGTGTTACGCTGTAAAGTCAGCGTAACAGGGCCCGTTGCTGGTTGGTAAGTCGCCTTCGCCAAACGCTTACCTTACACCCCAATGTTGGGATTTTAAATTATACGAAGATGAAGTCCTCGGTGCCAATAAGTGAGAGATCCGTATTTTGCAAAATGATCTCACTATCTCCAAAGGCGACAATGACGTCGGCATCTCTATTGGTCAAAGACAGCTCTGCAAAGGAATTCGCGCCAAATTCAGAGCCGAGCTGAATAAAGTCAATTGAGTCCTGAAAATCAGCAATAGTGTCAGTGTCACCTATACTCGTGAAACTAAAGGTATCACGTCCCGCACCACCTTCTAAAAGGTCATCTCCTTGAGCTCCATCAAGGAAATCATCGCCGGAGAAGCCCTGAAGTACATTCTCCAAGGAGTTTCCAACCACAGTATCACTGCCAGCGCCACCAGAAGCATTTTCTATCTCAACGCCATTGGCGATGGTATACCCTCCGCGCACACCTTCTGCATAGGAGAGTACACCACCGCCTGTGCTGCTGTAATCAAGAGTAGCGGCTACAAGCGAGATATTGACGCTGCTGAAGCCCGTATACGCGATTGTATCGATGCCGCCAGTGTCCCAGATGCACGAATAAAGTGTGCCCGAACCGTTAAGTTCTGGTAAGAGATATGTATTGTTATCTATATTCGCGTCTTTTGCTCCGTATTTCTCCTGAAGAAGCGCCAGGTCGAACGCCATAGGGCCCACCGTCGCGCCATAATCACTCGGCCATTCCGGATAAAGCTCTGCATGGCCGACATTATAGCTCATCATGGTATAGATACCTTGATTGAGATTGAAATCACCGTAATCCCCGCGTGAGCTAGAAACCCCGTTCATCACACTGGAACCGCCCCCAGTATCATGAGGGTGCGACATACCCAGTCCATGACCAACTTCATGCTGAAACACAAAGTACTCAAGTGAGCCTGGATCTAGGTTTGCTAAATTCATATTAGAGGTATTGAAAACGGCTACACCTGGATTTGCTTCACTCGGAGGATTCATATAGGCATAAGTACTGCCGCCAAAGGCAGATGTTAGAAATTTAAACTCTGCATTATTTGAGCTGCTTGCTACCGAAAAAGTGAGATTTGTCCCTTGCGATAAGTCGTTTAACGACGCCATCGCACCATCAATCTGCGCCTGCGTCCAGCCATCTGAACTTTGGCCATCAAAAACTTCACCAGCTTGCGCAAAGTAGACAGAAATATTTGTTGTATCTACAGCTGAACTACCCCAATCGAGCGCATCCAGCGGTGATGGAGGCAAGGTCTCCTCCACACTGACAGTATAACTTCCGGTCTGCCCATCTGAGTAGGCAGCGGCGCTGATGTAAAATCTGCCTGACGTGGATGCCAGGAAGTCTAAAGATGAATTTAAACCAGACCCGCCGTCATCGTCAAACGCAACTAGGTTTCCGGAGGCATCGTATATTC
>NZ_LCWX01000023.1:9664-29481 GCF_001431305.1 Pseudovibrio sp. POLY-S9
TAAATAAGTATCTGTAACCGGCGCAGCTCCGCTCCCATTAAGGTTGATCGTATAATTTGATCCCGCACTAAGGTCGATCGCCACCCAGTCGCGGTCCCCATTGGTTTCAAGTGTACCTGAAAAGCTATCCCCTGCGGCAATGAGGTATTGCGTCGACGGCCCTGCGTCAGCATCTTCTCCCTCATTCAAGACTAGAGTATTTGCTAAGAAATCCGCCACTTCGACCTGTGTTGTAACCTGATCGGCAGCTTGCGCGCTGAGGGCCGCTTTTTGCTCCGTTACGCTTGAGTTGTAGGATATGCTTTCTGCAGTTACATGTAGTTGATTCATCATGCATAATTTACACATTTTCTACATCCTTTAATATAAAAGCAATCATGTAAGTATAAAATTAAATATGATTCTTGCAATATTTATTTACATAAATAGTATTCATTAATATATTTAATCATTACTTATATTAGGTAAGGGTGTTCTTCGTATATTTTACATGTATGAGTCATTCGGTGTAAATCTGTGCAAATTTCAGTATTGATTTTCTTAAGTACTTCCAGAGCTTTGGTTTTCCCTGGATTGGCCTCCTTGTTCTGGATGCTGTTTCACGCGACTGATTGTAGGGGAGGGTTTCAACCTCCCGTGTGCCTGCAGGTGTTTTGGATAAGGTACTCTTGAAGCGCTTCAGTAGTGTAGCGTACGGTGCGCCCGATTTTGCAGAACGCAGGTCCCGTTCCCTTGCAGCGCCATATGTTTAGGGTTTGCGGGGAAATTCTCAGGTGGTCTGCGGCTTCTGCTGTGGTGAGAAGTTCGATCGGGTTCATGCGGCTACCCCTTTCGGTTGGAAGTTTGCACAGCTCTCTTCCATCATCTCCGCCCAGTCCAGAGCGGCCATTTCAGGGCTTTGGGGTATGATGGTGGAGGTTGACGGCAGGGTTGGGCCTGACATGCTTCTGCGGGAGAGTTGGTTGAGGGTGGTCGTTACCGCTGCTCGGCGGATCTCCTCCAGCTTGGCGGTTTCAACCATGCTTAGCTTGTCCGGACGCGGAATGAGCTCACTCAAAGCTTTTGCCAGCTCACACAGGCCACCGGTTGGACGGTGCACCAATGTTTGAGCCTGATCGCATTCAGCTTCCGTGTAAGCCAGATGCGCCAGGATGACCTGTAGGCCGGTCGTCATCATCAAGGGCCGGAGAGCGCGCGGTGTGAACCGCGCTGCCATTATGTTGAACTGCGCCTGCGAAAGGAACGTATCCGTCAGATTGTGCAGGGCAGCCACGTGGCCCAACACAATGCCCAGAGTACGCCAGGTGATCCTGGAGGAGGCCGGGGGTGTCAGGTTGATGTAGTTGCCCTCTGGCAACGGAATGAAGTTCATCGGCTCTGTCATGCTTAAGCATTCTCCGCGACAGGACCTGTCATGCCGAGGGCGTCGAGGTAGAGATCGAGGATCGCTTCTTTTTCCTCGCTCTCATGAGGTTTGCGTTTGCGAAGGGATACGATTTTGCACATGACTTTCACGTCAAAGCCGTTGCCCTTGGCTTCTGCGTAAACGTCCTTGATGTCATCTGCGAGGATGGCCTTTTCTTCTTCGAGGCGCTCAATACACTCTACAAAGGCTCTGAGTTGCCCGACTGCGCCGCCGCCTGCATCTGCCATTTGGGTGTCCCGTGATGTGGGTTGAAAGGGTTCTAAGATTGATTGCTTCTCGCTGAACGAGCAGCATGTTCCAGCCTTGAGATGGTGAGGATGGTTGGCTACAGTTCAGCTGGCGCTTTGTCATAGCCACGGCCGAAACGGCCATTTAGAAGGTAGATAGATGATCTGACCTGCAGTGTGGGTGTAATTGCGCTTCTTGGCCTAGTGCTGTAAAGGCGCGGAACTGAGCTAATATATTAGATTAAATTTCGCCGGCAAAGTAATTTGAAGTATCGAAATGCGCGCCATAGTTGATTTTTTAGATATGTGATGCGTGCATATCGAATATAAATATTCACCTATATCCAAAGTGAACTCACGTAGAGAATTTATTTTTGTATATTGATCAGATATTCGTTTGAGGCAATTAATTTATATAATGCAATGGTTTAAATAGATCCCGGTTGAGTGCGTCAAAATGTATTACTAGATTTCCTTTGAAAAGAACTAGACTTAAGTTGCAATTAATTTTTCAGGGATAGAGAGGTTGAGAATAAATTGAACTAATTCAATGGAAAATAATCATGTCACTGCGCCTAAGGATATTCGCCGCTGCGAATGCCGTGTTTTTGCTTGGCTTTATTGCACTTATCACAGTTGTTTCCGTCCTTATGTCCAATTCCTCAGAAGAGGCCGGTCAGGAATTACTTATTGAGAATGCCCAGGTTCAAGCAGATCTGGCCAATCAAACAATTAGTGAAGCACAAATCATCACGGCAAGTTTTGCAGACCAACTCGAGCAAACACTGCGCCATGCCGATCTAACTCGTGAGCAGATCGCCCAGATCGCCCGAGACTTCTTTGCCAACAATCCGTCCATTGATGGCCTGACCACCTCCTTCGAGCCAAATATGATTGGCGAAGATGCTAGTCACGCTGGTCAGGACTACTCTGGGAAAACCGGCCGTTTCTCACCTTACTTCTCTCGCAAGGATGGCAACGTTGGGTGGCGTATTGCAGGTGCGGACGAAGCTGATGCTGATAGCTGGTATGGTCTTCCCCTCAGGCTTGGGCATGACGTTGTCACACCGCCGTACAGTTTTGAATCACAAGGGGACACCGTAATGGCTGTCTCCATGTCGTCACCTGTCTTCAATAGCAATGGTAATGCAATTGGTGTTATCACTGGCGACGTGTTCCTCAACGGCTTGATCGCAAGTCTGGAAGCTTCCAGAAAATTCAAAAGTGGGTTTGTCGGCCTCGTTAGCAACGATAGCAAATGGGTAGCTCACTCCAATTCGGAGTTGAAAGGCGAAGAAATCCCAGCAGAGATTGCTCAACTCCTCACTGAGGCAGGTACGCAGCCAACTGTTGTTGAGCTTGGTGATAAGGAAATAGCGACCTATCCGCTGACACTGCGTGGTACAGAGCAGGTCTGGTCCGCAATTGTCTCCGTGGATAAGTCAGAACTGCTCGCAGCTGCCAACGCAACACGAAACAACGCTATCATTACGGCGCTTATCTGCCTTGCCTTTGGTGTCGTCGTTCTCTGGTTTGTTGGCTCTTCCATTGCAAGACCTGTTGTCGGTATCACTGCACGGATGAACTCTCTGACAAAGGGCAATGTAGATGAGCCCGTTGCCTTCACTGACCGTAAAGACGAGATCGGACAGATGGCGAAGGCTTTGGAAGTCTTTGTCAGCAATGCAGTTGAGCGCATGAATCTGCAAAGTGAATCCGAACAGGAGCAGGAAGCCCGTGCACTTCGCCAAAAGCATATTGATGAGCTCATTACAGACTTTGATGAGACCATTCAGGAAAGTCTGACGACAGTCGCGGATAACTCAACTGAAATGGAAGTCTCTGCAAAGGCACTGACCGGTATCGCTGAGCATGCCACTGAGCAGTCAACAACGGCTGCGGCCTCTTCTGAGGAAGCGTCTACCAATGTACAAACGGTTGCGTCGGCAGCAGAAGAGCTGGCCGCATCCATTGATGAGATTAGTCGCCAGGTCGGTCAGACTCAGAAAGTCGTCGCAGATGCTACATCTACGGCCCAGGTCACAAATGATAAAGTCTCCAGTCTGGATAGTGCTGCGCAGCGTATTGGTGAAGTGGTCACACTCATCCAAGCGATCGCAGAGCAAACCAACTTGTTGGCTCTGAATGCGACCATTGAGGCAGCTCGTGCCGGCGAAGCTGGCAAGGGCTTTGCTGTTGTTGCAGCTGAAGTGAAAGAGTTGGCCAATCAGACCTCAAAGGCGACCGAAGAAATCTCCAGCCAGATTGTAGGCATTCAGAATTCGTCTCAGGAAGCCGTTGGCGCAATCAGCGCGATCACCAAAACCATGTCTGACGTCAATGATATCACAGCAACTATCGCAGCTGCTGTTGAGCAGCAGGGGGCAGCAACCACTGAGATTAGTGAGAACGTGCAGCAAGCAGCTGTAGGCACTCAAAATGTTGCTGAAAGCATGGCGGGTGTATCATCTGCCGCATCAGAAACCAGCGCAACTGCAAGTCAGGTTCTGTCATCCTCTCAGATCCTGAATAAGCAAGCAGACCTGTTGCGGGACAACATTGCAAGCTTCTTGCGCAATGTAAAAAGCGCCTGATAACAATCAAATGCTAATATTTAGATGGCTCATTCCGGTTTCGGGTGAGCCATTTTTTATGTCGTAGTTATCGGTGAATTCTGAGAGTGAAGAAGCTCAGGATGCTTAAATATGTCAAAAGGCACACCACTGAGTAATACCATGTTGCCGAGACAGAAGATGCCAGTTCCAGAAGAGCAAGGCATCCCAGTGTCAGAACCGAAGAGAGCAACGCATCCATGGTAAATGCGCCTGCTGCAAACACGTAGTGGTTCTGCTTCAAACCAACTGATGAGTTGGATGCAATCGAAGCACCGATGAGGTCTGCTTTCAGGAAATACAATATTGCATTGCCAAGCAGAAAGATGGAGACCTGATAAAACATGAAACGCAACACGCATTGTTTACAGTGATCTGATGAGTTGCGAGGCAGGATCTACGTTTTTATTAAAATATGCTATGTGTCATGAGGTAGCGGAAGCAGGCCGTAAATATCTGTATTTTTACTGTTATCTGCTAAATTCAACATATATGAGTTATGCAACAACCAAGAAATTGTTGAATGAGTTGATGTGAGGTTTGCCTCACACATGCTATGCACTATTGAAAAGCCTTGAGTATTGGCATACACGCTGCAAAGCCAAACAAATAAATCGTAAAATAGAATTCACGGAATTAAGGATCATTCATGCGCGACGGTGGACGAATTGCGGCTGCAATTGAAGTGCTGACAGAGATTAATGAGCGCCGCCGTCCTGTGCAGGAAGCCCTGAAGGACTGGGGCAACAAGCATAGGTTTGCAGGATCCGGTGATCGGGTTGCTATCGGCAATCTGGTGTTTGATGCACTGCGCCACAAACTCTCCCATGCTCAGGCGATGGGATCTGACAGTGCGCGCGCGCTTGTTTTAGCAACCTACATCTGGGGCTGGGGCAATCAGGTGGAAAAGCTGGAGCAGGTGATGGAAGAAGACCGTCACGCACCAGAACCGCTATCAGACGCTGAACGTGACGCATTGATTGAAAACAAGCAAGTCGGCGATAACGACCAGATCTCAGCAAATGTTCCGGAATGGCTCTGGTCGCACTTTCAGGATAACTTTGGTGACGAGACGCTGGCAGTTGGGCGTTCTCTTTCTGAACGTGCGCCGATTGATATGCGCGTGAACACTGTCAAAAGCTCGCAGGAAAAAGTCCTCAAGCGTTTGTCTCACCTTAATCCAGAAGTAAGTGGCTTGTCTCCTGTAGGCGTTCGTCTTGAACCTGTAATTGGGCCGCGCAAATCACCTCACGTTCAGGCCGAAGAGAGCTTTCGCAAAGGCTGGTTTGAATTGCAGGATGAGGCCTCTCAGATCGCATCTATCCTGTCAGGTGCTCAGCCGGGTGAACAGGTTTTGGATCTATGTGCAGGTGGGGGCGGTAAAAGCCTCGCTTTGGCTGCGCAGATGCAGAACAAAGGACAGATCTACGCTTATGATGCCCATAAGACGCGTCTAGCGCCACTTTATGACCGTATGGCCCGCGCAGGGGTGCGAAATATCCAGACGATTGACCCGCAAACCGGCTCTCTTGATATCTGCGAAGGCAAGATGGATCGCGTGTTCGTGGATGCTCCTTGTTCAGGTACTGGCGTATGGCGTCGTCGGCCAGATACCAAGTGGCGTGTAACGGAAAACGCTCTAAATGGACGTGTTGAAGATCAAGCTCAGGTTCTGGAAACTGCGACACGCTTTGTGCGTTCAGGTGGCAAGCTGATTTATGCAACTTGCTCTTTGGTGCCAGCGGAAAATCAGTTGCAAGTCAAAGCCTTCCTTAAAAAACACGCTAACTTCAAGCTTGTTGATTTGGCGCCGGTTTGGGAAGAGCATTTTGGTGCAATAGCATCCCGTCGTCCACTGTTTAAGGATGGCGGTATGATCACTCTGACGCCTTATCATACCGGTACTGATGGCTTCTTCATCGCGATGATGGAACGTATTTGATATCAGCACCTTGGCTTTAATAAAAAAGCATGTCGCATATGAAATGCGACATGCTTCGAAACGGCAAACAAACCATGTGATTAGCTGGAGGCTTTCTCTTCATGCTCATCAGGTACCTCAGATTTACCCTTGACGACATCTTCCGCCAGCTCTTCAGAAGCGGCATCTTCACTCTGTGCCTCAAATACGCTTTCACCGGCCTCTTCCAAAGCTCTGGCTTCTATGCTTTTGCTGTGCTCTGAAGGCTCAGGTGCAACTTTTTCCTCACGAACAGGCCGCTCATAACCTTGCTCAGCAAGATATTCGACCTCTTTGATCGCTGCTTCAGTCGCATCCAAAAACTGACTGTTTCTGGATGAAGAGGTCAAGACATCGCGAGCGGCATCAGTGGCACCAGCTGCGGCAAGAGCTGCGCCAAGTGCGTTGCTGACTTGCTTATTGCCTGGTGCAAGCCGCCATGCGGCAGCCGCGTGATAAACTCCGGCATAAACAAGACCAAGTTTGCGCTTGCCAATGCTCAGATGAACGAGCGCAGCCGCGTTCTCAGGTTCACACGCATGAGCCAGCTCAAAGCTCTCTACTGCACTGGAGGTGTTTTCTTCCAGCAAGTACGCGTGCCCCATTGCGACAAGCACTTCGACATTGCGGGGCTGCAGGTCATGAGCCTTGTCCAGATGCGCCAGTGCTTCCTCACTCTTTTTGCGAATGATGAGCAGCTTTGCGAGGCCGACCAGAGCAGGAACATATTGTGAGTCAACTCTGAGCGCAGCCCGATAGTTCAGGGTTGCCGCTTCCGCCTTGGTCTCCGCACTCAAAGCATCGCCAAGAAGTGAAAGAGCAGGGGCACTGTTTGGGATCAGTCGAACAAGGCGTCGGGCATACGGTTCTGCTTCTGCATGCCCATGCATCTTGATCAAAATGGTTGCAAGCCCATAAAGCGCATTCCGGTTCTCCGGCTCAGCTTCCACCACCGCATCAAAGGCTTCTTTAGCTTGTTCCAGATACCCCAGCAAAAGCAGCGCATTACCCATGTTGGAGCGTGCAGCCAAGTGTTCTGGCTTCATGAACAACACTTTACGCAAATGGGCGACAGATTCCCGCAAATCTCCATTGCGCAACATAATCGTTGCCATCTTGAAAAGAAGCTCTACGTCATCAGGGTAGCGTCCAACAAGATCCTGATAGACTGGGATCACTTCATCAAAGCGCTCGTCCTGTTCCAGGTAGGCAATAGCATCAAGTGCAGCATTGATTTTTTCTTGCCGGGCGTTAGTGTCCGGTGTACCGCGCAGTGTCTCTGTCATCTTTTACGGACCCCCTCGTTGGGCAGTGCCGCCCGTAGATCCATTCGGATGGATCTGCTGACAGGCAATTCTGCGAATCAAATTCGTATCTATGCACGATGAAGCCTAAGCGGTTGGCAAATCAGCGTCAAAGGTGGAACGGGTTGATCCTGAAGGAAGGCGTGGATAGATGATATTGAACGCATCAAAACCACATTCAGGGGCTAGTGCCTGGGAAAAATCACCAATATTCAAGACAGCTTAACCATTTTCCGTTTTCTTATCGGTCAATGGAATGAAGCAAAGCATCCGACGCAGGGCAAAGGGTTATGGCGGAGAAATACCGTGCGAAAATAACGACACAGGCAAGTTTGTTTGAAGACGAACATAACGTCGAGTTGTTGAACTATTTGCCTCTGCGCATCATCGCGACTGGCCGCTTTATTGAGCGCCGGCTTTCCGAGCATTTACAGAAGCAATATGGTTTATCGCTTCCCTCGTGGCTCGTACTGAGTGCACTGGAGCGGATGGGTGCGGTGTCTGTACGAGAGCTGGGGCCAGTTATTGGACTGGATACGGTGGCTGTATCGCGTGCTGTAAAGCGCCTGTCAGAAGCAAATCTTATCAAAAAACATGAGCACCCTCGAGATCGTCGCCTTGTCCGTTTGAACTTGGCAGAAGATGGACGCGTTGTTTTGCGAGCTCTTGAGGCCCAACTTGAACAGCTTGAGAAGAATCTACTGCCACAGTTAGATGTGCAGGAGCGCATCAGATTGGGGCAAATGATGAGCCGTATCGAAGAACACGAGCAGTCGATATTGTAGCTGACTGGACCTTCGGACAAAGCACACAGAAAAACATCATCTGCCCTTAACGGAACCTCGATTTTTCCGCGTAAAAGACCTTTCCAAATCAATGCGCACAGAGTAGAAGCTGCGCATGACAGACCGCATCCTCATTATTGATTTTGGTTCTCAGGTCACTCAGCTGATCGCGCGCCGTGTGCGCGAGTCTGGTGTGTACTCCGAGATCGTTCCGTTCCAGTCTGCAGAAGCTGCTTTTAAGGAGATGAATCCAAAGGCGGTGATCCTGTCAGGTGGTCCGGCATCCACGACTGAAATGGGGAGCCCACGCGCACCCCAGATCGTATTCGAGGCAGGCATTCCTGTCCTCGGAATCTGTTATGGTCAGATGACCCTTTGTGTCCAGAATGGCGGCAAAGCGGAAGGCTCTGATCATCGCGAGTTTGGCCGCGCCTTCCTTGAAATTAAAGGGAAAAGCCCACTATTTGATGGGGTTTGGGACGAAATTGGCTCCAAACATCAGGTTTGGATGAGCCATGGTGACCGTGTTGTCGAGCTGCCCGAAGGTTTTGAGGCAATTGCAACCTCTGAAGGTGCACCATTTGCTGCTTATGCAAATGAAGCCAAAAAGCAATATGGTGTTATGTTCCACCCAGAAGTGGTTCACACTCCCGATGGTGCGAAGCTCATCGAGAACTTTACGCATAAGATTGCAGGTTGCTCAGGCGACTGGACAATGGCTGAATACCGCCAGCAGGCGGTAGAGAGTATTCGTCAGCAAGTTGGCGACAAAAAAGTCATCTGCGGCTTGTCTGGCGGTGTTGACAGTTCTGTTGCAGCAGTGCTGATCCATGAAGCAATCGGCGACCAGCTCACTTGTATCTATGTTGATCACGGTTTGATGCGCATGGGTGAAACGGAGCAGGTCCTGTCCATGTTCCGTGATCACTACAACATCCCGTTGGTTCATGTGGATGCTGCTGATCTGTTCATTGGTCAGCTGGAAGGCGAGAGCGATCCGGAAGTCAAACGCAAAACCATCGGCAGGCTCTTCATTGAAGTTTTCGAAGAAGAAGCGAAAAAGCTTGGCGGCGCAGACTTCCTCGCACAGGGCACGTTGTATCCTGATGTGATTGAGAGTGTTTCCTTCACGGGCGGTCCATCCGTGACCATCAAGTCACACCACAATGTGGGCGGCTTGCCAGAGCGCATGAACATGCAGCTGGTTGAGCCACTTCGTGAGCTGTTCAAGGACGAAGTTCGTGATCTTGGTCGCGAACTAGGTCTGCCAGACAGCTTCATTGGACGCCACCCATTCCCAGGTCCGGGTCTTGCGATCCGCTGTCCGGGCGGTATCACGCGTGAGAAACTGGATATCCTGCGTCAGGCAGATGCCATCTATCTGGATGAAATCCGCAAAGCTGGTCTCTACGACGCCATCTGGCAGGCATTCGCTGTTCTGCTGCCAGTTCAAACCGTTGGCGTTATGGGCGATGGTCGCACCTACGAGTTCGTCTGTGCCCTGCGCGCAGTGACCTCGGTTGATGGCATGACTGCAGATTTCTATCACTATGACATGGAATTCCTTGGCCGGGCGGCAACCCGCATCATCAATGAAGTCCGCGGTATCAACCGCGTCGTCTATGATGTGACCTCAAAGCCTCCAGGAACCATTGAGTGGGAATAAACTTATCAGAAACCGGGGAGGGCAACTTTCCCGGTTTTTTCTTATCTAGTGATCAACTCGGATTGCAATTTTGCGCGGATTTCCAATTTCATAAGTTCGTTCATACTATCTGATGTTTTGGTATGTGGAGGCAGTTGTTAATGGATTTACCTGATGCCGAGTTGTATCTAACTGAGCAGCATAGAGAACTCTTGCTTTGCCAGCGAACCGATTTGATTGGCAAAGATGAAGACGCAGTCCTCCATCTATACCGAAAACACATTGCCAAAGCTGTCCGAATGTTGAAGGATCACGTCCCGGGTCTTGCTGCGAAAGGGCGTTTTCTGGATATCGGCTGCGGCCTCGGATTTGGCCTGCTCGTTTTAAAGGAGCTTTATGGGGCGGATCATTGTTTCGTCGGCTTAGACAAAGATGGCAAAGACACAGAAATCAAATATGGTTTTAAGCTTCATGCAGAAATATACAACGACCTGACGCGCACAGCCGAAAATTTGCAGCTCAATGGGATTGCACCTGAAAACGTCAGTCTTATCAATTTGGATCATAACGCGTTTCCTGATGGTACTTTTGATGTCGTTGTGTCTTTTCTCGCTTACGGTTGGCATTTTCCAATTTCAACGTATTTTGAAACATTGAAGCAAGTTACCAGAAAACAGAGCATCATCTACCTCGACCTACGCCGTAAGACAGACGGCCTCTCAATGATGGCTTCAGAGTTTGATCTTGTCTGGGCAAGAGAAAATAAGAAGGGTGTCAGTACAATTTGGCGAGTGCGTTAGTATGCAAGACGCGTGAAGGTTAAGCGATGCCCAATCCTCAGGGTATCAGCCCTTCAACAGACTTAGTCCAAAATCATGTGGTTTGAGAAGCGATATGATGAGTGGGATGATCTGGCCAACTGTTGAACTCGCCAAAGGGTGGATACTTCAATGACAATGCCAACTCTGCGTCTATTTAAAAAGAAAAAAAAGGCTAAGTTAGATAACCCCAAGAACGACTTGGATTTTTATCTGCACCAGTATGACTCCTATGAGACATATAAAGAAACGCAAATTTTTTATAATAAGAAAAAGTTGCAAAATATCTGGGCTGATAAGACAACGCTGACGCTCGTCAAAGATATCGTATCCAAAGAAGTATCAAAAAGATCTTTTTCCGGTATCTGTCATGGTTCTCGAAATGGTTTTGAGCAGAATTATTTGTCTGAAGATGACAAGTTTGATGTTTTTGGGACTGATATTTCTCCTACTGCAAAGCAATTTGAGCGCTCAATTGAGTGGGATTTTCATGATGAAAAAGAAGAGTGGAAGAATAAATTCGATTTCATTTACTCCAACTCATTGGACCAAGGTTGGAACCCCCGCAAAGCTTTGACAACATGGCTCAACCAAATCCACCAGGGTGGCGTTGTGATCATTGAACACACCAATGCTCATGGACCTCAATGGGCAGGAGAAATGGATCCCTTTGGGGTGAAACCCAACGTTATGCCTTACGTTTTTGCTGATTGGTTTGGGCACCAAATTAGTACATCTTTTGAAAGTGTTCAAAAAGATAACAAAGATCTGAAAGCTTGGCTTTTCATTCTAAAAAAGAATGTGTTGGTTGTGACGTGAGGTTTTTTGTTGAACGCTACCCAAACAGCTTTGCGCAACTCACACAGTAAAGAGCGGCTGGGTCTACGCGTAGTCGGGCTTCGGGAATGTCGTCTCCGCATTCAAGGCAGAAGCCGTACTCCTCCTCTTTGATCCGCTGCAGGGCGCTATCGATCCGCTGAAGTTCTCTGGCGCGTTGGCGGTCATTGGCTTGAGCCATCGCTTGCCGTTGTATAGCGTCCATGCGGGAGAGGCGGCCAACGGACTGTTGGTCAAGCGCAACCGTTGCACGGTCTCCCTCAGAGATAGCAGTGAGTTCTGTCAGTTCCGCCTTTCGTGCAAGAAGTAACGTCTCTGCATCATTGAGAGCCAGTGTCATCAGATCATCTCCCGCCCAAACCTTCAGGTAGTCAGTATGAGCGCGAATTGAGAAACTGTGCAAGCAAAACAAAACGCCCAACATAGTGGGCGTTTAAGGGAGTGGACTAGATTTTCATCAGGCTGGAAACAGTTTCTTTTTCGCCCACAAACTCTACACCCAGTGTATCCGCTGTCCTCCAGCGGACTTCGGTTTGCACGCGCTGGCGCAGGTGAACCAGATAGAGTGTAAACTCATCGGGAATATCGATCGTTGTTTCCATCTTCAAGCGGGCACCAAAATCGGACAAATCTCGAATAACACAGTCGAAAACCATCGACTGGCTCGCGAAAACAATGCGCCCTTCCTTAAGCGTACGCCGACGGCGAACGCGGCGACGTTCACTAGTTTCTGTTGCACTGTCACTTTCGGACATAGAACTTTCCAGGCACTGTTTCTGTTTGTGAAACCTTAGATCTTGCGCAAATATAGGAGTCAAACAGTCAAGTTATGATATATGCAGATAAACAACTCACCCTGATTTAGCGAGAAAAGCAGCATGAGCTCAAGGGTTCTGCGAAAAAGAATTGGGTAAATGTATAAAACACCTTACGCAGGGACGATCAGGCTTATTGATATTTCACTGCGTATGGTCACAGTGCACAAGCCTATCTAGGGGCTTTAACGTAAAATACAAATCTAAAGGGTCACTCGATGACGCTGTTATTAGTTGGGCTATTCATCTTTCTGGGAATTCACTTCGTCCCATCTTTTCCTGGGTTTCGTGACTCAGTCGTTCAGCGCATTGGACTGAAACCATACCGGGCGATTTACTCACTGATCGTGCTGACAGGCCTTTTCTCCATGATCTACGGCTTCGTTCTGGCGCGTGAGGAAGACCTGTTTCCGCTGTACGTAACGCCATTCTGGCTACGTCATCTGGCTATGACGTTGCTCTTACCAGTCTTCATTCTGGTTTTTGCAAAATTTATTCGCGGTAACATCGCCAAGTGGACCAAAGACCCCGTTATTCTGGCGGTAAAGATCTGGGCAATCTCCCATCTACTGGTCAATGGTGAGCCATATTCCGTTGCTTTGTTCGGTGGCTTTCTTGTCTGGGCGATCTGGGCGCGGATCTCCTTGAAGAAATTCAATCGCAAAAACACTGCAGTCGAAGAGTTCCCACACGCTCTGCGCAATGACATCATCAGCGTTGTGTTGGGCATGCTCCTCTACGGTTTGTTTGTCTGGAAACTACATGCGCTGCTGATCGGTATGCCGATCCTGACTTAAGCAAACTCTCAAATCGCGAGTGTTTCAGCAAAACCGGGTGCGTGACTGATCAGTTGCGCACCCGGTTTTGCTTTAGGCTGAGTATTTTGACTGATCCAAAGATTGTTTTGCAATTAAGCACTCTGTGAAATACCTTTGCCCTCAATTGATCTTGGGGGAGAACAATTTATGGCATTATTGATTTCAGGCCTCACCGCATTTTTTGCGGTGCATTTGATCCCGTCGTTCTCGGCGCTTCGGGACACGTTGGTTCAACGTCTGTCGTTCAACGGATATCGCGGACTGTACACGCTCATTTCATTGGGTGCTCTGGTCGCAATCGTCTATGGCTTCGGTACCGCCTGGAATGGTGATTATGCGCCATGGTATGTCGCACCAAGCTGGGGCCGTCACGTCACCATGCTGTTGATGCTGCCTGTTTTTCCACTCTTCTTTGCCTCTCAATTGAAAGGTAATATCACACGCGTCACCAAGCACCCGTTGATCAATGCAACAAAGCTTTGGGCTGTGGCTCACTTGTTTGCAAACGGTGAACCTTACTCTGTGCTGTTGTTTGGCTCATTTTTGATCTGGGCAATTCTTGTAAGAATTACCATTGCCCGCCGCGAGCGTATCAATCCACCAAGTCGGGACTACCCAAACGCAACGCGAAACGATGTGATTTCCGTAGGCCTCGGTTTGATTTTCTACGGCCTGTTCGTGTGGAAACTACATGCAATTTTGATCGGGGTACCGATCATAGCTTGACCTTTTGCATGGGGTAAGGTTTCAAGACAGACATCAAAGTGGTCTCTCTTGGCAATTACACTTGTAAATGTTGGCAGGGAAAACTCTTTCACTGCCCTAATAAAGCCACTAATCGGTTGAAAGAGGTAGAGAAAGAGGTTTGCCTGCGGCTCTCTTAGTTTTAATGTGACGCCGCCCATTGGGATACCACGAACCTAAGAATCGTTGCTGCAGGAACATTTGAAGTTATGTCCGACATTTTTCGCGAAGTCGATGAAGAAGTAAGAAGCGACCAGTTTTCAAAGCTTTGGAAGCGCTTTGCTCCGGTTGTATACCTGACAGCAGGTCTTATCGTTGTAGGTACCGCAGGTTTTCGCGGCTATGAGTACTGGCAGAACAAACAGTCTCAGGCTGCAGGCACTGAATTTCTGGAGGCTATCAAGCTTTCAGACGCAGGCAACTACACCGAAGCACAGGCAGCTTTCGTTTCCATGGAAGGCAGCATTGGCGGTTATCCTATGATGGCCAAGATGCGCATTGGAACCGAGTTGGTACTGGAAGATAAACCTGACGAAGCCATCAAGGCTTTTGAAGCGGTCGCCGCTGACAGTGCCACACCAATCATTTACAAGGGCCTCGCCAACATCCGGGCTGCTTATCTGCTGCTGGATAACGGCGACCTTGCCGCGGTGAAAAAACACACAGAAGTCCTGGCTGTTGCTGGTAACACATGGCGTTTTTCTGCTTTGGAAATTCTGGGCGCTGCTGAGTACAAGGCTGGTAATCTGGATGCAGCTCGCACGCGCTTCAGCGAAATTGTGAATGATGCAGCCGCTCCGTCAGATGTTTCCGGACGCGCACAAATTTATCTTGAACTAATTACCTCTGCATTGGGCAAAGACGAAAAGGGGACTGAATAAGTGAGCGAGACCAAAAGAAAGTCTTGGAAGGCTTTGATTGGAACCGGCGCGCTTGCGCTGACGCTGGCTGGTTGTTCTTCTCTTTCCAGTCTAAATCCATTCGGCGGCGATGATGAGTTTCTTGAGGGAGACCGTCAGCCACTGTATCAAGGCGCATTAAAGCCATCTGCAACAGGTGGAGATGCCAAGATCGGTGCGGCGACAGGTGGGTCAACCTGGCCAACCGCTGCTGGTCCTAAGAGCAATGATCCGGGCAACATCGCAATCAATGTGAGCGGTGGTGTTGCATGGTCGTCGAGCATCGGTCAGGTCCGTTCTCCCGGCTTCTTTGGTATCGGCTCCAGCAACCCGCGCACCGCAGCGCGTCCGGTTTCTGATGGCCAGCGCATCTACGTCTATAAGTCGGATGGCAACCTCGTTGCTCTGACAACTGGTGGCGCCAAGGTCTTCACAAAGAACCTGGGTCTGGAAGGCGAGAATGAAGTTGCCGCAGGTGGTGGTGTCGTGCTTGACGGTGGCAAGATCTTTGTCGCAACCGCATACCGCAATGTTTATGCACTTGATAAAGGTGGCAACGTCCTTTGGACCAAGCAACTGGAAACACCGGTTCGCGGTGCGCCAGCAGCGGCCAATGGCAAAGTTGTCGTTGTAACACAAGACAATGAAGTGATCGGCCTCAACCAGTCAGATGGGGAACAGGCATGGTCATTCGCTGGCATCGCAGAGCAAGCAGGCCTGCTTTCCTCTGCAAATCCGGCAATTTCAGGCAACACTGTTGTTGTGCCGTTTTCCTCAGGCGAGGTTATGGCACTTGACATTAACAGCGGTGAGCCTAAATGGATCGATACCGTTGCACGGTCCTTCCGTACACGCGCGCTCTCTGGCCTGACAGATGTTTCTGCAAGCCCGGTCATTGAAGGCAACAAGGTTATTGCAACCTCCGTTGCTGGACGCACACTGGGCATTGCTCTGAAAGATGGCGAGCGTTTGTGGGAGGCTGATTTTGGTGCCGTACATACTCCGGTTGTTTCCGGCGGTACGGTATTCTTGATCGGGTTGGATGATAAATTGCATGCAATCTCAAGTAAGACCGGCAACCTTATCTGGAGTGCCAAGTTGCCAACTGGCGAAAGCGACGCCAAGAATGTCAACTGGGCAGGTCCAATTCTGGCCAACGGCCAGCTGATCGCCATGTCCAGCAACGGTTATCTTGCATCTGTGAATGCAAAAACCGGTCAGGCATCCGCATCGCGGAAAGTGACCAGTGGCGTATTTGTATCACCAATTGTCGCTGGTGGACGTATGGTCGTCCTTACCAGTGACGGAGCGGTTGCAGCGCTGAACTAAACGTGTCCTACGGAAAGTGGATACCGGTTTTCGAAACTGGGATACGTTAAAAAATAAAAGCTTAGAGTAGGGCGCATAAGGCGA
This sequence comes from Pseudovibrio sp. POLY-S9, assembly GCF_001431305.1. Classification (NCBI taxonomy): domain Bacteria; kingdom Pseudomonadati; phylum Pseudomonadota; class Alphaproteobacteria; order Hyphomicrobiales; family Stappiaceae; genus Pseudovibrio; species Pseudovibrio sp. POLY-S9. The sequence continues at coordinate 25,968 of NZ_LCWX01000023.1, forward strand.
ACTACTCTAAATGCTGCATACCAGACGAGGAGTATTCGCGTGACTGCGACAGTCGCCATTATTGGCAGACCTAATGTTGGCAAGTCGACGCTCTTCAATCGCCTTGTAGGCAAGCGCTTAGCGCTTGTTGATGATACCCCAGGTGTGACCCGTGACCGTCGGTCCGGTGATGCACGCTTGGGCGATCTGCGATTCAAGATCGTTGATACTGCCGGCCTGGAAGAAGCAGAGGCAGCAAGCCTCGAAGGGCGTATGCGCGCTCAAACAGAAGAAGCAATCCGGGATGCGGATGCATGCTTATTCCTTATTGATGCACGCGCTGGCTTGATGCCGCTTGATGAGCACTTTGCGAACCTTCTTCGCCGAGCCGACACCCCTGTAATTCTTTGCGCCAACAAGGCGGAAGGCAAAGCAGGCGATGGCGGTCTCTATGATGCGTTCACGCTTGGTTTGGGTGATCCTGTTCCTCTTTCTGCGGAACACGGAGAAGGCCTGTCCGAGCTTTATGATTTTCTGCGCCCGATTGTAGATGCTGCAGACGAGATGGAAGGTTCTTCCGAATTTACTGAAGCACGTACAGATGTTGATGTAGAGGATGAAGAGATCGACGAGCCGGTTGGCACACTCGAACGCCCTTTGCGCATGGCAATTGTTGGCCGTCCAAACGCAGGCAAGTCTACTCTCATCAACCAGATGTTGGGTGAAGAGCGCCTTCTGACCGGACCTGAAGCTGGCATCACACGCGACAGTATCTCTGTTGAGTGGGAATGGCAGGATCACCATGTGAAGGTGTTCGACACTGCAGGTATCCGCAAAAAAGCACGCGTTCAGGAAAAGCTGGAAAAGCTCTCCGTTGCGGACGCCCTTCGCGCAATCAAGTTTGCTGAAGTTGTTGTTGTAACGCTCGATGCCACCATCTCCTTCGAAAAGCAGGATTTGCAGATCATCGATCTGTGTGCCCGTGAAGGTCGCGCAATCGTTATTGCACTCAATAAGTGGGATTTGATTGAGGATCGTGAGGATGCTTGGGGTCATATCAAGGATTCACAAGCACGCTATCTGAATCAGCTACGTGGTGTTGAGATTGTCACCATGTCCGGCATCAACGGGCAGGGCCTCGATAAGCTCATGCAGGCTGTTTTCCGGTCTTACGAGATGTGGAACAAGCGCGTTGGTACATCTGGCCTCAACCGCTGGCTGGAAGGTGTTCTGATCCACCATCCGCCGCCAGCAGTGTCTGGACGTCGTGTACGCTTGCGTTTTATGACACAGCCAAAGACACGTCCACCGCATTTCGTGGTGTTCTGCTCCAAGCCAGACAATCTGCCGGAGAGCTACACCCGTTATCTTGTGAATGGTATTCGCGAGCGTTTTGACATCAAAGGAACGCCCATTCGTCTGTCCTACAGAAAAGGCGACAATCCATACCACAAGAAGAGAAGGTGATTTCGCTTTCACTTAATTTCATAAAAGGGCAGCAGTCAGCTGCCCTTTTATTTTGCCAAGTCCCGGAGAACCAGGAACTGTCAGGGTTCTGACCACTGTCGCGGACTTGAATTTTTCTCTAGAAGTATCAGTCAGTGCCGTTAATAAGTTGCAATTCTTCCTGAATCTGCTTTTAATCGCGCTCTCTTTCCGCATTCCCTACATTTAATAGGATTATCATGTCACAAGACCGTTTTACGTTTGCCAACGCTCTGGTTAAGCGCGCTGGTGCCTATGCGCACGAATATTTTACGCGTTTGGAAACCCTCAATATTGAGAGTAAAGGTCATCAGGACATGGTCTCCGAGGCCGATCGCGATACCGAAATTCTTGTTCGCAAAGCTATTGCCGAAGCATTTCCAGATGACAGCATCGTGGGAGAAGAGGGTGATCCCAAACAGGGTACTTCTGAGTATACCTGGATCATCGACCCGATAGACGGTACGGCGAACTTTGTCTCCGGCATTCCACAGTGGTGTGTGATCATTGCCTGTGTCAAAAATGGCGAGAAATACATTGGCGTCACTTATGATCCGTGTGCTGATGAATTGTTTGCAGCTGAAAAAGGCAAAGGGGCAACACTCAACGGTACGCCAATGAAAGTGTCCACGAGCGATTCATTGTCCAATGGGTCAATCGGTCTGGGCTTCAGTGCACGTGGGCGCAATCAGGCTGTCAAAAGCGCAGTTGATGCACTGCTGGATGAAGGTGGGATCTTTTTCCGCAACGCGTCCGGTGGTCTTATGCTGGCATATGCTGCTTCTGGTCGTCTCATCGGTTATATCGAAGAGCACATGAACTCCTGGGACTGCATGGCAGGTTTGCTCCTTTTGGAAGAAGCTGGCGGGAAGTGTCAGGAAATTGACGTCGCCAACGCAGTCATGAACGGCTGTAAAGTTGTTGCTGCTTGTCCGGGTGTATTTGATCAGACCAAAGCGCTAACTGATAACTGCTTCATCTAAAGCACCTTAGATAGCGCAAAAAAAGCCCCGGCTCATCACCGGGGCTTTTTCGTATTTGTAGGCTTATGCCGTTTAGCTGGTCAGCTGCACGAAGTCCCTCAGTTCTTTGCTCGGGAAATCGTAGAGGCGACCATTTTCCTGACTTTCTGGAAGACAGAAGCGCACGATGTCCTCAGAGATCTCAGAAGGATGCAGCAGGGTCTTTGGGTCTTCGCCCGGCATTGCTTTCGCACGCATGCCAGTCCGCATCGGGCCTGGATTGATGAGCATGGACTTAACGCTGGTCTTCTGCGTTTCGTTCACATACGTGCGTACTAGCGCCTCCAGAGCCGCTTTTGACATGGAGTATGGTCCCCAATAGGCGCGGCACTTATGTGGCGCTCCTGAGGTCAGGAAGACCGTACGGCCCGCATCGGACTGACGTAGCAGTGGATCAAGCGAACGAATAAGACGCCAGTTCGCAGTCACGTTGATTTTCATCACGTCATCGAACTTCTTCGGGTCCACATGACCCAATGGAGAAGTCGGGCCGAGAATACCGGCGTTACCGACAAGAATGTCGAGCTTTTTCCAGCGTTCAAAGATAGCAGCGCCCAAACGGTCAATCGCGTCGAAATCAGTCAGGTCAACTGGCACAAGCGTAGCTGAGCTACCGGCCTTCTGGATCTCGTCATCCAGTTCTTCCAGTCCGCCAACAGTCCGTGCGATCGCAACAATATGCGCACCTTCTTCAGCAAGCTTTTTTGCAGCAAAATAGCCAATGCCACGGGAGGCTCCCGTGACAACAGCAACACGACCTTCAAGTCTTTTCGAACTCATTGAACTTAACCAGTTTCTACAAGGCGGGGAGCCTGACGTGTGTCCACATCGTCAGACAGATCTGTAAGCGGGGTCGGATAGTCCCCGGTAAAGCAGTGATCAGTGAACTGCGGGTTCTCGTTGTCACGGCCATTCTCATGGCCCATGGCACGGTAGACGCCGTCAATGCTCAGGAAGGCAAGGGTATCTGCGCCAATGTACTTGCGCATGCCTTCAAGGTCATACTTGGCAGCCAGCAGCTTTTCGCG
>NZ_LCWX01000023.1:29580-38289 GCF_001431305.1 Pseudovibrio sp. POLY-S9
AACCGGCGTATCGATGCCGTAGTAATCGGAAAATTTGATTGGCGGTGAGGCCAGTCGGAAGTGAACTTCCTTCGCACCAGCATCCCTGATCATCTGAACGATCTTTACGCTGGTGGTACCGCGCACGAGGCTATCATCCACCAGCACAACGCGCTTGCCTTCAATTTGCGCTCTGTTGGCAGAGTGTTTCAATTTAACACCAAGCGTACGGATCTGCTGTGTTGGCTCAATAAACGTGCGGCCCACATAGTGGTTGCGGATGATGCCAAGCTCAAACGGAACACCGCTTTCGGCTGCAAAACCAAGAGCTGCAGGAACACCAGAATCTGGTACCGGAACGATCACATCCGCTTCTACGGCACTTTCCTGCGCCAGCACACGTCCAAAACGCTTACGAACGTCATAAACGGAATGACCGTTCAAAACACTGTCCGGGCGGGAGAAGTAGATGTACTCAAAGATATCTGGGCGGGAAGGGCGCTTGCCGAATGGGAAGTAGCTTTCGATACCACCTGGTGTACAAACAACAACCTCACCGTTCTCAACTTCACGAATGAACTTCGCGCCGATGATATCCAGTGCACAAGTTTCACTCGCAAAAATCGGTGCACCATTCAGATCACCAAGAACCAATGGGCGAATTCCATAAGGGTCACGCGCACCAATCAGCTTTTTACGGGTCAGTGCGACAAGAGAGTAAGCACCTTCCATCTGGCTAATGGCCTCGATGAAGCGATCTACGATCTTTTTCTCGCGAGAACGGGCAACCAGCTGCAGAACCACTTCACTGTCAGATGTAGACTGGCAAATCGCACCGTCCTTGATCAACTGACGGCGTACGGTCATCGCATTGGTAAAGTTGCCGTTATGACAGATTGCAATCCCGCCACCATCAAGCTCAGCAAACAGCGGCTGCACATTGCGCAGTGCAGCTTCACCAGTGGTGGAGTAGCGCACATGGCCGATTGCGTACGGACCCTTCAGGTTGTCGATGGTTTCCTGTTGAGTGAAATGATCACCCACAAGACCCATATGACGTTCTGAACGGAACTGATCGCCATCAAATGTCACAATGCCTGCAGCTTCCTGTCCGCGGTGTTGAAGCGCATGAAGCCCCAGAGCCGTCAGTGCTGCTGCATCATCATGTCCAAGAATGCCAAAAACACCGCATTCCTCGTGCAGGGTATCGCCGTCAAAATCTGCCTGTAGCTCTTTCAAAGCGGCAGAATTGTTTGATACGCCACTGCTCATGGCATCACTCCTTGGTTCTTACTTGGGCCAAATATCAAAATTAAGCTTAGTTCCGGCCTTCGCCGGAGGCCGTCAGCTGGTCCAGTCCGCGCCGCTCACTTGGGGAGTAACGGGCTTCTTCATCACTGGATGCGCCTGTTGCAGAGCCGGTCGTGCCGCCCTGCTTACGAATCTGGTCCATAATTGCGCGTTCAGGATCTTCCGGCAGTGCGGCAACCAAACTTTGACCACTGGTCACCAGCAGGTGTCTGGATTTAGCATCCATGATCCAGTTTGGTTGGCGTGGCTCTGGTACAAACCAGTTAAAGAACAGCAGCGCAACGACAACAAGAAGGAAGCCGCGGGCTGCGCCAAAGACAAAACCGAGAGTTCTGTCGAGCGCGCCAATTCGGCTGTCCAGCACGAAGTCTGAAATGCGCATGGTGATGTAGCTCACCACGATTAATGTCACGAGGAAGACAGCACCTGCAGCAATGGCAGTTGCCAGTGTGTCATTGGTTACGTGCTGCAACACAAATGGTTTCAGGCTGCCATAAAAAAGATAGGCGGCGACTGCTGCTGCGACCCATGATGCAATAGAAAGCACCTCACGCACGAACCCGCGAATCATAGCAAGAACGCCAGAGATCAGCATGATAACCAGTAGAATTCCGTCTAAGAGTGTGATCGGCATCTGTCGACACAAGTCCCTTGTTTGACTGGCAGGCAAACCAACAAAAATGCCTGCCGGTTAAAATCAGCCTAGGTTAAACCCTTAAGCGTTTTCCATTTTCTGTGCACTGGCAACAATATTTGCTACCAGATCTCCCAGCTCCTCAAGTCCTTTAACGTGACCGAGAGCATTGGAGCCTTCTTTCATATTCCCGTCGGCGATAACCGCCTGACCGAATCCAAGCTTCTGAGCTTCCTTTAATCGGGAAGCTGCCTGAGCAACTGGTCGAACTGCACCAGACAGACTGATTTCGCCGAAATAGACGCATTCGAGGGGAAGAGCAACCCCACTAAGCGATGAGATTAAAGCTGCCGCAACGGCGAGGTCAGCTCCTGGCTCATTAATTCTCAGTCCACCAGCGACATTCAGATAAACGTCATGTTGCGCAAACTTAACACCGCAGCGTGCTTCAAGCACGGCCAAAATCATAGAAAGGCGCGCGCTGTCCCACCCGATCACCGCTCGGCGTGGTGTGCCAAGGGGGGAGGGTGCAACAAGTGCTTGCATTTCGACCAGCAAAGGCCGCGTACCTTCTATCCCGGCAAACACGGCTGAACCTGGAGCAGTTGCGCTTCGTTCACTAAGGAACATAGCACTGGGATTCTTTACTTCTCGTAGCCCCATGTCGGACATCTCGAAGACGCCAATTTCATCCGTCGGGCCAAAGCGGTTCTTCACGGCACGCAAAATGCGATACTGATGTGCGTTATCACCTTCAAAATAAAGCACAGCATCAACCATGTGCTCTACAACGCGTGGACCAGCGATCTGGCCGTCTTTCGTCACATGACCAACAAGAACAACCGTTGTTCCGGTTTTCTTGGCAAAGCGGACCAGAGCCTGCGCAGAAGCTCGAACCTGCGTTACTGTTCCTGGCGGAGAATCGGCCATCTCGGTCCACAGCGTCTGGATACTGTCCAGGATCACAAGATGAGCGCGTTCATCACCCTTCTTGGCTTCCAGAGTGGCAAGAATGTCTTCCACGCTTGTCTCGGCAGCCAATTGAACCGGAGCATCGCGCAAACCAAGACGCTCTGCACGCAACCGCACCTGATCCACCGCTTCCTCGCCAGAGATGTAAACGATGTTGTGTCCTTGATAGGCAAGATGTGCGCTGGCTTGCGTCAGCAGGGTGGATTTGCCGATACCGGGATCGCCGCCTACCAGCAGAGCAGAACCTTTTACAAAGCCGCCGCCAGTCACACGGTCCAGCTCGGCCACACCTGTGATAATTCTCGGAGCGTCTTTGGTTTCACCCGAAAGTCCAACCAGTGGAACAACACGTCCCTTGGAGCGCGAAGCGGTCTTGGGCCCGGCTCCGATGCCGCTGGCCTCTTGCTCTTCCTGAATTGTGTTCCATTCACCGCAAGATTCGCAGCGGCCTGCCCATTTGAGTGTGGTTGCCCCACAAGACTGACAGACAAATGAAAGGGAGCGTTTCGCCATATCGAATTCAGGTTCCTGCCAGTGTTTAGCTCGCTAGCGTTTATAGTGGCGTGTATAGCGTGCTCCAAGGCTACACAGCAATTCATATGGGATGGTTTGAGCAAAGTTTGCCAATTCATCCACGTTTACATGTGCGCCCATAATCTCAACCGGAGCACCGCGTGACAGATGTTTCTCGGGAATATCCGTCACATCAACTGCAATCATATCCATGGAGACACGGCCAAAGATGGGAGCAAAATGCCCGCCGATATAAACCCGTGCGCCGTCAGGCTGGTCGTCAGAGCTGCCAACCAGTCGGTGCAAACCATCCGCATAACCTGCATTTATGGTTGCAATCCGGCTTTTTCGCGGTGTTACACGGGAAGCCCCGTAACCCACAGGATCGCCAGTGGGAACTTCACGCAAACTGATGATTTCCGCCAGTACATGTGCAACTGGAAGCATCGGGTTGCTGTCGTCAGGAACTGGGTTTCCTCCATAAAGCGCAATGCCTGGGCGAACCATGTCGAAGTGGTAATCAGCTCCCAGGAAAATACCGGCAGAGTTGCTCAAGGATTTGCGGGCGCCCGGAAACAACTCACAAACCCGCTGGAAACGATCCAGTTGCTTTGCGTTGAGCTCGTGGTCAGGCGTATCGGCGCAAGCAAGATGGCTCATGATCAGATCGATCTTGATGTCCTTAAGGAAATGAGGCGACTCACCAGTCTTCAGCGCGTCTTCAATAGACATGCCCAGACGATGCATGCCTGTATCAAAGTGTAAAGCCGCAGACAGTTCTTCATCCAGGCCTTGCGCAAAAGCAGACCATTCAGTTGCTTCCTCAAGACTGTTTAAGACCGGTTTGAGATTGAAATCGTAATAGAATTTCTCACGGCCACGAAAGAGGCCATTCAGCACATAGATTTCTGCGTGTGGCAGTTCTTTGCGCAGGTCGATACCTTCTTCAGGAAGCGCAACAAAGAAGACACGGGCTCCGGTGTGATAAAGTGTTTTGCCAACTTCTGTAGCACCAGTCCCATAACCATTGGCCTTGAGTACCACAGCGCAGGTACAGCCATCACCCACCTTGCCATTCAAATAACACCAGTTCGAGCGTAGAGCGGTAAGGTCGATGGTTAGCTTTGCAGCACCGCCAGCAGAATGAGCTGCGCGGGCAGATGTAGGAGCGGCAGAATGTGTCACGCGATTGCCCTCAGATTCTTTGAATGCGCAATAACCTACAAAAAATATCTGAATTTAAAAAGAAAGACCCGGAGCACTACACAACTGATGTGCGTTACCCCGGGCCAATCGCTAATTCAGTAGGATAAACCAGCCTTACTCCATAATTCTGTCAGGAATATGGGCGTCGTCTGCCAGATCGGAGAAGCGAGTGAACTCGCCCTGGAACTGCAGATCAACAATGCCAGTTGGACCGTGACGCTGCTTGGCGATAATGACTTCCGCCTTGCCGCGCAACTGCTCCATCTTGCTACTCCATTCTTCATATTCTGGAGTGCCTTCAGGCGGTTCTTTTTTGCCCATGTAATACTCTTCACGATACACAAACATGATCACATCCGCATCCTGCTCGATCGAGCCGGATTCACGAAGGTCAGACATCTGTGGTCGTTTGTCGTCACGGTTTTCAACCTGACGAGAGAGCTGGGACAGCGCGATGATCGGAACATTAAGTTCCTTCGCCAGCGCTTTAAGGTTGGTGGTGATCTCAGTAATTTCCTGAACACGGTTGCCCTGATTCTTGGAGGAACCAGATAGCAGCTGAATATAGTCGACCACGATCATATCCAGCCCCTTTTGTCTCTTCAGCCGCCGGGCTTTGGAAACGAGGGACGCGATGGAAATACCACCTGTTTGGTCCACATGAAGTGGAACGTGTTGCATATGCTGTGTCGCCGCTACCAGCTTCTCAAATTCAATCTCGTTGATGTCGCCGCGGCGAATCTTGGAGGAAGAAATCTCTGTCTGCTCGGAAATAATACGAGTAGCCAGCTGTTCGGCACTCATTTCCAATGAGAAGAAGCCAACAACGCCGCCATTTACAGTCCGAACAGTGCCATCTGGCATCTCTTCAGTCTGATAATTTTCAGCAATGTTATAAGCGATGTTTGTAACCAGCGACGTTTTACCCATCGCAGGACGACCAGCCAAAACGACCAAATCCGAAGACTGCAAGCCACCCATGAGTTTGTCCAGGTCACGCAAACCTGTTGAAACACCGGAAAGGGCGCCTTCACGCTGAAAGGCCGCTGCAGCCATCTCAATAGTTTCGGTCAGTGCACTGCCAAAGTCCTGAAAACCACCATCAGACCGGCCAGTCTCCGCCAGTTCAAATAAACGACGCTCAGCATCGTCAATCTGAGAGGACGGTGGCATGTCGATTGGCGCGTCATAGGCAATGTTCACCATGTCTTCGCCAATGGTGATCAGGTTACGGCGAGTCGCCAGATCGTAAATGGTCTTGCCGTAGTCTTCTGCGTTGATCACAGAAGTTGCATCACCTGCAAGACGCAGCAGATACTGAGTTGCAGACAGGTCTGCAATCTTCTCATCTGCCGGGAAAAACGTTTTGAGCGTAATAGGCGAGGCAATCTTGCCTGCCTTAATCAACGCTCCGCATTTGTCATAGATATCCTTGTGGGGAGCTAAGAAAAAATGGCGCGCTTCTAAAAACTCCGAGACACGATAATAGGTCTCGTTGTTTACCATAATGGCACCAAGAAGCTGGCGCTCTGCCTCGGCATTATGCGGGACCACTCTCATGGTCTCACTAGCCTTCTCTAATTTTTGGACTGTGCCCTTCATTCCGCCCCTCGTGCCGCTTGGCAACTTGGTTACAGCTTTAAGGCGGGTAGGAAAAGGGGGCCTTCGCACCTTAAGCCCAGTTCTTTAACAAAATTAAATCAGCGGGGAAAATTGCAGGTTGCCAATTGACAGTCGCTACTCTCTAGACGCGAGAAAAGCTTAGAATAATTGTTTAAAATCAGCCGTATTCAGGGATTTTCGCCCCAACTACAATTATTAACAAACTCTTTTTTGAGGAATAGAATCAGCGGGGCCTTTGCCGATTCTGCCAAGATCAGTGCATAAAAAAAGGCAGAGTCGGAGACCCTGCCTTTTTCATCGAAAAGTGAAGAAAAATTATTCTTCGGTTTCTTTTTCTTCGCCTTCAGCTTCTTCTTCGTCAGAAGCTTCTTCAGCGTTTTCTTCGCCGTCTTCCAGCTCTTCGTCTTCGTCGAGATCTTCGTCGAATTCAAAGTTGTCTTCTTCACGGCCTGTGAGGTCTTCGCCTGCTGCCTGACGGTTAGCTTCGTCTTCAGAACGAGCAACGTTAACAGAGATTTCAACTTCAACTTCAGGGTGAAGAACGATGGATACGTCGTGCAGACCAATGGTCTTGATTGGCGCGCGCAGGGAAACCTGGGAGCGAACAACGCTGAAGCCTGCTTCGGTCAGTTCACCAGCGATATCGCGGGTAGCAACAGAACCGTAGAGCTGACCAGTTTCGCCAGCAGCGCGGATAACAACGATGCTTGCGCCAGCCAGCTTTGTGCCAACTGCTTCAGCTTCAGTTTTACGCTCAAGGTTACGAGCTTCAAGCTGTACACGTTCGCTTTCAAAGCGCTCAAGGTTAGCTTTGTTTGCACGAAGTGCCTTGCCCTGAGGCAGCAGGAAGTTACGTGCGTAACCGTCTTTAACAGCTACGGTTTCGCCCATCTGGCCAAGTTTAGCCACACGCTCAAGAAGGATAACTTTCATGGAATATCTCCTTTGCTGTCCTGCGGAAAGTGTGATCCGCAGTTAGAGAGAGCTTCTCGCTGACGCGATCAATCTCTCAACCGTGATCCCGACACGTCGGGATCATGAAAAAGGTCAGGGTGCAAAACACCCTGACCCAATAACCAAGACTTACTTGATTACGAAAGGCAGCAGGCCGAGGAAACGAGCGCGTTTGATGGCACGAGCCAGTTCACGCTGTTTCTTCGCAGATACTGCGGTAATACGGGAAGGAACGATCTTGCCGCGCTCAGAGATGTAGCGCTGCAGAAGACGGATGTCCTTGTAGTCAATCTTCGGAGCGTTCGCACCGGAGAATGGGCAGGTCTTACGACGACGGAAGAAAGGACGACGTCCTGCGGAAGAAGATTCAGCCATTTTCAATTACTCCGCTGCAGGTGCTTCAGGACGACGATCAGGGCGTGGGCCACGATCACCGCGATCGCCACGGTCCGGACGTGGACCACGATCGTTACGGTCACCACGACGACGGTCGTCGCGATCACGCTTCTGCATCATAGCGGACTGTTCTTCGTCCAGCTCTTCTACACGGATGGTCATGAAACGAAGAATGTCTTCGCTCAGGCCCATCTGACGTTCCATTTCAGCAACAGCCGCGTGTGGAGCATCTACATTCATCAGAGTGTAGTGAGCCTTACGGTTCTTGTTGATACGGTAAGTCAGAGTACGCAGACCCCAAGTTTCGATTTTGCCGACTTTGCCGCCGTTTTCTTCGAGAACAGTTTTGAACTGTTCAACGAGGGCTTCAACCTGCTGAGTAGAAATGTCCTGACGAGCCAGGAACACGTGCTCATAGAGCGCCATGTGGATTGCCTTTCTGAGTTAAACAATTCCGGTATTGGCGCAAAGCCCCTTCGAACGGCCCTCAGAAAAAGGCCCAGAAGATGTTTACACAAGAGCGGAGACACGGGAAGACGGATATCTTTCAACTCCTACAACCCCAAAGGGCTGCCTTCCTTTAAGCCTCCGGCCTAATACCGGAAACGAGATGGGCTTTATAGCCAATCCCCTACAAAAGACAAGTACTATCGGGGAAAAAGACCTTTTTTCCAGATGCAGTCTTGACATTGCGCGTGCAAGGCGGCTCATGTCGCCCCGATGAATACGCAGGCAACCAAGGTTTTCCTTGGGTTTCTTGAAGGTGCAAGCGGCTGACCAATAGGGCATCTGCAGTGCTACTAATTTTGGCGGCGGTCATAATTTGCACGTATTTGGTGAATTTATAGCCGCCCCATCTTGGAATACAAAGTGGACCACCCACATTTGAGGCGATTGGCCCACATTGACGCAATATAGAGTGCGACGGAGCTATTTATAAATGACTATTGCATTTACATTTCCCGGACAGGGCAGCCAGACGGTAGGAATGGGTAAAGAACTTGCCGACACGTTCCCGGAAGCGCGCGCTGTATTTGAGGAAGTTGATGCAGCTCTCGGTCAGTCTCTGACCAAGATCATGTGGGAAGGTCCGGCAGACGAGCTGACCCTCACTGCAAACA